>NZ_JBWZCI010000009.1:0-193108 GCF_059383495.1 Pseudarthrobacter sp. RHLT3-21
CAGGCGCCTGACCAGTGTTCAAAACTACTTGCCGCCACCGGTCAGTCCATTGCAGCCACCGGTCAACACAAACTGCAGCCACTGGTCAGTTCAAAGTTGCAGTTGACAACCGGGCGCCGGCGATCCTGACCAGCTCGGCCAGCACGTTTGGGGCCGTGGCAGATGTAGTAGGCCAGGTCTGTGGGGTCCTTCAGGGAGCGGCGGGCGAGCAGCCAGTGTTCTCCGGTTTCGGCGGGTCCGTTGATGCGGGTCCGTGCCCAGGAATAGCGGCGGTCGCCCTTGGTCCCGGCCCCGGCGGTCCGGGACCGCCAGGCAGCGCCGCGCAGCGAAGCGATGAGTTTATCCGCGCGCCATTGCTCGCCGATTCCGGCACCAGCCGACGGAAGTGGACGGGAGGGGTTTCGCCGCCATTGCACATACCTCCGCTTTACCCTGCCTGCCAACCATATCCAGAGTCGAGGCGCCTGTAATCGTTCGGGACGTTCGCCCCTACCCGCGTATGGAGGCCGGCTGCACACTGGATATTGACGTCGGACTCATGCGTCCAATGCACGTTCAGGAGGGTACAAATGTCGCTTTCCCGGCGCGAGCGTGGCCAGCTCAACGAGATTGGGCGCCAGTTGCTCGAGGATGACCCGCAGCTCGCCGCACGCTTGGGGCAGCCGCCGCGGCCAGCGTCCAATGGCTGGATCCTGGCCGGCGCGGTTCTGCTCACTTCAACCGGCTTTGTCATCTTGATGATCGGAGCTGTGCTGATGTCCACGGCACTTGGCGCCGCTGGCTTCATCGCCATGGCAGCCGGTGGATCAATCGCATCGCGCCGTATCGGCCCTCCGCGACTCCGGTGGGTGAAGCGGCCGCCCAATCCTGAGGTTCGACACAACACCTCGGTCGAATAGATGCTGGAGAAAAGTATTTCGCGGCCGGACTGGCTGAGCTTGGTCTTCTTCTCCTGCTGATGCTCGTTTCCCCGGGGCACGCCGGAAACTTGTGAGCCTGCTGAACCAGGGCCAGAAGACACATGCAAAGGGGCTACTAGTGCGCGATACTGAGGCATGCACGCTGCGGCGGGAAAGCCGGACCGGATCCTTATCGCCATCATTTCGGCTATTGCATTGTTGGTTGTGGTCGCGCTGGCAGTCGTTTTCACCCGCGGAGAACCAGAGGTGCTGGATGAGTCCACACCTGCGGGCGTTGTCCAGCGGTACAGCACGGCGGTCATCGACGGCGACACGGCCACTGCCAATTCCTACCTCACGGAGGCTGCCCGCTCCTCCTGCAGCGGGTTCCGCGAAAGCGGCCCGCTGCCCACCCGGATTGTCTTGATCGCAACCACCGAGCGGGACAGCACGGCCCTGGTGAAGGTCTCTATCGTCAGTTCAGGCTCGGGTGGCCCATTCGGACCCTCCGAATACGAGATGGAGGACCGCTTCTCCCTAGTGAAGACCGATGGCAAATGGCTGGTCGACCAGGCTCCGTACCAGCTTCTGTCCTGCACCGGATCGACCTTGAAGCAATGACTTCCCGAGTCTCCACAACAGCTTCAACGGCAGGGTCCGCCCAACTCACCCTCCGCCGCCTGATCCTCTACGCACTGCTGTTTGCCTTGGTGGTGATCGCGGCTGTCGGGCTCAGCGGCCTTTTGGAGCGCCTGTTCAGCACGGGCGCGCTGCTGGCCTCCAGTGATGTGGCCGGACTTGCCCGCTCCCTTGCCTTCACATTGATCGGCGGACCGCTCGCCGCGCTCCTGTGGTGGGTTGTCTGGAAAAGGCTCGACGACGGCGCGGAACGCATCTCAGCGGGGTGGGGTCTCTACTTGGCCGCCGCCTACGCGGTGTCGCTGATCGTGTCCGTGACGGCCCTCCTGGGGTTTGCGGCGTCCTTCATCGGCCAGCAAGAACCCCGGTGGTATTCGCCATTGTCCGTTGGCCTTGTCTGGGCCGGAATATGGATCTGGCACCGTTGGATGTGGCGGCACCCCGTCAAACATCCCGTCAATCTTGACGACGTCCCGGCCGTTATCGGCACGGCCTTCGGACTGCTCACGGGCGCGTTCGCCGCCATCACGGCCCTGGGCGGCTTGCTTGACGTCGCAATCCGGGGCTTCACCAGCCTCACGCCGGGGACGGAAGCGTGGTGGCAGTCTGTGCTGCGGGCGCTGGTTTGGGCCGCTGGCGGAAGTATCGTGTGGTGGTGGCACTGGTTCAAGGGTGGCGGCCGCAAACTGGAGACCACGCTGATGGACGTAGCACTGATTGCCGTCGGGATCTTCGCTGCGGGCATCACGGCGCTCGGCGGGGCCGGCGTCGTGGTTTTTGTGCTGCTGAGAACGGCATTCGACCCGGGTGACCCCATGAGCGAGCTGCTGGCTCCGCTGGGCTCGGCTATCGCCGCTGCCGCCGTCGGCGCCTTGGTGTGGCGTTATCACCGCGTCAGTGTGGCGCGTCGTTCCGTTGCCGCCACGCGGCGTGCAGGGCGGCTCGTGACATCGGGCGTTGCACTGGCGGCGGCTGCGTCCGGCATTGGCGTCGTTATCAATGCAACGCTGGCCATTACGGTTTCTCAACTTGCGGGGAGCGGCACGCGCACCCTGCTGCTGGGTGGCATCAGTTCCTTCCTAGTGGGCGGTCCAGCCTGGTGGCAGGCGTGGAAGCCGGGGAGCCAACGGCAAAGCGCGGACGCCATTCCTCCCGGCAGGCGCGTATACCTCATCGTGTTCTTCGGCATCAGTGCCGTGGTGGGGCTCATTGCCCTCCTGGTGATCGGGTACCGGACCTTCGAGTTCCTCCTTGGCGATGTGACCGGAGGCAGCTTCCTGGACCGCATCCGGGCGCCGTTCGGCCTCCTGGTGGCAGCGGGCCTCGTTGCCGCGTATCACTTTGCCCTGTGGCGGCGCGAGCGCGTGCTCCTGGCAGCCGCTTCCCTGACCAGCGCGCATACCATCGACCGGGTCACGTTGGTGACAGCGTTCGATCCGGCGGCATTGTCCAAGGCGATCACCGCCGCGAACGGCGCCAGGGTAATTGTGTGGAGACGGGCCGATGCCGGCGGCGAAACGCTGCCGGCGGGAGTCGTCCTTCCACCGGAGCCAGGGCTGGTCGACCGGGTGGTCACTGCACTTGCCGGCATCACCGCCCAGCACGTTCTACTGGTGATCGGTCCGGCGACCGGTCAGCTAGCCTCCATCGAGGTAATTCCCTTGGAAAACAGAAATATCGTCCCAATGATGGGCCGGTAAGCGGCGTTATCCCTTCTGGAAACTAGGTGACTGCAATGGGTGGACTAGGGCATTTTGAAGGAAACGTGATCGGACTCTGGCAGAACGCAGAGCCGGCTGCCCAACCTGAGGGATAGCGAGTCGTGCCTTTGGCCATGCCAACGCTTTTCAAGCTCAGGCAGTTCCTCCGGTTTCTAGGTGACTTTTGGCCCTACAAGTCCACTAGCTCACGTTTCAGGCTGGAGGGGAGCAATCGTGTAATGAAGGGAAGCGGTCATAGTGGAGTCAGCGTTGCAGGATGCCAGGTTCGTGGTGGGGGTGGACGGGTCGGAGGCCTCGGTGGAGGCGCTCCGGCAGGCCCAGCGACTGGCCGTCCCGGTAGGGGCCAAAGTGCTGGCCACCGCCTGCTGGGACGATCCACAGGTTTACGCCGGCTACGTCGCAATGGGCATAGACCGCTTCGAGGAACGTGTGGAGCTGATCCTCAACGAAGCGATGGAAAAGGCGTTCGGTCCGGAGACGCCCACGAACGTCATTCCTCGTGTCGTCAGGGGCCACCCCAGAGATGCGCTCATTGACGCCAGCCGCCACGCTGACATGATCGTCGTCGGCAGGCGCGGCCATGGCGGATTCGGTGGCCTGCTCCTGGGATCCGTCAGCTCGGCCTGCGTTGCCCACGCGCACTGCCCGGTCCTCGTCGTCCACAGTCCCGAACAAAAGTCACAGGAAGGCCAGCCGTGAGATCCTCCAACCCAATCGCCGTCGCCACCAATGATTCTGCCCAGAGCCAGGCGGCCGTACGGTGGGCTGCGCAGCGGGCCGCGCGCGCCCACGTAGCCCTGGTGATCCTCCACGTAGTGGACGATCGCTGGGTGGCGGAGCCCATGCCCTGGACTGGAATGCTGCTGGAGAAGGCCGACGAACTGTTGGAAACCGCCGCCGGGCGCGTTCGGGGAACCGTTCCGGTTGAGATCACCACCAAAGTCCTGGAAGGAGGCGTCGCCGGCTCGCTGGGTAAGTACTCGACCAAGGTGTCAATGCTTGTGGTAGGTTCCGGCGCCCCCCATTTGGGTGGTTCGCTGACCGACCGGGCCCTGCAGGTCGCCGCCGCAGCGAAGTGTCCAGTCGCAGTCATCGGAGACCACGAGATCGAAGGCCGGCAGGGCGTGGTCGTAGGCGTTGATGGGTCGGAAGAAGCCACCCAGGCCGTTGCGTTCGCTGCCGCGGAGGCAGACCGGGAAGGCCAGGAGTTGACAGTGGTCCACGCTTTCCGGGGGCCCGACCGATGGATCGACAGTGCCGCCCTCACCGAGCATCTGGCCCAACGGATTCAGGATGAGGAGCAGGTCGTGCTGTCCGAAACAATCTCCGGCCTCGGCGAGGATTATCCGGACCTTGTGGTGCACAAAGTCCTCGAAACCGAAATGGAACCGGCCGTGGCGCTGGTACAGGCCGCAGCGTCCGCCCGGATGCTCGTGGTGGGAAGCCGCGGCCGGGGCGGCTTCAAACGGCTGCTGCTCGGTTCCACAGCCCACGCGGTTCTTACTCATCCGCCATGCCCTACAGTGATCACCCCTATCCAACGCAGGAAGCACAAGAAGTAGGGGCCCGGCAGCATGCAAGGCAACGGCTCAGGACCGGAAACAGAAGTCCTCGACATTCATGACTGCTGGAAATACCTCCGTTCGGCTTCGGTCTGCCGGGTCGCCGTAACAACAGCTGGCGGGCCCGAAGTTTTCCCCGTGAACTACGTCCCCGACTATGGGACAGTCGTCTTCCGTACAGGCCCGGGTACCAAACTGGATGCGGTGCTTGCTGAAAGTCCGGTCGCACTGGAAGCCGACGGCCTGAATAGCTACGGCACCATCGCATGGAGCGTCATCATCAAGGGGACTGCCACGGTTGTGGGCACGCAGGAGGATTTCCGGGAAGCAGCCGACGCCGGGCTGTCACCCTGGGAGGCGGGTAGCAAGGACCACCTGGTGCGTGTAACGCCCACGGAGGTCAGCGGCCGTCGGTTTGTCATCAATCCCCCATCCGGCTGGTGGCCACCGCTGGACTCAGCGGGGAAATAAACGTCCCGGCGACAGGGGAAGTCACGCCAGGTTTAGGCACGACGTCGGCCGTTACCTCACTGCCGCAACGCTCACCGGCGGGCCGCCCACCGCCGTCGCGGTTGGATGGCGGCCATCGCGCAGGGCACGAAGCGCGTTCAGGATCGTGGCCAGATCGACAAGCTCCTGGAGGAGGGCGCCGGCCACAGCTGGAATGTATCCGAATACCGCTGCTACCATCAGGCCGATGCTCAGCAGGATGCCTATCCAAATGCTCGCCAGCGCTATCCGGACCGTGCGCTGCCCGATGTCGACTGCCAGCGCCGCCTTGGATAGGTCGTCAAGCATGATGACGACGTCGGCAGACTCGCTCGCCGCGGTTGACCCTTTGGCGCCCATGGCGACACCAACATCGGCGGCAGCCAGGACCGGAGCGTCGTTGACGCCGTCGCCCACCATCATGACCGGGCGTTCCCACAGTCCCGCGACGATGGAAACCTTGTCCCCGGGCAAACAACTTGCCTGGAACCGTGAAATCCCGGCCTTGGACGCAATTTGTTCGGCAGTGGCCCGCGCGTCGCCGGTGAGCAGCAGCGTTTCCCGAACGCCCAGCCGGCGCAGGTCAGCCAGCGTACTCACCGCATTGTCCCGGAGCGGGTCACTCATGATCAGCGCTCCCCCGAAACGGCCGTCAACGCCCACATAGACCGCCAGTTGTCCACCGGCCACCTCGGCCTCCTCGAACCCCGAGGTGACGGAACGGACAAAGTCAGGTTTACCCACCACCACCGTTTGGTCGCCGCAGGTGGCCGTGACCCCCTGGGTGGCGTGTTCAAACGCGTTGCTGCCCTCCAGCAGGTCAAGCCCGCGGTGCCGTGCGGCATCAATCACAGAGGAGGCCAGGACATGGGAAGAGTACTGCTCTGCCGAAGCGGCCAGTTGCAGCAGCCGGTCCTCGGTGAGCAGCCCCGATGCCGCCCGGGAGACCCTGATCCTGTGCAGGCTGGGCCGGCCGTGGGTGAGCGTGCCTGTCTTGTCGAACACAACCGTGCGCACCCGGGCCAGCTGTTCGAGGGTACCGCCGTTCTTGATGATGATTCCGGCGTGGGCCGCCCGGCTGGTGCCGGCGAGGAATGCCACGGGGGCTGCGATGAGCAGCGGGCAGGGTGTGGCGACAACGAGGACCTGTGCGAACCGGACCGGGTCCTGGCTGAAATACCAGCCGATCCCGGCCAAGGCGAAGGCGAGGATCGTGAACGGAATGGCGTACTTGTCAGCGAGCCGGACCACTGGGGGCCGGCTCGACGCCGCCTCCTGGACCAAGGCCACGATCTGGCTGTACTGAGAGTCTTTCGCCGTGGAGGTCGCCTTCATGTGGACGGCGTTGTCGCCGTTGACGGATCCGCTGAGCAGCGTATCGCCCTTTGCGTGTTCAACGGGCAAGCTCTCACCAGTCAAAGTGGATTCGTCGAAACTGCCGGCCGCCGTAAGAAGCAGCCCGTCCACGGGAACCACCTCCGATGGCTTGATCAGGAGGATGTCGCCTCGGCGGACGTCCCCGGCCGGGATGTCTTCCGGGGGCAAACCCGGCAATTCACGGTGGGCCGTTTGCGGGACTCGCTCGAGCAGGGACCTCAGTTCCCGGGTAGCACGCCCCTGGGCGATCTCTTCCAGGGCTTCACCCCCGGCCAGCATCAGCACGATGATCAGGGCTGCCACGTACTCCCCTACGGCCACGGTCGCAGCAATGGCAGTCACCGCCAGGAGGTCAATCCCCCATCGGCCGTTGCGCAGTGCCTTAACCATGGAGCCGGACCGAAAGATCGCAACCAGGAGGGCGTAGGCGCTTGCCATCCATTGGGCTGCCGATTCCTGCCCTGCGGCCAGGAGCACCGCAACGGCCGCCCCCGCCACGACCGTGCCGGCCACCAATGGAAAACGAATCATCGCGGTCCGCAAGGCAGTCAGAGTCATGATGTCGACCCTACGGCCGTCCGGCGGTCACATCCAGGGGCCTTCGGACCCATTGGGTCGGTGCCGGAAACTCAGTTCCAGGACCGATGAGGTACTGGAACTCATCGGCTTGGGCGGCCGCGCAGGCGGTGGAAGGATTGGCCACTGAAGGTATGGCGGAGTTGCTGGCACTGGGGGTGCCCTCCTGCTGCAACGGAGCCTCAACTGCGCGCTGTAGGACCAACCGGCGGGATAGGACCGTCCGGCGGCAGGGGTCCATCCGGCGGGGCTGCCGGGCGCACCGCATTGGCGTCGGCTGCTACTGGATAACGCTCGTGGACTTCCCGGGCGCCCTGGTCCAGGCGGAATGGCGGATATTCATCACGCATCAGGGCGACGTAGGTGATGACCCGGTAAATCCAGCGGTTGAAGCCCAAAAGCAGGTCGAACAGCGGGCGCTGGTAGCGGCCGCTGAACAGCAGGATCACCGCAGCGACAAGAACCAGGAAGCCGACCAGCGAAAACCCGGTACCGGTCTCGTACCTGATGCCGGAAGGCTGGGGGTCGCTCCAGCGAACGGTGCTGGTGCCGGTCAGCGCCGCAATGATTATCAGGTGGGGCAGCGCCAGGAGCCACCATTTAACCAGCACCAGCCCACGGGAAAGCCGCTCCGGGTAATCAACCTCGAAATCGGCCGGGTAGTCCGTCCTCGCCAGTGTAAATGGCGGGTACTTGTCCGTTCCCAGCGCGGAGTAGGCATAGAAAGCCACTCGCCAGTTCCAACGCAGCACGCCTACGTTGAAATCGAAAAGGGAACGGGGAAAGCGTCCTGTAAACAGGATGGCGAAACCCGCGATGACAGTCACTACGACAAAGGCGAACCAGAGGAAAGACAGCACAATGAAGTGCGGTATGGCGAGGAACCACTTCACCAGCCACAGCCACCTGGACAGGACCGGGTCGAGTTCTCCCCGAAGCCGCGCCGGGTACGGCGCCCACTCCGCAGCGGAATAGGTCGGGGGCGGCTGGACTGCGGGGCCGGCAAATGCCGCGGGCGCTGCGGTCCCTGCCATTGAAGCCCCTACGGGCGCTGGCACTGGGGCTCCAGGGTGGGCCGCCCCCGGCGCATGCCTGCCCAGTCCTTGGGCGCCAAAGATCAGCAGCGGAACCCCGATAACTAGCAGAATGGCTCCTGCTGCCAGTAGGCCGGCGGCTATCGGGCCAAAAAGCTCAGACCGGAACCCTGCCTTCAGGTCGGCGCGAATGTCAGGGCTGGCATCGGCATTCATTACCACCACTGACCAGTTCCCCGACTGGATATTCCAGTCCAGTTCCTGTTCACCGGCTCCCGAAGCGGATGCCACCCAAAAGTCTTGCCCGGACGGAAGAGGCGGTTGTTGTGTTCCCTGGGTTTCCCGATACTCAACATGGAAGGGCCGGAAACTGACGTCCAGCAGTTCGGAGTAGTTGGCCCCGGACAGGTAGCGCTCCACGTCAGACCGGGGGGCTATGCCGACAAAGATCTCCTTGCCGGGATTAGCGGATTCCGCCCAGATCCGGATGCTGCCCACATCAAAGGGCAAAGGCCCAGGGTAGGCGTCATCACGCATGTTGTCCGGCCGCGCGGAAATGATCGCTGAGGAATCAACGTCGAATCGCTCACTCGGTGAGGTGAGGTAGCCGCCGTCGTCCTGGAGTGCATTGACCCACGAGGCACCTATGCCGCCGAAGAGCAACCCGATACCCAGCATCGAGAACAAAATGCCGAGAATGAGCATGATGATTGAGCGAGCTTTCATGGGTGTACTCCGTCATCGAAACATCGTCTTTGGCCCAGCACACTAACGCTTGAGTCTCCTCCAGCGTTACGCGTCGGTGCGCCCGTCTGTAGGGCCAAAGGTCATGCCTGGCAACTGCAACTGCCGGCTGGAATCACGGGGCCGGTTGAGATGCAGACCGCGTGATGATGGTGGGACAAGGCAACCGCATCAGAACCTTCTCGGCGATGGAACCGACGGGTTTTCGAAGTCCGCCCCGTCCCCAGCAGCCAATCACCAATAGGCTGGCCTGTGCTGCAGAACGTACGAGCACATCGGCAGGTGAGTCATCGGATTCCAGTGCTCCGCGAACAGGAAGCCCCGGAAACATGTCCCGGATGCTGCCTACTGCTTCTGAGATGAGTGCGTGGGGATCAGGCGTACGGCTGGCCGGGGGCGGCGTCTTCGACACCGCATGCAGCACTGTCAGTCCCTCTCCGGTCCGGCTCGCCTCCTCCGCCGCCACCTTCAGGGCGATTTCGGAGTCTGCCGATCCGTCGATGCCAACCACTACCCCTGTTCGGTTGGCCACCCTGGGAGCCGGAATGACTGCGACGGGACTTCGACACAGGACCGCGGCCTGGAAGCTTACTGACCCGAATCCCTCGCCTCGCCTGTCTGCTGACCGGTCCGAACCCATAACTACAATCTCGGCGCCAACGGACAACCGGCTCAGCACCGGTGCCGGCTCACCCGGCTGCCAGCTGGTGATGATTTGCAGCGTCGGATTCCGAGCGGCCACCCTGCCACGCTCAAGGCCCAGCAGCGCCTGCGCCTCGGCCACCGCCTCCCCATATTGCACCGGCAGTCTGAAGTACGAGGGTTCGGGCACCGCCCGCACCAAATGCAGACGGAGGCCTAGCCGGCCCGCCCTCTGCGCAGCCCAGTCCGCCGCCATTTGGCCCGTGCTGGAGCCGTCAGCCCCGGCCAGGACTTCATGCGCCTTCAACTCCTGCCCCCTTCATCACACCAGTCTCTCGCTGAGGCACTGAACTGCCAGTGCCTTAAGCCCCCGCCACGGGTTCCGGGGCTTTCGTCCCTGTTGCCGGACCCGAGTGACAATGTCTACTGGATGGACACGCAGTCCGCGGCGTTTCCAGTAAAGGAAGATCATGACCAACATCAGCATTCTCGGCAGCGGGCACATGGCCCGCGCGCTCGCCACGGCGATGCTGCGAGGGAACAACCCCGTACAGATTCTTGGCCGTGACGGCTCCAAAACTCGGGCGCTGGTCGAGAGCCTCGGACCCGGCGCCACAGGAGGCGTGACGGGGGCAGCCATCACGGGAGCAATAATCTTCCTGGCCATCCCGCACAAGGAAGTGCATAACGCCATCCTGGAAATTGGTGACTCTCTTGACGGACGAGTCGTCGTAGATATCAGCAACACCGTGGACGTCTCGAATTTCGATCGGCTGACCACGGAGCCTGGCATGTCCGCGGCCGAAGAAACAGCCCGCCTGTTGAACGGACGTGCGGAGGTGGTTAAAGCGTTCAACACTACGTTCCCCAGCACCTTGGAGGCTGGAAAGGTCGGCGGGCAACATCTGGACGTTTTCATTGCCGGCGACTCGGAGCAAGCCAAGGAGAAAGTCAGCGCCGTGGCAGCGGCCGCGGGGCTCAGGCCCATCGACGTCGGTCCACTTCGGCGTTCGCGCGAACTTGAAGCCTTCATGCTGGTTGTCATGGGCCTGCAGGTCAGCCCTGAGCATGAACACTTAAACTGGGACACCGCGCTCAGGATTTTTCCATAGGGAAAGGGTGCCTGATGATCCCACCTTCAGGCACTCTAGCGCGGGTTTTTCAGCGATACGGCTTCAAGATGCTCAGGAACCCGGACATTCCAACCCAGTTCACGTCTGACGCGAACCCGCAAAGCGTCTGACGCGTCCGGCTCCCCGTGGGTGACATAGGTCATACGAGGAGCTTGTGGGGCTGCGCGCATCCACTCGAGGATTTCGTTGGAATCCGCATGCGCCGAAAGGCTGTCCAACATAACGACTTCGGCTTTGATGGGAATGTCCTGACCGAAGATCCGTAACTGCTTCGCACCGCCCGCCAGGGCGGCACCACGCGTCCCCGCGGCCTGGTATCCGCTGAGCACCACCACGTTTTTTGGGTCGGGTCCGTAGGCCTGCAGATGGTGCAGGATCCGGCCCCCCGTGAGCATGCCGCTCGCCGAGATGATCACCATGGGGCCGCCGCGCAGGTTCAGCAGTTTGGAATCATCCACGCTTCGGGTCATGGTGGCCACCCGATACATCTCTTTGTACTCGCGTTCATGCAGCCGGTGTTCTTCGGGGTGCCTCTGGTACATTCCCGACGCGTCGATGGCCATCGGGCTGTTGAGGTAAATGGGGATGTCCGGGATCGCCCCGCGCCGCCGGAGGCGCGAGAGATGCAGCATCAGGGTCTCTGCCCTTCCCACCGCAAAGGCGGCGACGAGGACAACCCCTCCCCGCTTGGCTGCCCTGTCTATGACTTCGCCAAGTTCGTCCTCCGGATTTGTCTCCGGGTGGGTCCGGTTGCCGTACGTGGACTCGGTCACCAGGACATCGGTGGCTTCGAGTGCCCGCGGGCGGTGCATCAGTGGATCATGGGGCCGGCCGAGGTCCCCGGTGAAGTGCACGTGCGTGCCCTGGACAGTCAGCCGTATCTGCGAGGCGCCCAGGATGTGCCCTGCCGGAACAAAAGTGGCCTGGATGCCTCCCCCAAGGTCGAGGGGTGAGTCAAAATTGTGCGGCTCGAAGCTGTTCAAGGACCGCACGGCATCGGCGGCTGTGTAAACCGGGACGGCGGGGTGATGGGATGAATATTCGTGCAGGTCCGCGTAGCGCGCTTCCTCCTCCTGGAGGTGTCCGCTGTCAGGCAGGAGGAGCGTGCACAGTTCCGTAGTGGCCGCAGTAGCGTGGACTCGCCCCCGGAATCCGTCCCTGACCAGTGCCGGGACGTAGCCTGTGTGGTCCAGGTGGGCGTGGGTCAGCAGGACTGCGTCAATGGATGCCGGGGGTACCGGAAAGGGTGCCCGGTTGCGGACACGGATGCTTTTGAATCCCTGGAACAACCCACAGTCGATAAGAATCCGCTGTCCACCCCAATCCACGAGGTACCGGGATCCCGTCACGGTGTCAGTTGCCCCCAGGAAGCGGAGAGTGGCCTCGTTCTTATCCTTCATTCCTGCTCTTTTCCGAGAAAAACGGGTGGGCCGCGGACCCGAAACGGCCGGTGGCATAATGTTCTCCCGGTTCCAGCGGCAGGGGTAGGGCCATTGGTCACAGCGTCCGGGCGCCAGCGGTTCGGGTCATTGGACCCTTGTGGCATCTTGGCTGTTCCTAAAGAATGAGTCAGGCGCAGGCGGGGCACCTTTGTTGCCCTTGGAACGGCGGCGCGGAAGGGCTAGGAATGAACGCCACTGCAGCATCGGAGCACGAGGTTGCCAACACCGGCATCGGCATTAGGGTGTTCATCCTGGACGATCATGAACTGGTCCGCCGGGGACTCCAGGACCTCCTGGAAAGCGAAGGATTCGTGGTCGTCGGCATGTCCGGCTCCGCCGCCGAAGCGGCACGCCGAATTCCAGCGCTGCAGCCGGACGTGGCAATCCTTGATGCGCGGTTGCCGGACGGGACAGGCATCGAGGTCTGCCGCGATGTCCATTCAGTTGACGAAACGATCAATTGCCTGATCCTTACAAGCTATGACGACGAGCAGGCGCTCCGCGGTGCGGTCCTGGCCGGGGCCTCAGGGTACGTTCTCAAGGAAATAGGTGGTTCGGACCTGATCGGTGCCCTGCGTCGCGCTGCCAGGGGTGAGTCTCTGTTTGATGCCGACCTGAAAGCCAGGATCATTCAGGGACTGGCAGAACCTAAGCGCGTGGACCCAAGGGTCGCGTCGTTGACCCGGCAGGAGCGCAGGGTGCTGGAACTGGTCGGGGAAGGCCTGACGAACCGCCAGATCGGCGAACGCATGCTGCTGGCGGAAAAGACAGTGAAGAACTACGTCTCGTCCCTGCTTGCGAAGCTGGGTTTCGAGCGGCGGACGCAGGCCGCGGTCCACATGGCGCAGCATTCCTCCCCGGACCAGTAGCAGTCAAAATACCGGAGCCCTCCAGGTCAGGGCTGTTCCGGTTTCCGGGGAGCTGGAGACCTCGAAAGAGCCACCCAACGTCAGGGCCCTGTGCTGCATGTTCGACAGTCCGTTGCCCGGCGAAGGCACCGTGAATCCTGCGCCATTGTCCTGAATTACGACGCAGACGAATCCGTCCTCCACGGAAACTGAAACGCGGATCATGTCCGCTCCCGAGTGGCGAACAGCGTTGCTCAGCCCTTCGGTGATGACAGCCAAAATGTTCAGGGCAGTTTCCTCGTCCCGGATCGCGTCGATTGGCCCCGTCAGCGTCAGGAGCGGAACGAAAGGCAGGGACTGCGTGCCGGTGCGGACGGCTTGAAGGACACGGCTGCTGAGAAGTTCCTTCCCGGTCTCGGAGTCGCTCAGTGAATAGATGGTGTTGCGAAGCTCCCGGATGGTCTCGTCCAGTTCCGCAGTCACAGTCCGGATGGTACTGGCTGCCGAGTCACCGGTCATGTAACGCCGGAGGCTTTGGATGCTGAGTCCCGCCGCGAAAAGGCGCTGGATGACGAGGTCGTGGAGGTCGCGGGCGATCCGGTCCCTGTCACTGAATACGGCAATCTGTTCGCGCATCCGGTGCGCCCGGGCCAGTTCGAGCGCCAGTGCCACGTGCGAGCCGAACACGGGACCCATTTCCATGTCCGTCCTGCTGAATGTCCCGGAAGCCCGTTCACGCTGAAGGACCAGGAGCCCGTGGTGGGTGCCGCGGGCGCTGAGATCGATGACCAGCAGCCGACCCGCAACCACCCCCTCGCCGTCGCCGTCGCCGTCGCCAAGAGCGGACGATGCGTCTTCAATCACAGCTGCCTTGCCCGTAGCGAGGACGCTGTCGATTTCGACAGAGTCAAACGACAAAAGCCGTCCAACCCACTGCGGAGCGAGGTTTCCCGCACCTCCCGCGATGCGGTACAAGTTGGAAGTTTCCTCCTGGACCAGGACGAGGGCAAGGGCGGAACTGGACTCCCGGAGTGCTCTGGCGGCGATCATGTCCAGTCCCCCGTTCTGGCCCTCCGGCGATTCCTCGTCGCCCATCATCTTGCCTGTCACATCCATGCACGCCTGCAGCCATGCGGTTCTGCGCCGGGCATCGTCATAGAGCCTGGCGTTTTCAATGGCGACGCCGGCGGCTGCAGCAAGTGCCTCGGCCAGCTCCTCGTCTTCGTCCGTGAAGTCGCCGCCGCCCCTTTTCTGGGTCAGGTAAAGGTTGCCGAACACAACGTCCCTCACGCGGACCGGCACGCCGAGGAATGATTTCATCGGCGGATGATTCTTGGGAAACCCATGGGCATCCGGATGCTGGCTAAGATCATGCAACCGCAGCGGCTTCGGATCGCGGATCAACAGGCCCAGAACCCCATGTCCTGTGGGGAGGGGACCAATCTTACGGGCGAGTTCCTCATCTATCCCCACAGTGATGAAATGGCTCAGGGCACTGTCGTGTCCAATCACTCCCAAGGCTCCATATTCAGCCTGGAGGAGGTGGCAGGCTGAACTAACCACCCGGTGCAGCATGGCCTCCAGACTCAGGTCCTCAGCCAGGGCAACAACGGCACTCAGAAGCCCCTGCATCCGCTGTTGGGCGCTTACCAGCTCCCCGGCACGGTCAACAAAGTCGGTAAGAAGTTCGTCGGTCCGCGAGCCCGCAACAGGTTGCCGGGAACCCGTCCCGGTCGGTTGGGTGGGCTGGTTCAATGAAACCGCCTTGTTCGATGGAGACATCCATGTGGCCCGATCTGCCGGTGCACACAGACTACTCCCCACAAGGAAGGATCATCTAGGCTCCGCGTGGGATTGATTAGGGGTCTTTGTGCCCTACATAGGGGGCCAACTGCTCCGTATGATCTTGGCCATGACCACAGATGCATCGATACCGGAGACCGCCGTGCTGCCAGCTGAGGAGTGCTGGCGGTTACTGAAAGGCGATTCGGTGGGCCGCCTTGCCGTGTGGGTGAACGACCACCCCGAGATCTTTCCCATCAACTACAAGGTCCACCATGACTCACTGGTCTTCCGGACGGGTGCGGGCACCAAGCTTGCATCCGCCCTGGGCAAGCAGGTTGCACTTGAAGCCGACGGTGCCGACATGGACGGCGGGGTGGCCTGGAGCGTCGTCGTGAAAGGTCCGGCTACAGCACTTGACCGGACCCCCGAGGTCCTGGACTCCATCGGACACTTACTGTTCCCCTGGGAAACAGGCCGTAAAGACCATTTCCTCCGTATTGTCCCGGAGAGTGTCAGCGGAAGGCGGTTCAGGATTTCCGCGCCGCTGACCTGGGGCGGTCCCCTGGATGAAGCCACCCGCGCCGGATTGGAATAACCGGTTCATGCGGGCATGGTGGGTTGAGGATCCCGGTCCCATCGGGTCAGGCCCATTGCGGATGGGCGAGCGCTCCGATCCGCCCCGGGGCTGGGCGAGGTCCTGCTCTCTGAACTCGCGAGTGGAGTCTGCCGCACAGATCTCCACCTGGCTGAAGGAGATCTGCCGCCCCATGGCGCCCGCCGGATCCCGGTCACGAAGTGGTCGCCGAGGTGGTGGGGCTGGGAGCAGGCAGCTCCAGGTTCCGGCCCGGCGAGCGTGTGGGAGCAGCCTGGCTGGCCCGCACCTGCGGCTCCTGCCGTTTCTGCTGTCGCGGGTCCGAGAACCTTTGCCTGGCACCGACATTTACAGGATGGGACACCGACGGCGGCTACGTGGAGCTGATGACCGTCCACGAGGAATACGCGTACCGGATACCCGAAGTATTTACCGATGAGCAAGCGGCGCCCTTGCTGTGCGCAGGAATCATCGGCTACCGGGCGCTTCGTTCGGCCTTCCGCAGGGAGGCAAACTCGGCATTTATGGCTTGGCGGGTCGGCCCACCTGACAGCGCAGAGGGCCACCTACGAGGGTGCAAGCGTCTATGTCATGAGACGGTCGGCGGCGGCGCAGAGGCTGGCCCTTGAACTGGGGGCAGAGTTCGCCGGGCCCGATTCTGCCGACCCGCCTGAGCTGTTGGACGCGGCCATCCTCTTCGCTCCTGCGGGCCGACTGGTACCGGTTGCGCTTCGCGCTCTGGACCGCGGAGGTACCCTCGCCGTCGCCGGCATCCACTTGAGCGACATCCCGGTCCTGGACCATCAAAACGACCTCTTTCAGGAGCGCCCTCTGCGCAGTGTTACGGCCAACACCAGAGCCGACGGGCGGGAATTCCTGGCGCTGGCAGAGCAAATGCCCCTCCACCCCACCACTGTCCCCTACCCGTGGACAGAGGCAGACCAGGCATTGCTGGACCTGTCCCGAAACCAGTTCACGGGAGCCGCGGTCTTGCTTCGGACTGCCTGACGCGCCCCAGGAAACCGCGTGCCCTTTGGTGACCTTCGGCCCTACGCCACCGCCGGATCCTGGGGGAAGGTACTGCCATGAGTGATAACGATCGCATCCTTGTCGGAATCGACGGTTCCGAATACTCCCCCGCGGCGCTGCGCCTCGCCGGGCGCCTGGCGTCCGCATTGGCCGCCCCGTTGCACGTCGTCACGTGCCTGGGCTTCTCCGACTTCTACCTGCCCGCGCACCTGCCTCCCGGGTACATCGATAGCACGGCCGAGCTCGAGGCGATCGCCAAACGCCTCATGGAACAGGCCATCGACAGGGCCTATGGCTCGGAGCGCCCGGAACATCTCACGACAGCTGTGAAAGTGGGATCGCCGGCGAAGGTTCTGGTGGAAGAAAGCCGGAGCGCACAACTGTTAGTTGTCGGGCGGCGCGGCCACGGCGGCCTGTTCGGCCAGCTCATGGGCTCCGTGAGCGCAGCGTGTGCAGCCCATGCGCATTGCCCTGTGCTGGTAGTCAGCCAGGATGCCGAGGAAGAGCATGGAACAAACCCCTGACCTGCCGGCAATAGTGGTGGGCGTGGACGGAAGCGCTCCGTCCATACTCGCCCTACGCTGGGCCCGAGCGCTGGCCCCGCTGCTCAAGGCCCATATCCGGGCCGTGTCCTCCTGGCAGTTCCAGATCGCTTTCGGCACTTTCACACCGGTTATCTGGAACCCCGAAGAGGACGCCCGGAAAATCTGTGCGGAGGCAGTGGACAAGGCCTTCGTCGGCGTTCCTCCTGCGGGGCTCGAAATGGTGGTGTCCCAGGGGCCGGCGGCCAAGGTCCTGGTGGAAGAAAGCAGGACCGCGCAAATCGTCATAGTGGGCAGCCGCGGCTACGGAAGATTCGAAGGACTGCTGCTGGGGGCGGTGAGCGCAACCGTGGCTGAACACGCAAAATGCCCTGTCCTTGTCGCGCACGGCACGGCCCTGCCGGCAGGGCTCGCAGATGTTCCCGGGCAGTCTTCCGCGGAAGTGGGCCGCCAGGCCGGGTCCAGCCATGCCCTCCCCTGACCGCGTGGTCGTTGGCTACGACGGGTCGGTTGAGGCAGCTCTGGCTGTGTGCTGGGCTGCACGGCACGCAGCGCTTTTGGATTGTGAACTGCAGGTGGTTCATTGCTCACTGTGGCCGCTGCTGACCAAAGACCTCGGACCCGTCAAGGGCATAGCCGGCAGCGGCCTGCAACATCAGGCACAGGCCGTCCTTGAAAAGGGCAACGCTGAGGCGTTGTCCGCGGCGCCGCGAGTCAGGATCCGGAGCAGCCTCCTGTACGGACTCCCTGCAGACCATCTCCGCCGGATCGCGGAAGATGCGCGGATGCTGGTTCTTGGCAGCCGCGGGATCGGCGGCTTTATGGGGCTCCTGGTGGGATCAGTAGGCCTGGAACTCGCGGCGACGGCGTCCTGTCCCGTTGCGGTCATCCGGTTCGATCAGAACCCGGAAGGGCGCATCGTGGTGGGAATTGACTCTTCCGGGTCGGCGGGCGCCCTGAATATTGCCTGTGCCCTGGCAAGCGCTACGGGAGCGGACCTGACGATCATCCACGTCATCCGGCCCCATGACGGCACATCCAACGAGGCCGGAGGCGGCCAAGGAGCGGCCCGTCGCCTCCTCCAGACGGCCGCTCACGACGCCAGCGGCCTGGCTCCGGACGTGGCTATCAGGCAGAACGTTGCCCAGGATACTTCGGTCCCGCGGGCGCTCCTCAATGCCTCCCGCGGCGCCGCCCTCATCGTTGTCGGCAGCAAGGGCCGGGGGCTCCTCAGAGGAACTATCGGGTCAAATGCCCATGCAGTCCTTCACCACGCCACGGGCCCCGTTTTAATCTCCCGGCAACTGGAGCCCGGCGGGACCGCGGACTAATCAATGACCTGAGCCGCCGCCGTCGAACTTCCGGGACCTTGGTCCCTTACCGCTAAGGCAACCGGGCGTCATCGTTGAGGTGGAGCAGCATTCCGCGCGCGCCCTGGACCCCATCATCAGCAACAGGCAGGAACGGTCATGAAAGCTATCGTTTACGGCGGCCCCGGGAAAAAGTCCTGGACAGAAGTGCCCGATCCGGCCATCCGGAATCCCACAGATGCCATTGTCAAGGTCGACACCACCACCATCTGCGGAACGGATCTGCACATCCTCAAAGGCGACGTTCCCGCCGTGACGGAAGGAAGAATCCTCGGCCACGAAGGAGTGGGCACCATCACCGAGGTCGGTTCATCCGTTACCAGCCTGAAACCGGGCGACCGCGTAATCATCTCCTGCATCAAGTCCTGTGGCCACTGCGCCAACTGCAAAAGCGGGCTCTATTCGCACTGCATGGGTGACGAGGGTGCCCCGGGCATCGGCTGGGTCTTCGGCCATCTGATCGACGGCACGCAGGCCGAATACGTGCGGGTCCCCTACGCCGAAAACTCCCTGCACCTGCTGCCCGCCGGGGTGAGCGACGAGCAGGCCGTCATGCTGTCGGACATCCTCCCCACGGGTTTCGAAATCGGCGTGCAGTACGGCCGGGTGAAGCCCGGCGACACGGTGGCGGTGGTCGGAGCTGGTCCGGTCGGGCTGGCAGCAATCGCCACCGCCGGACTCTATGGAGCGGCGACCATCATCGCCATCGACATTGACGGGAACCGTCTGGAGAAGTCCCGCGAGTTTGGCGCCACCGATGTCGTCCTTTCAGGCGACGCCGACTGGAAGGAACAGGTGCTGGGCCTGACCGATGGCCAGGGCGTGGACGTGGCCATCGAGGCAGTGGGCATTCCCGCGACCTTCAGCATGTGCACGGAGATCGTCCGGCCGGGCGGGAACGTCGCCAACGTCGGGGTACACGGCAAGTCCGTGGAACTCCATGTGGAAAGCCTCTGGATCCAGAACATCAACATCAGCATGGGACTCGTGAACGCCAACACCACTCCGATGCTGCTGAAACTCGTCGCCCAGAAAAAGCTCCCGGCGGAAAAGTTCGCAACGCACCACTTCGGCTTTGACCAGTTCATGGACGCCTACGACACCTTCGCCCGGGCCGCGCAGACAAACGCCCTGAAAGTAGTGATCACCGCATGAAAGGCTACGTTGTTTACGACTCCGCATACGGGAACACCAAGGCCGTTGCAGAGGCCATCGCACAAGGCCTCAAACCTATCGGCGCTGCAGCGGTTTCCGTGACGGACTTCAACCCCGGGAACCTGTCAGGCGGCGATCTCCTCATCGTCGGCTCCCCCATCAACGGCTGGCGGCCCACCCCCAAAATCACAGAACTGCTGGCGCAGGTGGGCAACGGCAAGCTCAAGGGCATCAAGGCAGCAGCATTCGACACCCGCGTCCGCTTCTTCATCCATGGCGACGCCGCCAAGAAGATGACCAAACTGCTCACGGAAGGCGGCGCCCACATCATCGCCCGCCCCGCCCCGTTCTTCGTCCGGGGCACCGAAGGGCCCCTGCGCGGCGGAGAACTGGAAAAAGCCGCGAGCTGGGCCAAGAGCCTGGCCTCGACACTCGAGCAGAAGGCAACACCATGAAAGCAGCCATCGTTTACGAATCCCTGTACGGCAACACACACGCGATCGCCGACGCGATAGCGCAAGGGCTGGAAGGAGTGGCCGAACCCCGCGTGATGTCCGTCGAAGAGGCAGGCCAGACCAGGCCCGCCGCCACCGATCTCTTGGTCGTGGGAGGACCGACCCACATCCACGGCATGAGCAGGAAGCCGATGTGGGAACTGGCAGTCAAAGACGCCCTCGAACACCCGGAGAAGGGAATCGTCCCGGACGCCGCGGCGGGAGGACCGGGCTTACGGGCATGGTTCGCTTCCCTGGACAAGGCAACCGGGAAGGCGGCCGCCTTCGATACCCGGCTGGAGGGCAACAAGCTACTGACCGGGCACGCGTCCAAAGGCATCGCGAAGCGACTCAAGCAACATGGCCTTGAGCTCCTAGCCGAGCCTGCAAGCTTCCTCGTCGATGACACCAACCAGCTCTTGCCAGGCGAACTCGAACGGGCACGGGAGTGGGGAAAGACGCTCGGCACAGCCCTCTCTCCAGCACATTGAGGGCTCCGTATGAGCAAGGCAGCGGTGCCCTGCCCGTCCGGAGCTGACGCGCCGGCAGGATCCGGCCTCTCCGCCGCGGAAGTGAGGGAACGAACGCTGGCGGGCCTGGCCAACGGAGTACCTGACAATTCGAGCCGAAGCCCGTGGCAGATTATCCGGGCAAACGTGCTGACACTGCTCAACGGCATTGTTGGCGGCTGCTTCCTGCTGCTGCTGTTGCTGGGGCAGTGGAGGGACGCGCTCTTCGGCCTCGCCGCAATCAGCAACGCCGTCATCGGCGTGGTCCAGGAGTACAGGGCCAAACGGCTGCTTGACCGGCTGGCCGTCCTTGACGCCCCACAGGCCCGGGTGCTCCGTGAAGGCCAGGTCCAGGAAATTGCCGTTGCGGACGTGGTCCTGGACGACATCACCGTGCTGCAGGCCGGCGACCAGGTCGTGGCGGACGCCGTCATCATCGGCGGAAACGGTCTGGAAATTGACGAGTCCCTCCTTACCGGTGAATCAAAACCGGTGGTCAAGGGCAGGGGCTCGACCGTGTGGTCGGGTTCCACCATTACGGCGGGGCAGGGCGAAGCGCGGGTGGTCGGCGTAGGGGCCCGCTCGTACGCCAGCCGGCTCGCGGCTGAAGCCAAACGATTTTCACTGGTCAATTCGGAGATCCGCAACGGGATCGACCGCGTCCTTCGGTGGATCAGTTGGGCCCTCTTCCCCGTCGTCGTGATCGTCACCAACGGCCAGATGCAGGCGAAGGGCGGCTGGGATGTGGCTTTCACCACCGGGGCCTGGGTGGAGGCGCTTGTCGGAGCAGTGGCGGGCGCCATCGCCATGATTCCCTTGGGCCTCGTGCTCATGACCAGTGTTGCGTTCGCCGTCGGGGGTGTGCGGCTGGCCCGCCAAAATGTGCTGGTGCAGGAACTGGCGGCTGTGGAGGGTCTGGCCCGTGTAGACGTTCTCTGCATCGATAAGACCGGCACCCTGACGGAGGGCAGTGTGGTCTTCGACGGTGTGCACGCTAACGGCAGGTCCTCTCCGCCAGGCTGGAGGGAGGCGCTGGGATGGTTCGGTGCCGACCCTCACGCCAACGCCACCGCCCGCAGCTTGGCGGGCACCTTCGCCTTTGATGGCAACCGGGGCCCTTCCGCCGTCGTTCCTTTCTCTTCCGCCAGGAAGTGGAGCGCAGCGAGTTTCGATCCGCCACATGCTGCTGCGGGAACGTGGGTGCTTGGTGCACCCGAAATGGTGTTGCAGGGGAACAGCGCATCCACCCGTGAAGTCCTGATCCAGGCCCGCCGCCTCGCGTCGGCGGGTTTGCGCACCCTGGTACTGGCTTACACTCAGGACATCGTGCCCGAAGGGGATCCCGACGATGTGCAACTGCCCAAAGGGCTTACAGCCGCCACAGTGGTGACATTCCGGGAAAAGATCCGCCCGGATGCAGCGCAGACCCTGTCCTATTTCCGCCAGCAGGGCGTTGCCGTCAAAATCCTCTCCGGCGATGACCACCGGACGGTCACGGCGGTGGCGCGTGAGGTGGGGCTCGACGTCGGCGACAGCTACGATGCACGGCAACTGCCCTCAGACCCGCATCTGCTGGAGGAAACGCTGGACGGCTTTTCCGTGTTCGGCCGCGTCACGCCCGCCCAGAAGAAGGACATGGTCCTGGCGCTGCAGAGAATGGGGCATACCGTCGCCATGACGGGCGACGGCGTCAATGACGCTTTGGCCTTGAAGGAGGCGGATATCGGCATCGCCATGGACACTGCGGCACCCGCCACCAAAGCCGTGGCCCGATTAGTGCTTTTGGACGGGCGCTTTGACAGGCTTCCTGCAGTCGTGGCCGAAGGCCGCCAGGTCATCGCCAACATTGAGCGGGTCTCGGTGCTGTTCCTAAGCAAAACAACCTACGCGGTGGTCCTCTCGATAGTGTTCGGAGCGCTGATGTGGAGCTTTCCGTTCCTGCCCCGGCAGCTCTCCGCCACTGACGGTCTCACCATCGGCATCCCCGCGTTCTTTTTGGCCCTGATGAGCAACAGCCGCCGCTACAAGCCCGGATTTTTGAAACGGTCACTGGCCATGGCGGTCCCGGCCGGAATCATCGTCGCGACGGCGGTACTGGCTGTGCAGGTGTATTCCGTGGCTGCGGGCGGCTTCAGTGCCGGAGCGAACCGCACGGCCTCGGTGGTTACCCTGTCACTGGTTGCCTTGAGCGTGCTGGCGGCTGTCAGCCGCCCCGTCAGCACCCTGCGCTTAGCCATCATCGCTGCCATGTGCCTGGGTCTGGTCCTGCTGATGACCGTCCCCATCCTGCAGGAATTCTTTATGCTCGAATGGCCTCCGCCTGAACTCTCAGCTGCCTCCTTCGCCGCCGCCGCTGTCGCCATCCTTGCGGTCCTGGCACTGACCCAGGTCCACGCACGGCGGTACCCGGTAGATCGGCCGGCGAAGGTGACGCGACCCTCAGTGACGCGGCCCTAGAGCCAGTCCGCCGAGAAATCCTGCGGCGGCCACCAGCGCGTGCGCGGCGAAACCGCAAACCTTCGCCCGGAGACCTCCGTAGGGGTGATCTGCACCAGATGCTCTTTGAGTCCGGGCTGCCAAGGTTCGCGGTCAGGACCGGCTTCCTGGAGGCTTGCCGGGTCCCCGTCAAACGGCCGCGGCATTCCCTTGACCACAACGCTCCACACTTCGGTGGCGTATGCATTCAGTCCGTCTGCCTCAAAGGCCACGGCGGCGCCGCTGAGGAGGGCACGAAGTTTCGTGCCGGGCGCCGTGCGGAAAACCACCGTTTCGCCGACAGTCATGAAGTTCAGGGGAAAGATCTCGGGGACCGCACCGTTGATCACGGCCAGCCGCCCGATATAGGAAGACTGGAGATACTTCCAGCAGTCAGCCGGGGCGAGAACTTCCGTGTGAGACTCTGAGGGGGAGCTGCTCATGCAACTGATCCTAGCCCTCCAATCCCGGCTCTCATTGAACCGCACCATCAGCGCAACCTTCCCGGCAGTCAGGACCAAAGCCTCTGGGTCCTCCCGGCCCTTTGCCCGACCCTTAAGGAGTCGGGCACGTCATGCCCCGACGGTCATCCAAGCAAGGAGGCAGGCATGGCTGATTTGATGAAATGGTTTGATACCCGGCGCTCCCCCGTCGAGATGATTGAAAGACTTTTCGAAGGTGATACAGCGGCGTCGGGGATCCGCGTCGAAGAATCGGTTGAAAGCAACACACTTGTGGTCCGGGCCGAACTGCCAGGGATCGATCCGGATAAGGACGTCAGCGTCACCATCGTTGACGGCGCCCTTGAGATCAAGGCCGAGCGCAGGGAGAAGTCCGAGCAGAAGGAAAAGGACAGTTACCGCTCGGAGTTCCGCTATGGTTCATTCGTCCGGAGGCTCGCTCTTCCCGACGGCGTTCAACAGGAGGACATCACGGCCTCCTACAAGGATGGGGTGCTGGAGGTCCGGACACCGGTGCCAACGGCCGCACAGCAGCCCCCGGCGAGGAAGATCGAGATAACACGCGGTTAGAACGCGGTTAGCAGCAGGGTCCGGCCCGGGATCAGCCGAACAGGACCGCCGCCTCCCGGTAACGGTCCTCGGGAACGGTCTTGAGCCGGCCCAGCGCAGCGGCAAATCCGACGTTCACGATGCTGGTACCGCGCAGGGAGACCATGGTACCCCAACGGCCGGTGGCGGTGGATTCAACGGCTGCCATGCCCAGCCGGGTAGCCAGCACCCTGTCAAAGGCGGTGGGGGCGCCGCCGCGCTGGATATGGCCCAAAACTGTGGCCCGGGTTTCGATTCCGGTCTGCCCCTGCAGCTCGTGCTCCAGGAGTGCGCTGATGCCGCCCAGCCGAGGCCTGCCGAAGGTGTCCAGGCCCCTGGGCGAGTACGGCGCGTCCTGGCCCTCAAGGGTGAAAGCCTCGGCGACAACCACCAACGGTGCCCTTCCGCGTTCGCGCGCCGACTGCACCCACTCGGCAACCTGCCCCAACGAAACTCTGTGCTCCGGAATGAGGATGGCGTGGGCGCCCGAAGCCATCCCCGCATGAAGGGCTATCCAGCCGGCGTTACGGCCCATGACTTCGGCGATCATGCAGCGGTGATGCGACTCTCCCGTGGTGCGAAGCCGGTCGATGGCCTCTGTCGCCGTCTGGACCGCGGTGTCGAATCCGAAGGTGAAATCGGTGGCGTCCAGGTCGTTGTCGATGGTCTTGGGGACTCCAACAACCCTAATTCCCTGGCTTGACAGCTCCTGCGCAGCCGCCAAGGTGCCCTCTCCGCCGATGGCGAGCAGTCCGTCGATGCCGAGACGGCGAAGGCTTTCGCGGACCGCCCCCACTCCGCCTGACTTAAGGGGATTGGTCCGCGATGTGCCAAGGATGGTCCCGCCGAGACGGGCAATTCCCCGCACGGCATGCCTTGGCAAGGGAACCAAGTCCCCTTCAAGCACCCCTCTCCACCCGTCGCGGAAACCGACAAAGTCATACCCGTGGGAAATGACGCCACTCAGCACTGCACCGCGGATCACGGCATTCAGTCCGGGGCAGTCCCCGCCGCTGGTCAGGATGCCAAGCCTGGTCATCATTCCTGGTTCTCGGACGCAGCGATCACCGGAACCGTCTTGAGGTACGTGTCGGGGTTGAGCGAAATTGAATCGATGCCCTCCTTCACCAGGAATTCCGCGAAGTCCGGGTGGTTGCTCGGGCCCTGGCCGCAGATACCGATCTTGATCCCGGCTGCATGCGCCTTGCCGATAACCTCTGCGATCATCGACGTGACCGCTTCGTCCCTCTCGTCAAAAAGCCCGGCCAGCTGTTCAGAATCGCGGTCAACCCCCAGGACAAGCTGTGTCAGGTCATTCGACCCTATGGAGAATCCGTCGAAGCGCCGGGCGAATTCCGACGCGAGGATGACGTTCGAAGGGATCTCGCACATCATGTAGATCTGCAGTCCCTCCTCACCACGGACCAGGCCGTTTTTTGCCATCACCTTGATCACCCGGTCTGCCTCGTGGAGGGTGCGGCAGAACGGCACCATGACAATGACGTTGGAGAATCCGAGTTTCTCGCGTACCCGTTTCAGCGCCCGGCATTCCAGGGCGAATCCTTCCCGGTAACGCTTGTCGTAGTAACGCGAGGCCCCGCGGAATCCCAGCATGGGATTCTCTTCGGCAACTTCGAAGGAGCCGCCTCCGATCAGGTGTGCGTATTCGTTGCTTTTGAAGTCGCTGAGCCTGACGATCACGGGGTGCGGGTGATAGGGCGCCGCGATCTTGGCGATGCCCGTGGCGAGGACGTCAACGAAGTATTCCTGCAGGTCGGTGTAGCCGTACGTGAGCTCCCTGATGCGTGCAGCCTCGCCGGCGTCTGTGACGCGTTCGGGATGGACCAGCGCCATGGGATGGATCCGGATGAGGTTGCTGATGATGAATTCCATCCGTGCCAGGCCCACGCCGGCCGCGGGCAGGCGCCACCACTGGAAGGCGGCTGACGGGCTGGCGATGTTGACCATGACGGCGGTCCGGGTCGCAGGCAGGGCCCCGAGGTCAACCTCTTCGACATCGAAAGCGAGGGTGCCCTCGTAGACCTCCCCGTCCTCACCGCCCGCGCAGGAAAGCGTGATGGGCGTTCCTTCCTCAAGGACCGAGGTGCCGTTTCCTGTCCCCACCACGGCGGGCACGCCCAGCTCCCTGCTCACAATCGCGGCATGGCTTGTCGGGCCGCCGTGGTCGGTAACGATGCCGGCGGCGCGCTGCATGATGGGAACCCAGTCAGGGTCGGTCATTTGGGTCACCAGGATGGCGCCGTCCCGGAATCTGTCGATGTCCCGGGCGTCCCGGACCACACAGGCGGAGCCGTGCGCGATCGATTCACCGATCGCCGCACCGGAGACAAGCATGGGGCCCGATTCGCGAAGGTGGTAGACGCTGAAAACGGACCCGCTGCGCCGCGCCTGGACAGTCTCCGGCCGTGCCTGGACCATGAAGAGTTCGCCGGTGGACCCGTCTTTGGCCCACTCCATGTCCATGGGACACCCGTAGTGGTCCTCCACCGCCACAGCCCAGCGCGCTAGGGTCAAAATCTCGGACTCGGTGAGTACAAAGGAGCGCCGCTCCTGGTCTGTCGTGTCAACTGTCCTGGTTCGCGCGTGCCCGCCCCGGCTGTAAACCATCTTCCGTTCTTTCGAGCCCATTGTTTTCTCGATGATCGGTGCAAATTGTGTGGTGGACAGCAGTGGCTTGAATACCTGGTACTTATCGGGGTTGATGGTGCCCTGGACCACCGTTTCGCCCAGACCCCACGCGGCGCTGATCAGCACGCTGCGCGGGAATCCTGATTCTGTGTCGATGGAAAACATCACTCCGGATGCCCCAAGGTCTGAACGCACCATCCTCTGCACGCCGATGGACAAGGCCACATCCAGATGGTCGAACCCCTTGATTTCCCGGTAGCTGATGGCCCGGTCGGTGAACAGTGAGGCATAACACCGCCTGCAGGCCTCCATCAGCTCCCGCTCGCCGGCAACGTTAAGGAAGGTTTCCTGCTGGCCGGCGAAACTCGCGTCCGGAAGGTCCTCTGCCGTGGCGCTGCTGCGCACGGCAACCGAGGCCCGGGCCTGTCCTGTCCGTTGGGACAAGGCTCTGTAGTGTTCCCTGATGTCGGCGGCGATGTCCGGCGGAAACTTCCCTTCAAGGATGAGTTCCCGGATGGATTCGCCGGCTTCCCGCAGGCTTGTCCGGCCCGCCCGGTATTCATCGATCGAGGCACGCATCGCCGGTTCGATGCCGTTGGCTGCGACGAACGCCCGGTAGGCGGAGGCCGTGGTGGCAAAGCCCTCCGGTACCCGGACGCCCGAACTTATCAGGGAGCGTGTCAGCTCACCCAGCGATGCGTTCTTGCCGCCCACGGAGGGCACATCGCCCATCCCTACGTCTTCCAGCCACACCACGTGAACGTCGGTCATCGTCGTCCTTGCATTCATGGCTCGATCCTCCCGGGTCAGCCGCGGCAGCAGCAGAGGCTTTGGTCCTGCGGACTCCGGCGTGAGAAGGGTGCTATCCGGCTTTTGTTCCGTGCCGTCTTAGCCTCTTGTAAGCCCAGTCGGCTGCCAGCACCGCGGGAACAGCCAAAGCCGCAACGGCGAACCCGAGGAGCGGCGGCGGGAGGTGTCCAAGTACGGCGGAAACAGGCACTGCGTAAAGGCACACTGCCAAAGCGCCGATTTCTGCCGGCACCGCCCAGAGCAGCAGGCGATTAGTGAGCCAGCCCTGCTTCCAGGGCGGCAGGGTGGCGCTGCGGCAGGCGAAAGCATTGGCCAGCTGGCCAAGCACGACGGCGGTGAAGGCGGCTCCGGACGCCGCCATCACCAGATCGGCATCCTGCGGGTCTCCGCGCGTCCACCCGCCGCCGAACAGCACCACGGAAAACGCCGTCATTTCCATGGCCGCTTCCACGGGACCCAGCACGCAGAACACCCGGAACATCAGCCGGCGGTCCATGAGGTGCCGCTTTTCCGGTGGCCGCTTCAGCACTCCCTTTCCTGGCGGTTCGCCGCCCAGGGCGAGGGCGGGAAGGAGGTCGGTGCCGATGTCGAGGGCGAGGATCTGCAGTACACCGAGGGCGAGCGGGAACTGGCCGCCGGACAGTGCCCAGATGACGAAGGGCGTCAGTTCGGCAACGTTGTCTGTCAGGTGGTAGGTCAGGAAGCGGTGAATGTTGGAGTACGTGGTCCGGCCCTGTTCGATGGCTGAGACGATCGTGGCGAAGTGGTCATCCAGGAGCACCAGATCGGCAGCTTCACGGGCAACGTCAGTTCCGCTGAGTCCCATGGCCACCCCGATATCAGCCTCCTGCAGCGCGGGACCGTCGTTGACGCCGTCGCCTGTCATGGCCACGACGTGGCCGCGGCTCTGCAGCGCCTTGGCCACCCGCAGCTTCTGTTCCGGCGAGACCCGGCTCACCACAATGCCATCCCGGTCCAGCAAGGCGCCAAGAACCTGTTCGTCCTCAGGAAACTGCGATCCTTCCAGAACCAGTTCCGGGGAACCCATCAGACCGATTTCCCGGGCAATCGCCGCAGCCGTGGCGGGATGGTCGCCTGTGATCATCCCGACCCTGATCCCGGCTTCGCGGGCAGTCTGGATCACCTCCCCCACGTCCGGCCGGGGCGGGTCGTGGAGGGCGATCAGCCCCAGCAGGGTGAGCTCCACTTCAGCCTCCTCGGGAGGGCGCCCCAGCCAATCCTGCACCGGACCGGGCAGCTCACGCATCGCGACCGCCATGACCCGCAGCCCCCGCGAAGCCATCGCTTCAACTTCTTCCGCCGCAGCGCCTACGGACCCTCCGCAGAGCGCCAGGACCGATTCGGGCGCCCCTTTAACAAAGAGGGTGGCGCCGACAATGACCGATTCACGCCGACGGCGGGGATCAAACGCGAACCGCCGCGCAGGCATCGCATCTACGGGAGCGGACCCGGAAAGACGGCGCGCCAGAACGTCAATGGCAGCCTCCATCGGATCCCCCGCCGTCCTCCACTCAACTCCGTGGAGGACAGCCCTGCCCTGGGAGGCGGCCCGTGCCGCGAGCGCGGTTCTGGTGGCCGCGGAGATCCCGGTTCCCTCTATGTCGGCCTCCGGCTGGTAACCCTCCCCCGTCACCTTCGCACGGCCGTCGGCTGTAAAGACTTCGACGGCGTTCATCCTGTTCTGCGTCAGGGTTCCCGTCTTGTCGGAACAGATGAAAGTGGTGGATCCCAGAGTTTCCACGGCCTCCAGATTGCGGACCAAGGCGTTCCGCGCCGCCATCCGTTGGGCCCCCATCGCCAGCGAGAGAGTGACGGTCGGCAGGAGCCCCTCGGGGACCAAGGCAACGGCGACGCCGATGGCGAAGAGGAAGGCGCCCTGCCAAGGGATGCCTACCAACAAGGACACAAGGAAGAAGAACCCGGCGACGGCCAGTGCGACCGTCGCGATGATGTGGACGATCCGGCGCAGCTCACGGGCCAGCGGTGTCGGCGGAGATACTGTTCCACTGGTCAGCGCGGAGATTCCGGCAAGCCGCGTGTGTCCACCTGTGTGGGACACTACCGCGTCTGCGTCTCCGTTGACGAGGAACGTCCCGCCCCAGGCGCTGTCGCCACTGGCCTTAGCTACCGCTTCACTTTCGCCCGTCAGCATTGACTCGTCCACGGCACAGCCGGAGGCAACAGTCAGGACGACGTCGGCGGGCACCCTGTCACCCGCTGTCAGGACCACGGCGTCACCCGGGACCAGCTCACTGGTGTGAACCCTCAGGATGTGTCCGTCCCGGCGGACGGAGACGTCAGCGGGCAGCAGCGCGCGCAGTTTTGCGGCCGCGTGCTGGGCACGTTCCTGCTGGATGTGGGCGAAAATCCCGTTGACGACGACCACTACGATGATGGCGACGCCAAGCTCCGGGAGGCCTCCGACGAAGGCAAGTGCAGCGGCGCACCACAGCATCAGTGCAAAAAAATGCGTCAACTCGCCCAGGAGCTTCCGCCACTGCCGTACCGGCTTCGCGGTGGGAAGAACGTTTGGCCCCGACTCCCTGAGCAATGCTGCGGCGCGTTCAGAACTCAGACCGGTTGCATCCAGTCCGAATCGGGGCGGACCCCCTCGTTGCGTCACTGCTACTCCAAATTCGCCGAAGCCTGGTTCGTTGACAGGCTTCACCAGGTGGGCCGTAGCGTCTAGGGCCAAAGGTCATGGTGGGGTCCGGGACGTTGATGCGGACGCTGTGCCGGCGTCGTGACCTTGGACCCTGTTCGTCCTTAACCGCCGGGTACATGCTTTGAGGAAGCCTGTGCACGTAGGGTCCGCGAGGAGAAGTTATGGCCAAGGCCGCTGAGGAGAAGGTCATCGTCGGCGTGGACGGTTCTGACGCATCCATCGAAGCACTGCGCCAGGGGTCTCGCTTGGCGCTGGCCCTTGGGACCCGCCTGGAAGCATGGGGGTGCTGGGAGTATCCGGCGGGTTATGAAGGTTACCTGGCCATGGGAGTGGAAGGTTTCGCCCGCGAAGCGGAGGAGAACGTGGAGCATGCACTCGGGGAAGCCTTTGGCCCCGAACGTCCCCACCATGTCAGTGCCAGGCTCGTCCACGGATCGGCACGGACGTCGTTGGTTGATGGAAGCAGGCGCGCCTCTCTGCTTGTGGTCGGACGCCGCGGGCATGGCGGTTTTGCCGGCCTGCTGCTCGGGTCGGTCAGCGCCGCCTGCGTCGCCCACGCGCACTGTCCTGTCCTGGTGGTGCACTCCCCCCGGGCGGAAGAACCCGCTTCGTAGGTGATTCCCGCCGTCGTCCTGACTTTTTCTTAGCCTGCATCAAGCGGGAATTGCCGTGTTTCGCCGGCGCCCAGAAGGACCTGTTCGGAGCCGACCTGCAGGCGGATGGCGGGAGCGTCCCCGGGAGCTGCTGAGACAGTCAATTTACCGTGCTCGAGGTTGATTGCGAGCAAATGGTCCCGGTAGCGGACATGGAATGACACCTTTCTTATCCCTTTGGGCATCTTCGGAGAGAATAGGAGCGCGTCACTGGTCATCCTGAGGCCGGCAAAGCTTCGCTGCACAACGTCGATGGTTCCTGCCATCGCGCCAAGGTGGATACCTGTCCGTGTGGTGCCTCCCTGAGTGTCGTCAAGATCAGCTGCGAGGGCTTCACGGAAGGTACTCCAGGCCCGGTCCGGGTCCCTTGACGCCAACACTGAGGCGTGGGCCACCCGGCTGGTGGTGGAGCCGTGCGCCGTGCGTGCCAGATAATAATCGATCGTCTCTTCGAGCTGCGCGGCGGACACTTCATAACCCAGCCCGGCCAGGAAGAGCGTCAATTCCTTCTCGCCAAGGACGTAGAGCAGCATGAGGACGTCAGCCTGTTTGGCCAGCCTGTACCGGTTCGTGCTGTCTCCCTCGGCGTCGAGGATCAGGTCCAGGCGTTCGATGTTTGTGTAGGCGTTCCGGTAGTGCTCCCAGTCCAGTTCCTGGAGTTCTTCGTATCCGGCGAACTGGCTGATGATGCCTTCGTGGAACGGTACGAACATCCGTTTGCTGACGTGCCGCCAACTTGCGATTTCCGAGGGCTCTATCGTGAGGCGTGCCTGGAGGTCCTCAAGGTCGTGACCGTGGAGCAGTGTCATGATCCCACAGGCTTGGGCGCATACCCATGCGGCCATGACGTTCGTGTACGCGTTATCGTCAAGCCCTGCGCCGAGGTTGTCCGGGTAGCCGGTGTGATATTCATCCGGACCCATGATGCCCCGAAGATGGAACCTGTCCGCTGCCTGGTCGTATTCGGCCATGGAGGTCACGAGCCGTGCCACCTCCAGGATCAGTAACGGTCAGGGTGTCGGGGACCTCCTGCACAACGCGGGGACGAAAGCCAGCATCAACGCACGCTTCGATCGCTTCGTCCCGCAACTGCAGCCCGGACTCCCGATCCGTGAGAATGAACGGCGCGTCGGAAAATCCGCCCAGCCGCGCTGATGCCCTCTTGGCCAGGGGATGGTCAGAAGCAACCACAACGCCGAGCCGCTGCGAGCTGATCAGCCGGGTGGCGATTCCCGGCACGCTTCGCCGCATCCCGGTGAAGCCGACATCCAGGCTGTCGGCCTGCAGGAGCTCCATGATGCCGGAGCTTGAGTGTGATGCGGTGATCCGCAGCTCGATCCCGGGGTGGAGATCCCGCACCGCTCTGGCAAGGGTGGCCACCGACGCCGTCGAGCGGGCCCCAGCAAATCCGATGCGCACCGCACCCCGGTCAGCGCTTCCTGAATTCAGCGCCGCGCGGACGGCGTTGTCCGCCGTCGTCTCAGTCTCAATGCAGAGCGGCAGGAAGCCCTCCCCGGACGGGGTCAGTCTGACCGCGCGGCCGGACCGGTCCACGAGCTCAACCCAACGTCCTTCTCCAACTGAAAGATCTGCTGGCTCACTGCCGACTGGGTCAGGTGCAGCCGTTGGGCGGCCCGGCCGTAGTTGAGTTCAGTTGCCACCGCAACAAAGGTACGCATCCATCGAAGTTCCACCGGCACAGCCTAATCCCGCGATACCTTGGCACGGGTACCAAGACGCCCTCGCTCAGCCGTTGGGGACCGTGAGCTCTACCGGCGACGCTTCCGACGGCCCGCCGCATTGGGCTGAGCCGCCCACCCGTTTCCAGTCCAGATCGGTTTCCTTCACGGCAAGGACCTCGCCTGTGGCAGACAGCGCTTTGGCCGTCACGTGGTCAGGGGAGCTCATATTGACCGTGAACCGCCACGTATCGGCGTCGACCCTTTCAGCGTAAAACGGGGCCATCGTCGGCTGGGGTTCAGGGGTGAACGGAGCCGACGCATCCAGCGGCGTTGTCACGACAATACGCGGCGCTGCTGTCCCGGGCTCCGGGCGCAGTTCCGAACATGCGCCCTCGGCGCACAGCTGCACGGTATCCACACGCGAGACATCGCCAGCCAATTCAACGGTGACCGAATTGACCCAACCGATAGCGGGACAGGCGGTCGAGCAGCCGGCAACTGGAATACAGACAGCCAACATCAGCACCGCTGGACGGACAATGAGCCCCCACACTCTTCTCATGCGGCCAGTCTAGGCTGTAAGGCTTCACTGCCACGCCCAGCCTATCCCCCTATGATGGCGTGCATGGATGACAAGGCACTGGCGGCTATCGCGGTCGAGCTGTATGCCCTGCCTTTCGAGGAATTTGTGGCTGCCCGGACGGCCGCAGCCAAGGCCGCCGCCGCCGGTTCCGGGAAAGAGCTCCCGGCCGCCGTCAATGCCTTACAGAAGCCGTCAGTGGCGGCCTGGGCCGTCAACATGATGGCCATCCATGAGCCGGGAATGCTCGCGCAGCTTGCCGGGCTTGGCCAACGGATGCGGCGGGCCCAGGCATCCCTCGACGCCGCCGCGCTAAGGGAACTGGCGCGGGAGCGCCGCACCCTGCTGGGGGCCGCCGTCGGCACCGCCCGCTCCGTAGCCGAACGCCAGGGGCGGAGCATCAGCGCAACGATCGCCGCCGACGTCGAGCGGACCCTGCAGGCGATGACAGCCGACGAAGGTGCCACCGCCGCCGTCCAAAGCGGGCTGCTGGTCCAGGCATTGTCCGCCGACGGCGTGGACACCGTGGATCTCGAGGGGGCTGTGGCTGTTCCGGGCGCTGTACCCGCGCCGCGGGCCGCACACCAGCTCACTCCCAAAGAGCCACCTGCCGCCGCACCAGGGCAGGAAGAACGGACGACGGCGGAACAACACGCCCGCAAGCCTGCGGACCAGCCGCGCCTCAAGGCCGTCCGGGAGACTCCGCGGCCGGCGTCCCCCACGGCCCGGGAGAAAGCCAGCGCCGCCGTGGGCGAGGCCAAGGCAGCCGAGGAGGAATCCGCCCGGCTGGCTGCGGACCGGCAAAGGCAGCTGGCGGACACGGAGGCTGAAGTCGCGGACCTGACCCGCGAAACACGTGAGCTCCGCGACCGGCTCAAAGCCGCGGAGGAGCAGCTGGAAAGCGCCAGGAAAAGCCTGGGAACGGCGGCCGCCGAGGCCAAGCAGGCGGCGCGGGCAGCTGATAAGGCCAAGCGCTCAGCGATGCTCGCGCAGGAGCGGGTGCTCCGCCTGGGCAACACGCGGGACTGATGAACGGTTATTGTCAGACCCCGGTTGCAGACTGGATTTATGGAAAACCAACTTGCACAGGAATTTCACGTCACGTACTTCGACGCCGATTGCGGCCGGATCTTCAGTGAAAGCTTCGACTCCCTGAAGGAAGCCGAACGTTTCGCCAGCCGGAACTGCGGCAGCGAGGAATCGTGGGCCGTCATCGACGCTGTTGCCGTGGGGCAGGCCCGGATCGCCGCCTGACGTTTAGCCGGAAAGGCTTTCGGGCTGGCCGCCGGCGGCGGCATCCTCGGCGAGCCGGCGTTCGGCGTCGGCCACCTGCTCAAACACCGATTCCGCGCGGCGGCGCACTGAGGCCGCGCCCACCGGGATGGGACCGACGGCGAGCCGCAGCATGGCGGCAGCCTCGGCAGTGGTGGCCAGCGAATTGCCCGCCTTCGACAGCGAGCGGTGCACACCTGCCAAGTCCCCGGGAATGTCCAGACCCTCGCTGGGCGACCGCCGCTGGGCCTCGACGCAAACAACTCGGACGCGCTCCATGAGCCCCGCCAGCTCGTTGGCTACTTCCACCAGTTCGGCATAAAGCTGCTCGTCTTCAACACCTTCGAGGACCTGGTGATAGCGGTCCAGGCCCCGGTGGAAACGACCGTGGGCGCGGCGCCAAAGGCCCTTCCCCAGCTCAGCATCGTCCTTGCGCCCTTGGCGGGCGGCAGTAAAGAATCCCACGCAGGAACCTAGAGGTACTGGCCGGGGCCGTGGTCCGGGTCCTCCGGCTGGCCGGACGGCACCGGACCGGAACGCTGCCCGGCGGTTGCCCTCTGCGGCTCGCCGTTCTCCCCGATAACCACACCAGGGGCGATCATGGTGCCCGGCGGAAGCTGCCTCAGGTGCATCTGCGCGGCGGCCTGCTCCCGTGCCGCGTGCTGGGCGGCGATAGCCGTCTGAATGCCGTGGAAGAGGCCTTCCAGCCACCCCACCAGCTGCGCCTGGGCGATCCGAAGCTCGGCGTCGGACGGCGTGGCGTTCTCCGGGAAGGGCAGGCTGATCCGTTCCAGCTCTTCAACGAGCTCCGGGGCCAGCCCGTCCTCCAGCTCCTTGATGGAACGCTCGTGGATCTCGGCGAGGCGTTCGCGCGCGGCGTCGTCCAGCGGAGCTGACTTAACCTCCGCCAGGAGCTGCCGGATCATGGTGCCGATCCGCATGACTTTCGCAGGCTCGTCCACAAGGTCCTGCAGGTTGCTGCCTTTCGTCTTGCCCCCGGGTGACGTGCTTGTAGCCGCCGGGCCGGTACTGACCGGGCCAGCAGCTCCGGCGACGGTGCCAGCCGGGCTGGCCGCAGCCGGCATGGCCGGTTCGCCGTTGTCGAGGGTCCTGCCCTCAACGGGGACATCATCAGGCTGAGTGTCTGTCGGATCGCTCATGCGTTCATACTCTCACGAGCGGAGGACGCACAGCCCAATGGATGACGCCGCCAGTAGAGGACGCACAGCGCAGCCGATGAAGGCTGGCCGGCCGGTGAAGGCTCGCCGGCCGTCAGCATCAGCAGCACCGGCCCTGCGGGTTGGAGTCCTGGCGGTCCGTCCGGTCCCGCCAGAACTCGCGTTCCGTCAGCGGGGGCTCCCCGTGTCCGGCCGCTAGGTGGTGCGCCAGGTACTTGGCGTACGCATCAGCACCGAGCACGCCGCCGAGGTACCGGGCGAAACCCCGGAACCCTGTTGCGACAGCGGCCAGGCCGGAGCTCATTTGTGGTGACCTGCCCTTTCGAACCGCAGGTCGGCGGGCAGCTTGTTCCACTCGGCCAGCAGCTCACGTTCCGCGGCTGTGGGGATCAGACCTGCGGGCGCGAAGACCTTTGACGGCCGGGCCTCGTCCTCGTTGTCGATGTTCGGGATCCCCGCGGAATGGTTGCGGAAGGCCTTGATGGTGGACACGATCGCCATGGCGATGACGATGATGCTCAGCACCACAAAGATGACGGACAGCCAGCCCTGGATCGCGGTGTTGCGCACCACGGCTTCCATGGCGGCCACGCTCTTGGCTGAGCCGAATTCCGTCTTGCCGTCCGCGAGTGCCTTGCTGAAGGCTGCGTTGTTGGCGAAGTAGCCGACGGCGGGTGTCGAGGAGAAGATCTTCTGGTAACTGGCGGTGATGGTCACTACCGCCGCGAAGGCCAGCGGCACGGCCACGATCCAGAGGTACTTGAAGCTCCCCCGCTTGGCGACGATGGCCAGGCACACGGACAGCGCGATCGCGGCCAGCAGCTGGTTGGCGATGCCGAAGAGCGGGAACAGGGTGTTGATGCCGCCCAGCGGATCAGTCACGCCCATAAGCAGCACCGCACCCCAGGCACCCACCATCACGGCCGTGCACAGCCATGCTCCCGGCCGCCAGGAGGCTTCCTTGAACTTCGGGACGAAGTTGCCGATGGAGTCCTGCAGCATAAAGCGCGCAACGCGGGTACCGGCGTCGACTGCGGTGAGGATAAACAGCGCCTCGAACATGATGGCGAAGTGGTACCAGAACGCCATCAGCGCCGTGCCGCCGATGAACTGCTGCATGATGTGCGCGAGGCCGACGGCGAGCGTGGGCGCGCCGCCGGTCCGGGAGACAATGCTGTGCTCGCCCACGTTGGCTGCCGTCTCCGCGAGCAGGGCCGGGCTGATGTTGACCCCGGACAGGCCCAAGCCATTAACCCAGGCCGCCGCGGTTTCCACCGTGCCGCCGGTCAGGGCCGCCGGCGCGTTCATGGCGAAGTAGAGCCCGCGGTCAATGGAGATGGCCGCGACCAGCGCCATGATGGCCACAAACGATTCCATCAGCATGCCGCCGTAGCCGATGAAGCGGGTCTGGCGTTCCTTCTCGATCAGCTTCGGGGTTGTGCCCGAGGAGATCAGGGCGTGGAAGCCGGATAGCGCCCCGCAGGCAATGGTGACAAACAGGAACGGGAACAGGGCACCCGGGAAAACCGGTCCGTTGTCCCGGCTGGCGAACTCGCTGAAGGCCGGGACAGTGATCTCAGGGCGGACCACGATGATGGCGAGCGCGAGCATCACGATCACGCCGATCTTCATAAACGTGGAGAGGTAGTCGCGGGGAGCCAGGAGCAGCCAGACCGGAAGGATGGCCGCGATGAAGCCGTAGACAATGAGGCCCCAGGCAATGGTCACCTTGTCCAGGGTGAAGAACGCGGAGCCCCATTCGGTGTCCGCTACCAGGCCGCCGCCGATGATGGCGGCCATCAGGAGCACAAAGCCGATCAGGGAGACTTCCATGATCTTGCCCGGCCGGATGTAGCGCAGGTAGACGCCCATAAACAGCGCAATCGGGATGGTCATGCCCACCGAGAACACGCCCCACGGACTTTCGCCCAGTGCATTGACGACGACGAGCGCGAGGATCGCCACAATGATCACCATGATGAGCAGCGTGGCGATCAGTGCAGCCGTGCCGCCGATGACGCCCAGTTCTTCGCGGGCCATCTGGCCGAGGGAACGGCCGCCACGGCGCATGGAGAAGAACATCACCAGGTAGTCCTGGACCGCGCCGGCGAGCACAACGCCGATGATGATCCAGATCGTGCCGGGCAGGTAGCCCATCTGGGCCGCGATGATCGGCCCGACCAGCGGGCCGGCGCCGGCGATGGCGGCGAAATGGTGGCCGAACAGCACGTTGCGGTCCGTGCGGACATAGTCCTTGCCGTCAGCCTTGTATTCCGCCGGCGTGGCGCGGCGGTCATCCGGCTTGGTGATGAGGCGTTCGATCACCTTGGAGTAGAAGCGGTAACCGATCAGGTACGTACAGACCGAGGCAAAAACGAACCAGATCGCGTTGACGGTTTCGCCACGGACGATCGCCAGCATGAACCAGGCGACGCCGCCGAGCAGTGCGATGGCTGCCCAGAGGGCGATCTTGGCCGGGGTCCATTTCTTGTCTTCGGCCTCGCGGACGGCCGCATCCACGGCCGTTGGCGGAAGCTTCGGATCGGCGGTCAATGGGCCGCTTCCTTTCGCTGCACTTACCGGTTCGTCAGGCCTGCTGGCCATGTCTCCTCCTTGAGAATTGGTGCTTCTGTGAGTTGCTCAAAGGCACCCTACCAATGCCGCGCCAACGAGGAAGCGGCATTGTCCCCGCGCCGCGTGTCATTGCGGTGAACGGCAGGCGGGAGTCGCCGAGCGCACAAAAGCCCCCGTCCACGGTTTCCCGGACGGAGGCCGTCGTGTTTGATCCACAGTGGGAGACGTAGCTACCCGTGCCGTGATTACGCGTGTGCGTAAGTGAGGCAGTCCGCGTTGTCAGCGCCGGGGCCCACATGGACTTCACTGGCATTGCACATGAGGTGGTCGTTGTGCACGCACTCGGCGCGCTGGCATGCTCCGACATCTGCCAGGACCTTGGGCAGCCCGCCATGCATGCCGGTGTCGATGAACGTGGTGCAGCTGGCGTGGTCTTCACTCCCACCCACAGTGATGGCATGGGCTGTGCAGCCTTCATGGTCGTTGAAGGAGCAACGGGTAACACTGCAGTCGGCAACATGTGTTGTCATGAGAGGTTCCTCCGCACTTCGGCTGTCCGGGACGGACAGCGCCCTGAATCCCACGGTAGGCCTGTTCGGCCCAATCAAAAAGACCCAACTGTGTGACCTAATTCCCGGCCCTGCCCACCTCCCTTGCCCAACTCCCAAGCCAACTCAGCCGCCGCGGAAGACAGCTCAGGTCCCCACCTCCCGGCGGGACACCGGAAGCCTCGCCCGGGTAAACAGCCAGGCCAGGGCAGCACCCGTCAGCGGCACGGCGATCAGCAGCGCCACGAGTTGGAGCCAGGGCACGACCGCGGTCCGCGCCATCCCGGTTGCCGTCACCAGCAGCACGGCGGGCACTATCCCGGCAACACTTCCCAACACCGTTCCGAGCCCCGCCGTCATCAGCGCCTGCGAACCCGCGAGCGCCTTCCGCAAGCCTGGGGCCGCACCCACCCCGGCAAGGGTCACGTGGTCTTTCCGCGAGTCCGCCATGGACAGTCCCGTGGTGATGCCTGCCGCGCTGAGCGTGATCAGCGCTCCCAGCCCCACGATGGACCAGAGGATCAGCGATGCGTCCCGCTCGGCTCCGCGCTCGACATACATCGACCCGAACCTGTCCGCATAGATGCCGGCGAGGGCGGCGGACACCTTGTCCGCCTGGGCGGCATCAGGGTAGGCGCTGAGCTGGACCAGCAGGGCGCCGTTATCCACCCGCATACCGGCCGCCGCTGCAGCTTCCGGGGACACTACTCCGTAGTAGGGCACATTGACCTCCGGCTCCAGCACCGCCGCAGCCACTTCCGTCCGCCCCGTCTCCTGGTACCCCTGGAATTCGGACGAGCCGGGGACCAAAGGCGCGGGCTTGCGCACATCGTGCGCCACCAAGGACGCATGCCCGTCGCGGACAAACACGGGGTTGGCCACCACCATTCCACCGGCTGCCAGCACGTCGCGTGCTTCGGCCGTGGGCGCCTTGCCAAACAGCCTTTCGACGTCCTCCGCCGTTCCGACGACGATCGAGTCGGTACGTCCCCAGGACTCGTACGGACGCATCGCTCCCTGGCAGCGCCAGTCCTCCGGGTCGAGGACACGCTGGCCGGCGGTCACGGGGCACGCGTTGCCTTCCGGCGTGGCCAGCGAATACTGCAGGCAGCTCGACGTCGGCGTCTGCGCGGGCGACGCGTCAACCAGTTCGGGCCGCATTTCACAGTTCCGGGTGGCGGCCGTGTGCAGCACCCCGGTCCATTCGACGGTGTCCACAGCTCCATTCAGGGCGGACACCACCGCAGCGGGGTCAAGCCGCACCGGATCAGGAACTGTTCCGTCAGCCAGTAGGGGTTGCCCCACGGACAGCGGCAGGACCGCCTGGTTCTTCAACCCGGACCAGTGGTGGTTTTGCTGTTCATTCGCCTGCTGGCTGGCGGCCAGGACCATGCCGGCACTGGCCAGGGTGGCAGCCGCGAGTACGGCGGCAACCGCCGGAACCGTCCGGCTGCGGTTGCGGGAAGAGTCCCGCGCGGCCATTCGTGCGGCCAGCGGAAGGCGTCCGGCCCGCTTGGCAAGGAGAGCCACTACCTTGCCGGTCAGCAGAACCAGGGATGTAACACCAAGTACCGCGCCTCCCAGCAGGAGCCAGGCAATGACCGGCGTCCTGGAGGTGAACACATCGGGGTCTTCGCTGCTGACGGCAAGCCACGTGCCGGCCGCCAGTGCCGCGGCGGCCACGCCCAGCAGGACAGCACCCACCGCCGTGGACTTCTTGCCGGCCGGCGTCGGTGCCCGCCCTGATTTGAGCGCGCCCAGAACGGCCTGGCGCGCCACCTGCCGCGCCGGGGCCAAGGCAGCCAGCAGACACGCAACATAGCCCATGACCATGACCAGGACCGTCAGCAGCGCGTCCGGATGGAAGCCCGGGAAACGGACTGACCCGTTCAGGCGCGCAACGATCACCACCCCGGCGGCCGCGGCCAGCCCCACAGCAGCGCCGACCGCTACGCCAATGCCGCCGAGCCACAGGCCCGCCGCCATGACCACCGAGCGGATGGTGGGGCTTTCGGCCCCCGTCGCGGCGAGCAGAGCCAGCTCCCGGACCTGCCCCTTGGCGCCCACGGCAAACGCGGCTCCCGCCAGCAGCCCCACCTCCAGCAGTGCCAATGCGCCCAGCAGCGCCCCGGCCGCGTAGGCGGCGAACGGCAGCGACGTGCTGGACGAGGTACCTGCGCCTTCCGGCTCGCGCTGGTCTTGCGGCGGCGGATTCAGCACCACGGACCTGGACAGCACTGTGACACCCACGGCGTTGGCCTCCAGGACCTGGCTCCAGGTCACCGGTTCGGAACCCACCAGGTAATACATGGTGGCCTTGATGGCCTGCGCGGTTGGCGCCGGACCGGCGGAGGCCGGCAGCGACGGGGCGCCCACGCTGCCCTGGCCGGGCTTGAGGTAGACGATGGAGTTGCTGTCCGAATAGCCCGCATCGCGGAGCGTTCCGACCGCAACAAACGTCCCGGCCGACGTCGCCAGTTCCTCCCCCAGTCCGAGCCCAAAGCGTTTCAGCAGCCCGGGTGACACCAGCATCTCGGCATCAGTCCCGGGGGCCCTGCCGTCCAGCAGGGTGTATTTTCCGGCAAATGCCGGGGCCATGGCGTCCACCGCGCGGCCCACCACACGCACGTCCGCCGCACCCGACTCGGCGGTGAGGTCGAGGGTGGATTCTGTGAGCACGTCGTAGCCGGCCGGAATCGCATCCTGCGGATCAGTCGGCGTGAAGTCAGGGTTGGTGTCCCAGTTATTCGTGGTGATGCGAAGCTCTTCGACGGGGTCCTGGACCATAACCCCGTTGGCCATGGGCATGGGCCGGAACCGTGCCTGCGTGGTGCCGAGCTGGTACTGCACGCGCTCGGCTGCCGTCTCCTGGGTGCTCTGGACCAGGGCGGCCGCCCCTGCCATTCCGGCCACGGGGAGCATGATCAGCAGGATGATCAGGAGGGAACGCCCTTTGTGGCGGCGGATATCGCGCCGCGCCATCCGCACGGCAACGCGGAAAGCCTGCCGGCGCCCGCCGGGCGCCGGGTCGAGAGTGAGTGCCACGTCAGTTGCCGGTCTGGGAGAGGAGCATGGCGGGATCGTGCATGGCAGCCGCCTGGTCCACGATCCGCCCGTCCCGGAGGAAAACCACCCGGTCAGCCCACGCGGCATGCCTGGCCTCATGGGTCACCAGCATCACGGCCGCGCCGGCATCCGCACGCCCGCGGAGCACTTCCATCACGCCGTGGCCGGTAGTGGAATCCAGGGCTCCCGTAGGTTCGTCGGCCAGGATCAGCCGGCGGTCGCCCACGATGGCCCGCGCGATGGCCACCCGCTGCTGCTGTCCGCCGGACATCTGGTCCATAAAGCGGTCCGCGAGTTCCGGGATTCCCACCTGCCGCAGCGCATCCAGCGCCTGGCGTTGCGCCTTCCGGGTGGGCGTCCCGTCCAGCTCCAGCGGCAGCGCCACGTTTTCGGCCGCGGTCAGGGTGGGGACAAGGTTGAAGTCCTGGAAGACGTAGCCGACGGCGCGGCGGCGCAACCGGGCGAGTTCGTTCAGTCCCAGCCCGCGCAGGGGTGTCGATTCCACAAAGACACCGCCCGACGTCGGCCGGTCAAGTCCCCCGGCCAGCGCCAGCAGGGAGGATTTCCCGGAACCTGACGGACCCATCACGGCGACGAACTCGCCGGCGCTGATACTGAGGTCAACCCCGCGCAACGCGGCGACCGCCGTCGCGCCTTCACCGAACGTCCTGCTGACCTTGGCGAGTTCCAGGACCTGCTGCGGCTCTTGGACGCTCATCGGCGGTTGTCCGCGATGAGCGGGGCAGCCTCTTCCACAGTGACCCCGTTGGACGATTTACGTGGTGATGCCTGGCCTGCGGTCTGCGCCTGCTGCAGCATCCGGGCCTCGCAAAGGTCCAGCCAGCGGACCTCCGCTTCCGTTTGGAAGATCAGCGAATCCAGCACCAGCAGCCAGGCGGTATCCGCCGCCCGCTGGTTGGCGGCCGTGTCGCGGCGGGCCTTGGTGTAATCCTGCAGCGCCCGGATGGACGCCACCCGCTGGGCCTGGATGATGGCCTGCACATCCACGCCGGGCAGCGTGACCGCGAGCGCCAGTTTGATGGCCAGCTCGTTCCGGGGCGGGTTGTTGCGCTCCACGGGGGCGGCAAACCAGTTCTGCACCTCCGCCTTGCCCGCGTGGGTGATGCTGTAGACCACGTGGCCTTCGCCGTCACTGCCGTCATTGCTGACCAGGCCGTCGCGTTCCAGCCTGTCCAGGGTGGTGTACACCTGCCCGATATTCAGGGGCCAGGTGGACCCGGTGCGGTTTTCGAACTCAACCCTGAGCTGGTAGCCGTAACGCGGCTGGTCCTGCAGCAGGGCGAGGAGGCTGTGGCGGATGGACATGATGCTCCTAGCGGGGGCGTGAGAGTCGGTATGCACGGGACCCCCAAGACCCGTGCATACCGCGTATAGAGTGAGGCTAGCCCAGTCCACCGCGCAAAGCAATACTCAGTATCTACCCGGTCTACATAACCAGCAGGATCTTGCCCACATGGTCGCCGCTGTCGAAGTACCGGTGCGCGGCCGCAGCCTGGTCCAGCGGGAAGGTCTTCGCCACCAGCGGGCGGATCCGGCCGTCCGTAATGAGGGGCCACACGGATTCGCGCACCGCGTTCATGATGGCGCCCTTCTCCGCCACCGGGCGTGGCCTCAGTGCCGTGGCAACCACTGCCGCACGCTTCCGCAGGAGCTGGCCAAGATCCAGTTCCCCCTTGGCCCCGCCCTGCAGGCCGATGACAATGAGCCGGCCGTAGTCAGCGAGCGCATCAACGTTCTGCGCCAGGTACTTGGCACCGACGACGTCGAGGATCACGTCGGCACCTTTGCCGCCGTTCTGCCGCCGCAGGCTGTCCGGAAAGTCCTCTTCGGTGTAGTTGATGGCGATGTCTGCGCCCAGGAACGCCTTCGCCGTCCCCACCTTTTCCGCTGTGCCGGCGGTGGTGGCCACCCTGGCGCCGAATGCCTTGGCCATCTGGATGGCCATGGTGCCGATCCCGCCGGTGGCGCCATGGATCAGGACGGTCTCTCCCGCCTGCAACTGCGCCGTCATGATCAGGTTGGAGTAGACCGTGGCTGCGACTTCCGGCAGCGACGCAGCGGTGACCACATCAACGCCGTCGGGAATCCGCAGGACCTGCTCCGCCGGCACCGCAACCTGCTCCGCGTAGCCTCCGCCGGACAGCAGAGCCACCACTTTGTCACCCACGGAGAACGCTTTGGTGACACCGGGACCGAAGCCGGCGATCCGCCCGGAGACTTCCAGCCCGGGGATCTCGGAGGCGCCGGGCGGAGGCGGGTAGAAGCCCCTGCGCTGCTGCACGTCTGCGCGGTTCAGGCCGGCGGCGACGACGTCGATCAACACCTCGCCCTGCCCGGGCACCGGCGCGTCCACCTCGCGGACTTCCAACACTTCCGGACCGCCGGGTTCGGCAATGTAGACGGCTTTCATGGAGAACTCCCGTTTTCTAGCTGATTCGTGCCCCAGAACCAGTGTGCACCGGACGCACGGCAGACTCTGTTTTGTTGCAGCCAACTGCCTATGAAACACTACTCGTTAGGGAAGGTTGTCCGAGCGGCCGAAGGAGCTAGTCTTGAAAACTAGTGTGCGGTAACCCCGTACCAAGAGTTCGAATCTCTTACCTTCCGCGAATGGAACCCCGGTACGCCACATGATGGCGGGCCGGGGCTTCTTCGTTTAACCGGCCCGCGGGCCGCCACACCGGACCCATTGAAACTGTCGGAGCCTGGACATAGGGTCGTTCCTGTTGCCACCCATCGACAGAAAGGGCCCCACCATGCCTTCACCCGAGATCACCCCCGGCGCACCCTGCTGGATCGACCTCATGACGTCAGACATCGCCACAGCACGCCAGTTCTACGGCGAACTCTTCGGCTGGGAATACGAGACCGGAGACGAGGAGAAGTACGGCGGTTACACCACCGCGCGGAAGAACGGCAAGACCGTGGCCGGGCTGATGCAGAAGGACGAGGACCAGGCAGGCATGCCCGACGTTTGGTCCACGTACCTCCGCTCGGACGACGCCGAGGCCACCGCGTCCGCCGTCGCGGCCAACGGCGGCCAGGTTTACATGCCGCCCATGGATGTTCCGGAACAGGGCCACATGGCCATCTTCGGCGACGCTGCCGGTGCGGCAATCGGCGTGTGGCAGCCGCGCGAGATGAAGGGGTATGAGCTCGTTGCCGAGCCTGGCGCTGCCGCATGGCACGAGCTCCACACCAAGGACTACGACGCCGCCGTGAAGTTCTACCAGAACGTCTTCAACTGGGACACGGATGTCATGAGCGATACACCGGACTTCCGGTACACCACCCTGGGCGCCGGGGACTCCGCCAAGGCGGGCATCATGGACGCCTCGGGGTATCTGCCGGCTGACGTTCCGTCCAATTGGCAGATCTACTTCAACGTCGAAGATGCGGACGCTTCGATTGAGAAGGCAGTTTCGCTCGGAGCCACCGTCATTGACGGGCCGGAGGACTCTCCGTTCGGCCGCCTCGCATCGCTGGCCGACCCCACCGGAGCGATGTTCAAGATCATCGCATAAGTAAATTCCCTTGAAGAAATACCGGCCGGCAGCTTCCATTGAAGCTACCGGCCGGTATTGTTTTGCCCCACGGACGTTTCGCCAAGTGCACTCACCATCAACCCTGCGTTCATGCGGCGCTGCTTTGCTGTGCCGGACACCACCTGATCAAACGTGGAGTCCGGCCACTGTCCGTCGGTACAACCCGGACACACTCCATCGGGTCCCCTACCGGGTCACCCCTATGAAAGTAGAGCGGATGCACCATTCACCTTGGAAATTAGCGTTGGGAACAGCGTTATCTGCGGGGCTCATCGCCGCTCCGTTGGCAGCGGTCCCCGCGGCCGCAGAGGTCTCGGCTGCGGAGGTCTCAGCCGCAGCCGGCACCTCACCCGTGGTCATCAACGAGGCCTACCTAAGCGGCGGCAGTGCCGGCGCAGCGTACAAGAGCAAGTTCGTTGAGCTCTACAACACCTCCGATGCCCCGGTCTCCCTGGCCGGATGGTCAGTCCAGTACCGTTCAGGCACGGGAACTGCGGCGCCCACCAGCGTGGCTGCCCTCACCGGTTCCATCCCGGCCAAGGGCCACTACCTCATCCAGGGCGGCAGCAACAACGGTGGGGCTGAAGGTGCAGACTTGCCGGCTCCGGATTTTGTGGCAACCTCACTGAACTTCAGCGGCTCCGCCGGAACCATAGTCCTGGCGAAGCAGGCCACCGCCGCCACGCTCACCACCGGCTCAGTTATTGAACCCGCCGGCGTGGCAGACCTCCTCGGATACGGTTCCTCCAACACCTTTGAAACCCAGGCCGCCGTAGCGCCCGCCGGCAACACCGACGTCAAGAGCCTGAACCGCAGCGCCGGGACGGACAGCAACAGCAACCGGGCAGACTTCACGCTGAACGCCGCCATCACGCCGACGGCGGCGGGCGGCACCGTGGATCCGGATCCCGATCCCGATCCAACGCCGGACCCCGATCCGACGCCGGACCCGGTCCCCGGCACCAAAACCATTGCCGAAATCCAGGGCACCGGCAACGCGAGTCCGCTGGCCGGTGCTGCCGTGACAACGCGCGGCAAAGTCACCGCGGCCTTCCCCACCGGCGGTTTCGCCGGCTACTACGTCCAGACCCCCGGAACCGGCGGCGACCTCACCCCGGCCGGCCACACGGCGTCGGACGCTGTTTTTGTCTACTCCCCTGCCACCGCAGGCTCCGTGCAGATCGGCGACTTCGTGGAAGTCACCGGCACGGTTTCCGAGTACTTCGGCATGACCCAGGTCAACGTGGCGGACGCTTCCGGCCTGACCAAGCTCACCGACGCCGCCGCCGAAGTGAAGGCCACCGCCTTCACGCTCCCGGCAGCCGAATCCTTCCGCGAGGCACTCGAGGGCATGCTGCTGGCACCGCAAGGGCCGGTCACCGTCACCGACAACTACTCGCTGAACCAGTACGGCGAAATCGGCCTCTCGGGCGGGACCACCACGCTGGTGCAGCCCACCGCCGTCGCGCGTTACGGCTCGGCCGAATACCAGGCCGCCGTGGCGGACAACGCTGCCCGCGGCATCAAGCTCGACGACGGGTCCAGCACCAATTTCCTCAAGGACGCCAGCACCAAAGCCCAGGTACTGCCTTACCTGACCGCGACGGACCCTGTCCGGGTGGGCTCACCGGTGACGTTCGCAACCAACGTGGTACTCAGCTACACCAACAATGCCTGGAAATTCCAGCCGCTGACCCACCTCACCGAGGCCAACAAGGGCACGGTCCAGCCGGCCAGCTTCGGCGCCACCCGGACCGAGGCTCCCGCCAGCGTGGGCGGCAACCTGAAGATCGCCTCCTTCAACGTGCTGAACTACTTCCCCACCACGGGCGACACCCTCACCGGCTGTTCCTTCTACAAGGACCGCGACGGCAACCCCATCACGGTCCAGGGCGGCTGCGACGCCCGCGGCGCCGCAAACGCGGAGAACTTCCTCCGCCAGCAGGACAAGATCGTCGCCGCGATCACCAAGTCCGGCGCCGACGTGGTGTCCCTCATGGAAATTGAAAACTCCGCCCAGTTCGGCAAGGACCGCGACGACGCCCTGGCCAAACTGGTGGACGCCCTCAACATCGCGACTCCCGGCATCTGGGACTACGTGCGGACACCCGCCAACGCTCCCCCGCTGGCTGAGGAGGACATGATCCGCACCGCGTTCATTTTCAAGAAGGCCGTGGCCGAGCCTGTGGGCGAGTCCATCATCCACAACGACACCGTCGCCTTCGCCAACGCCCGGAAACCGCTGGCGCAGGTTTTCAAACCGGTGGGCGCCGGGGACGACAAGAAGTTCATCGCCGTCGCCAACCACTTCAAGTCCAAGGGTTCGGCAGCAACGCCGGATGACACGGACAAGGGCCAAGGCGCCTCCAACCTGGCGCGCACGGCCCAGGCCAAATCGTTGCTGGACTTCGCCACCGGTCTGCAGGCGGCAAAGGGCACGGACAAGGTTTTCCTGATCGGCGACTTCAACTCCTACGCCCAGGAAGACCCGATGAACGTCTTCACGGACGCCGGCTACGTCAACCAGGACGGCAAGGCGAAGAACGCCGACGGCTCCGCGAAGCACTCCTACCTTTTCGGCGGCCTGGTGGGTTCGCTGGACCACATCCTGGCCTCCCCGGGCGCTGATGCAGTGGTCACCGGCGCGGACATCTGGAACATCAACTCCGTAGAGTCCGTGGCGCTGGAGTACAGCAGGTATAACAACAATCTGACCAGCTACTATGCGCCGGACCAGTACCGTGCCAGCGACCACGATCCTGTGGTGGTGGGGCTGGACCTGCCTGCCGGCCCGGTCACGCCGGCCAGCGTTGAGCTGAACTTCCTGGGCATCAACGATTTCCACGGCCGCATCGACACCAACACGGTGCTGTTCGCCGGCACCATCGAGAAGCTGCGCGCCGCCGCCCCCGGGGCCACGGCCTTCCTGTCCGCCGGCGACAACATCGGCGCATCCCTCTTCGCCTCGGCAGTTGCCAAGGACCAGCCCACCATCGATGTGCTGAACGCGCTGGAGCTGGACGCCTCCGCCGTGGGCAACCACGAGTTCGACGGCGGCTGGGCGGACCTGCGCGACCGCGTCATCGCGGGCGGCACCAACGCCACGTTCCCGCTGCTCGGGGCGAACGTCTACAAGAAGGGAACAACCGAACCGGTCCTGCCCGAATTCACGGTGCTGGACATGGACGGCGTGAAGGTTGCCGTCATCGGCACGGTCACCGAGGAAGTCCCGTCCCTGGTGACGCCAGCCGGCATCGCCGATCTTGAATTCGGCGATCCCGTGGACGCCATCAACCGCGCGGCTGCCAAGATCACGGCGGAGAAGCTCGCCGACGTGATCATCGCGGAAACCCACGACGGCGCCGGGTCAGGGACACCGGACGGCGCCACTCTCGAGCAGGAAGTGGCAGCGGGCGGCCCGTTCGCGAAGCTGGTCACCGAAACCTCCCAAGAGGTGGACGCCATCTTCACCGGCCACACGCACAAGGAATACGCCTGGGACGCACCCATCCCCGGGGCCGACGGCAAGACCCGTCCGATTGTCCAGACCGGCAACTACGGCGAGAACATCGGCCAGATCCAGCTCACGGTGGATTCGGCTACCAAAGAAGTAACCGCTTCCAAGGCCGGGAACGTCAAACGGACCACGGATGCCGCCGCCGGCCTGGTGGCCGCCTACCCGCGGGTAGCGGCGGTTGACGCCATTGTGCAGAAAGCCCTCGCCGACGCAGCCGCGATCGGCAACCAGCCGGTCGGCGCGCTGACCGCAGATATCACCACGGCGTTCACCCCGGACCCCGTGGGCGGGCCGGCCAAGCGGGATGACCGTGCCAGCGAGTCGACGCTGGGCAACCTGGTGGCCGACTCACTGCTGGAGTCGCTCCAGCCTGCCGAGCTGGGTGCCGCGGAAATCGGCGTCGTCAATCCCGGCGGCCTCCGCAACGAGCTGTACTACGCCCCGGACGGCGCCATCACCTACGCGGAAGCCAACTCGGTCCTGCCGTTTGTGAACAACCTGTGGACCACGTCACTGACCGGCGCGCAGTTCAAGGCGCTCCTGGAGCAGCAGTGGCAGACCAACGCCGACGGCACGGTCCCCAGCCGCGCCTACCAGCAGCTTGGTCTGTCCAGGAACGTCAACTACACCTACGACGCCGCCCGCGCCGCGGGTGACCGCATCACCTCCATCCGCGTGGCCGGTGCCCTGATCGATCCGGCGAAGTCCTACCGGATCGGGACGTTCAGCTTCCTGGCCACCGGTGGCGACAACTTCCGGGTCTTCAAGGACGGAACGGGAACCAAGGATTCGGGGCTGGTGGACCGGGACGCCTGGATCACGTACCTGCAGGCGCACAACCCTGTGTCGCCGGACTTCGCCCGGCGGACGGTGGCCGCAGTGAACACCACGGCAGCGGAGGTCAAGGGCGGGGATGCCATCACGCTGGCGGTTTCAAAACTGGACCTCACCTCGTTGGGCAGCCCGGTGAATACCTCCCTGACTGCGGAGTTCACCGACAGCGCCGGGACCGTGACGGGCCTTGGCACAGTGCCGGTTTCGGCCGGCGCCGCCGCTGTGAAACTGGCCGTTCCTACCGGCGCTGCAGCCGGGACCGGAACTTTGGTGCTCACGGCCGCCGAGTCCGGCACCGTGGTGAAGGCTGCTGTCCAGGTCGCTGCCAGCGGACCCGTTCCGCCGGTCTGCACGGCACCGGTGCCGCCCACCAAGTGGTACGACATCCTGGGGTGGATCCGCTACGGCATTGCGTGGATCCAGTACCAGCAGTGCCTGCGCGGCTAGTACTGCCCCGGAGCCCCTGACGGCCCGCCAGCAATAAACGGAGGTGCCCCTCCCCTGCTGAACCAGCTGGGGAGGGGCACCTCTCTTCCTCTCGCGTTTTTGTCCAGATAATCCGGTTTTCCGGGCGGGCTGAGGCCACTATCTGGACAAAAACTCTGGGGTGGGGTGTCAGGCGGGCTGCGGCACCCGTTCAAAGGAGTTGGCCGGGATGGCCAGTCCAAAGTGCTCGCGCAGCGTACGCCCGGTGTACTCACGCCGGAACAGCCCGCGGTCCTGGAGGATGGGAACCACCTGGTCGACAAAGATGTCCAGGCCGGAGGGCAGCACGGGCGGCATGATGTTGAAACCGTCGGCGGCGCCGGACTGGAACCAGTGCTGGATGGCGTCGGCCACCTGCTCCGGCGTTCCCGCGAAGGTACGGTGCCCGCGGCCCCCTCCAAGCCGCCCGATGAGCTGCCGGACAGTCAGGTGTTCGCTGCGGGCGAGGTTCACGATCAGGGTGTAGCGGCTCTTGGCCCCCTCGATCTCATCCTCCGACGGGAGGTCGGCCGGCAGCTGGCCGTCCAGTTTCAGGGATTCCGGCGAGACGCGCAGCAGGTTGGCCAACTGCCGCACCGCGTGCTCCGGCAGGATCAGCTCATCCAGCTCACGTTCCAGCTTGAGGGCCTCGGCCTCCGTGGCACCGATGACCGGAACGATCCCCGGCAGGATCTTGATGGATTGCGGGTCCCGGCCCGCCGCCGTCGTCCGCCGTTTCAGGTCGGCGTAGAAGTCCTGGGCATCCGCCAGGGTCTGGTGCGCCGTGAAGACCGCCTCCGCGTACCGCGCCGCAAAGTCCTTGCCGTTCTCGGACGAGCCGGCCTGGACAATCACCGGGTGACCCTGGACGGATCTGGGCACGTCCAGCGCGCCCTCCACCTGGAAATGTGCGCCCTGGTGGTTGACCGGATGGACTCGCGAGCTGTCCGCCCAGACGCCGGCGTCCTTGTCCGCCACCACGGCGTCGTCCTCCCAGCTGTCCCAGAGCTTCTTGGCCACATCCAGGAATTCCGCTGCCCGCTCGTACCTCTGCGAGTGGGCGGGCTGGCCGGCGAGGGAGAAGTTCCTGGCGGCCGCGTCTCCCGCCGTGGTCACCACGTTCCAGCCCGCCCTGCCGCCGCTGATGTGGTCCACGGAGGCGAAGCGCCGCGCCAGGTTGTACGGCTCGTTGTAGGTTGTGGAAGCGGTGGCGATCAGCCCGATCCGTTCCGTGACGGCTGCGATGGCGGCGAGCAACACGGTGGGTTCGAGGCTGCCGTAGGGCCGCTGGGCCACGTTTCCGTGCAGCACCGGAGAATCGGCGAAGAAGATCGAATCCAGCTTGCCGCGCTCTGCCGTCTGGGCCAGCCGCTGGAAGTGGGCAACGTCCGTGCCGGCGAAGCTGTTGCTCTCCGGCAGGCGCCATGACGCCTCGTGGTGGCCGGTGCTCATCAGGAAGGCGTTCAGGTGCAGCTGCCTGGAGCCGCCAAGCCCGGCGCTCACGGCCGGACTCCTGCTGCTTCAAGGCGGCCGGCTGCTTCGAGGTCTGCAGCTTCCGAGACAACGACGGTCTCAGAATAGGCGGATGAATCACCCTTGATGGACGTGCTGCTGCGTCCGTCCACACCCCGGGGAAGGTCGCCGGCGATGGTGACGCGGTTGAGCTGGCGGGGCTGGCCGTCATAGTTGTCCGGTGCGTAGTGCTGCGTAATGCGGTTGTCGAAGAGCACCAGCTGGTCCGGCTCCCAGTTCACGCGCACCACGTTCTCCGGGCGGGTGATGTAGGCCTGCAGGAGGCGCAGGATGTCCTTGGACTCGGTGTTGGACAGGCCAACGATCCGCAGCCGCTGCGCGAAGCCCCCAATGAACAATCCGCGCTCGCCGGTCAGCGGGTGGACCCGGACCACGGGGTGGGCGGATTCGAAGTGGATCCTGGTGAACTCCTTGCGCCGCTCGTCGGCGTTGGCGTGTTCCAGGTTCTTGGGCACGGAGTAGTCGTAATCGTTGGTGTGGATGGCCCAGAGGGTGTCGGCGAAGTTCCGCAGTTCCTCTGGCAGGTCCGCGTAGGCGCCGGCCGAGGACGCGATCAGGGTTTCCCCGCCATAGCCCGGCAGGGTGATGCTGCGCAAGGTGGAGGCTTGCGGCGGGTTCACCACAAACGTGACGTCGGTGTGCCAGTTGTTGGCGCTGCCGTTTTCGCTGTCCACCGGCAGGACCGAAGGCTTTCCGTCCACGGAGGCCACCGTGGGGTGGGCCTTGGTGAGCGGACCGAAGCGGCTGGCGAAACGCACCTGGTCCTCGTCAGTGCGGATGTTCGCTTCCCGGAAGACCAGGGCCTTGTGCGTGTTCAGGGCGTTCCGGAGCTGCGCCACGGTGTCCGGAGACAGGTCTGCGCTGAGGTCCAGGCCGCGGATTTCGGCGCCGATGCGGGAGCTGAGCTTGGTGAACTGGAGCTTGGTTTCGGTGATGACGGTCATGGTGTTTCCTTTGCAGTTCAGAAGGTATGTGTTTAGAAGGTATGTGTTTAGGAGGTTCGGGCGTGCCGGCTGAGCGGTCAGCTGTCGGACCCGACGGCGGTGCGCCAGCGGGAGAAGTGCCGTTCCAGTGCCACGAGTACGGTGTTGACCAGCAGACCGACGACGGAGACTGTGAGGATGCCGGCGTACATGTCCGGGATCAGGAAGCTGCTCTGCGCGTTCACGATCAGGTAGCCGAGCCCGGCTTTGGCGCCCACCATCTCGGCCGCGATGAGCACCAGGATGGATGATGTTCCGGCCATCCTGATGCCGGTGAAGATCGTGGGCACCGCCGACGGCAGGATCACCTTCTGGAAGAGCCGGAAGCTGTTCAGTCCCAGGGATTTCGCGGCCCGGATCAGCAACGGGTCCACGGTCCGGACGCCGGCGATGGTGTTCAGCAGGACCGGGAAGAACGCGGCGTAGGCCACGATGGTGATCTTCGATTCCTCCCCGATGCCCAGCAGCAGCGTGAACACCGGCAGCAGGGCCAGGGTTGCCGTGTTGCGAAAGAGCTCCAGCAGGGGGTTGAGGAACGAATTCAGCCAGCCGTACCAGGCGATCAGGAGCCCCAGGACAACGGCGGACACCACGGCAATACCGAAACCGGACACCGAGCGGGTCAGACTGGCTTGCAGATGGCTCTGCAGCTGTCCGTTCTCCAGGAGCTTGGCTCCGGCTGCCAGCACCTCATGCAGCGGCGGCAGGAACACCCGCGTGGCCGGGCTGGCAAGGCAGAGCGGACCCACTTCCCACAGTGCCAGGAACAGGACAACGGCGAGTGATTTCCAGCCAACCCGCCCCGCGTGGCGGGCTGCGGCACTCAACCTGGCTGCCGGCGTCGGGCGTTGTCCGCGTTCAGAACCGGACGGTCCGGAGGGTCCGGGCTGCAGTGCTCCAGGCTGCAGTGAAGGGTCGACGGCGGCAGCCGCCTCTTGCGGTCGGGTCAACACGGTGCTCATCAGGCCGCACTCCTTTCGAGGGGTTGTTCATCCGGGGCGGTGCCGTCCGGGAGGATCTTCCGGTGGCCGGAGTTCTGGGCCAGGCGGACTTCGTCATGCAGCAGGGACCAGACCTGGTGCCGGTGTTCCACAAAGGCCGGATGCGAGCGGATGTCCGCGTCGCCGTCGCGGTCGGGGATGTTGATGTCCACGATTTCCTTGAGCCTGCCGGGGCGGGCGCTGAGCACCGCCACGCGCTGGCCGAGGTAGACCGCTTCGTCGATCCCGTGGGTGATGAACACGATGGTTTTGCCCGTGGCCTTCCAGATCCGCAGGAGCTCGTCCTGGAGCTGTTCGCGGGTCTGGGCGTCCAGGGCGGCGAAGGGCTCGTCCATCAGCAGAACGTCCGGCTCATAGGCGAGGCTTCTGGCGATGGCCACGCGCTGCTTCATACCGCCGGACAGTTCATGCGGGTAGCGGTCCTCGAACCCGGCAAGGCCCACCAGGTCGAGGAACGCGCTGGCCTTCGCCGCCCGTTCCTTCCTGGACAGGCCTGTGTTCTCGAGGCCGATGGAGACGTTGGCCGACGCCGTGCGCCAGGGGAACAGCGCGTACTGCTGGAAGACGACGGCCCTGTCCTGGCCGGGCCCGGTCACTTCCATCCCGGAGGTGGGGCGGGAAAGGCCGGCCAGCAGATCCAGGAGCGTGGTCTTGCCGGAGCCGCTGGGGCCTACGAGGGTGAGGAATTCACCGGCGGCCACATCCAGGCTGAGGTCATCCAAAGCGGTGAGGACGGAAGCTTCCGTTCTGGTGTTTTTGCCCGCCCCTTTGCCCGGCCGGACAGTGAATTCCTTGGTGACGTTTCTGAGACTGATCTTGGGTGTCATCTTCTATCCTTTCGAGGTTGCTGCCGGTGCCGGGGTTTCCGGCAGGTTGAACTCATTGGTGTAGAGCTTCTTGGTGTCCAGGTCGCCGGTGATGATGCCCGCGGACGTCAGGTAATCGGCCCAGCGGGTGAAGTCCCGGTCCTGGATCCGGCCGCCCGGCGAGGCCACTCCCACGCTCTTCCAGTACTTCAGCGTTTCCGTGCTCTCGTTGCGGCCGCGCTTGGCGATGATTTCCTCGAACTTGGCGATCACCTGCTCCCGCGGCGTGGTGCGTTCCCACTCGATGGCCTTGGCGATTCCGGTGACCACCGTGCGGCTGGTTTCCGGGTTCTTGGCCAGGAAGTCCTTCCGGAGGACGTACTGGCCGGCGTCGAACGGGCCGCCGATCACCCCAACATCGGTGAACAGGGCCCGTACGCCGCCCTCGGCGAGCGCCCGGTCCTGGAGCACCCCGCCGAGCGTGCCGACGTCGACCTGTTTCTTGCGGAGGGCCACTTCGGTTTCGTTCGGCGGCACCACCACCAGCTGGACCTGGTTGATCTCCTCCGGAGTCAGTCCGCTGTTCTTCAGGTGGGTGTTGATGATTGCTTCGTGGTGGGCGCCCAGGGTATTTACGGCGACCTTCTTGCCGATCAGGTCCCGGGCTGTCTTGATGGGGCTGCCCTCTTCCACGTAGTAGCCGGTGAACGTCTCCTTGTCCTCGCCGTAGTAGTTGATGACGGCCTGGACAGGAGCGCCCGCCTCGATGAGCTTGATGACGGCACCGGTGAACGCTCCCCCGATGTCTGTCTGGTCGGTGGCCACGGACTGGATGCCCTGCGGCCCGCTGGTGGTGTTGCTGACCCACTCGAGCTTGACGTCGCCCAGGTACCCGAGATCCTCCGCCACTTCCACCAAAGCCACGGTGTTGGGCGAACCCTGGTAGCGGACGGTTTTCACTTCGGCGCCGCTGCCTCCGGACTGGGCTGTCGCTGCGCCGCCACAACCCGCCAGCACCAGCGAGAGCGCCAGGGCTGCGGCGACGGCGGCCGCAGTGCCTGCGGCCTTCCCGGCAGCCCTACCTGCAGCGGGGGCGGTTCGTGCGGATGGCTTTCGGAATTTCATGGCTGAATCTTTCTGCGCTGGAGGTGTGGAACCGGCGATGCGGGTCCGGGCCGGCTGGCTTGTGGCAACCACTAGAACAGAGAAGAAGGGGCGGCAAAAGGGCAGGGTTCATATGGGGAAACTGCAGGTCACAGCGGTCTATGGTGCGTAGCACGGAGCAATCCGGACTCAGGAGGTAACGCCGCGTCATCCACCACAATGGGGCGCAACAATGCGTCAGGGACGGAGGCTTCGGGAAGTCATCAACCGCAACGCCAGGACGCGGCCGCTAAACATTTCCGAGTTTTTGTCGAGATAAAAGGCTTTTCCGGGTGATTTGAGGCGATTATCCGGACAAAAACTCAGGGGGTGGGCGATCGATTATTTCGCGTCAGCGTCCGAGGATCGCCTGCGCGATTTCGTCGGCGTCGCGAAGGGTCCGCTGCCCGCTGGCGTACGTGGGGCCGCCGGGCTGGAGCGCTTCCGCGGCGATGGCCGTGCCCCACTGGGTGGCCGAGAGCTGCAGGCCCAGCACATACAGACCGTCCGTGACCGAGCCGTTGGCCGCCACCGGCCGGTACGGGTGCGGCGCAACGTCCAGCCCGGTGGCCTGCACCGGCGCACCTTCCGCCGTCATCATCAGCCGGGGCCGCACTATCCCGTCCGCGAGGAGCTGTTCCAGCAGCGGTGAGTGGTTCGCGGACACGCGGTTGGCCGGCGCGAGGGCCTCCACCATGGTCTTCGCCGCCACTGGCGGACCGTTCACCCAGGGTGAGACGGCCGTAAAGCGGCCTGCCCGTCGGTCCACACCGAACCGGGGGTCTGGCCCCACAAAACTGACTACGCCGGCGCGCGCCAGGGCAGCCAGCTGTTCAGCGCGCAGCGCCGGCGGCCCGCTGGCCAGGCCTTCGACAAACGACTCAAACCAGCCACGCAGGCCGGCAGCCCAGGACTCATCGGTGATGCCGCCGTCGGCAACTGCCGTTTTCAGCACCGCGCGGCCGTGATGCAGGGCGCCGATGGCCATCTTCACCGGATCCTCCTCGCCCAGGGCGGAGCGGCGGGCGTCATCGAGCAGGTACTCGACGACGGCAGCATCCAGTACAGCGCGCGATCCGAAGGACCTGCCCGCCAAGGGGGACGCGAGGCCCCGCAGATCCAGCCGGTGCCGCGGCCCGACGTGCACGGCCAGGACGCTCTCCACCGCGGCCTCCCAGTTGGCGGCGCTGTGGGCATGCGGGCGCAGCGCCTCATCCAGTGCGGCCAGGAACGCGGACGCGTCGGGGACGGCCGCGGGCTGTGAGCGCACCAGGGTGGAGTAGTAGGCCCAGAGGGTGTCGCGGTGCAGCAGCGGCCAGAGGTCGTGGTCGAAACCCGGGCGGATCCCGGTGGCCGCGAACCGCTCCAGCGCGGCCTCGGTCAGGTACCGCAGCGTGACCGACGCCGGGTAGTAGCCGGCCAGCGCGGCCTTGGCCCGGTACGGGGTACCGCGGCGGGAGGCAGCAATGATCAGGGGCTCCTGGCCGGAAGGCTGATACTCAAGCCGGGTTCCGGCGTCGATGAACTTTCCGCCGCGGCCCTCCGTGAGCTGGCCCATCGCGTCGAAGAAGTTCAGCCCCATGCCCCGGACCAGGACCGGTTCACCGGCCGGAATCGCGGCCCAGTCGACGTCCGCCGGGACGGCCGGCGGGAAGTAGCTCAGGCCCAGCTGTCCAGCCGATGCCTTGAGTTCGCGCTGCTCAGGGTTCAGCCGGGACGGAAGGTGCCCCAAGGCCAGCACCACGGAATCGACCGTGAGGGAACCGCCGCCGGCGAGTCCGACGTCGAACGTTCCGGTATTTGGGGTTGCCTCGCCTGGGGTGCCCTCCCCCCGCGTACTGGCTGTTCCGTCGACTGACGGGCGCACCGACATAGCGGTCGTTTCGTGGAAACTGACGGTGACGCCGTGGGGCAGTTTTTCCGTCAACTCGTCCAGGGTGCAGCGCAGGTAGCGGCCGTACAGTGCCCGGCTGGGGAAGTCCCGCGATCCCAAGGCAGCCAGTTCGGACCGCTCGTCCGGCGTCAGGGACGGCGCCGGCTCACGCTGCTGCCGGACCCGCCAGCGGTCGAACGTGGTGCCCGCGACCGGCGGCGCCAGCCGGGAGTCTTCAGGGATGACCGTGGGATAGAAGGACTGGGTGTTCATGAGGTACAGCCGGGACTGGCCGGGCTGCCACACGTGCCCCGGACCCGCGGGATAGGGGTCGATGACGTCGATATGCAGGGCTGCGGAGCCGGGGTGGGCAGCGGCGTGTGCCGCTGCGTGTGCGAGCAGACGCTCCAGCACACTGGTTCCCCGGGGTCCGGCGCCGATGATGGCTGCCCGGATGCTCTTCGATTTACCCACGGCATCCAGAGTATCGGCATGCGCCCCGGGCACTTGACTTGCCTGCGGCGCGAAAATGTTGTTTGGATGGGGCGCATGACCACCACTGCAGCTGATCAAGCGCCCGGTCCATCGTCCGCCCCCGAACCCACTGATGAGAACGTCTGGCTGGAGGAAATTTACGGCGAGGCCCCGCTTGCCTGGGTCCGGGAGCAGAACGCGCGCACCGAGGACCTCCTGGAGGACGCCGACTACGCGGGCCTGGAAGGAAGCATCCTGGAGGTGCTGGACTCCACGGACCGAATCGCCATGGTGGGCAAGCGCGGCGAGTGGTACTACAACTTTTGGAAGGACCAGGCGAACCCTAAGGGGCTGTGGCGCCGCACCACCTGGGAAAGCTACCTGACGGACTCCCCCGACTGGGACGTCCTGCTGGATGTGGATGCCCTCGCCGCCGCCGAAGGTGAGGAGTGGGTGTTCCACGGTGCCACGTTCCTGCGCCCTGCCGATGGCGAACCGTACCGCCTGGCCCTGCTGGCGCTCTCCCCCGACGGCGGCGACGCCAACCGCTACCGCGAGTTCAACGTGGCGACCCGGACCTTTGTTGACCCCGCCAACGGCGGTTTCGACCTGCCGACGGCGAAGGGGAACGTCTCGTGGCTGGACGCAGACACGCTGCTGGTCGCCTCCACGGCCGGAACCCTGCCGCGGACCGCCTCCTCCTACGCCCGGACGGCCGTCACCCTGCGGCGCGGCCAAACCCTTGGTGCTGCACCGCGCTTGTTCGAGGTCCCCGAAGACCACATGATGGCCGTGGTGGCGCACGATTCCACTCCCGGCTTCGAGCGCACGTTCGCTGTGGACTACATCGATTTCTACAACCGCAGCACGTTTATCCGCTGGGACGACGCCTGGCTCGAGATCGACGCGCCGACAGACGTGAACCTCAGCGCGCACCGCGAGTGGCTCCTGTTCCGGCCCCAGCAGGACTGGTCCCTGGACGGGACGACATATCCCGCCGGTTCGCTGCTCGCCGCGACGTTCGAGGACTACCTTGCAGGGTCGCGGGATCTCTTGGTGCTTTTTGCCCCTGATGCGCACACGTCGCTGCAGTCGTGGAGCTGGACCCGGAATTTCCTGCTGTTGAACCTGCTGCGGGACGTCTCGTCCGAAATCCGGGTGCTGGATCCCTCCGCGCCGGGGGCAGCGGCCGACGGCGGCGCGGCCGACCGGGGCGCCTGGGCTTCCTCGCTGCTCGACGCCTGCCCGCCGCTGCACGACGTCAACGCCTACGCGGTGGACGATGAGGACGACGGACCGGCCGACGGCGGTGCGGGCGACGACTTCTGGCTGGTCGCCACCGGTTTCACCACCCCCAGCACACTGATGCGCGGAACACTGGAGCGCGTTGCTTCCGGGAGCAGTGATGAGGGGGCGCCTGGCGTGGTGAGCGATGGAGTGGCGACCGCTGGCGTGGTGAGCCATCATGCGGAAGTGAAGGCGTCGCCGTCGTTCTTTGATGACGACCAGTACGAGGTGCAGCAGCACTTCGCCGTGTCCGCGGACGGCACCCGGATCCCTTATTTCCAGGTGGCCTCGCGGGACCTGGTCCTGGACGGGCAGAACCCCACGCAACTCTCCGGCTACGGCGGCTTTGAAGTTTCCCGGACCCCTGCGTACAGCGGAACCGTCGGCAGGGCTTGGCTGGAACGCAGGACCGCCACCTCCGGCGGACCTGGCGAGGCAGCGCATTCCCGCGGCGGTGTCTACGTGGTGGCCAACATCCGAGGCGGCGGCGAATACGGGCCGTCATGGCACCGGGCCGCGCTCAAGGAAAACCGGCACCGCGCCTTCGAGGACTTTGCCGCCGTGGCGCAGCACCTCGTCCACCGTGGTGTCACCTCCCGGGAGCGGCTTGGCTGCGTGGGCGGGTCCAACGGCGGGCTGCTGGTGGGCAACATGCTCACGCGCTACCCGGAACTTTTCGGAGCTGTCTCCTGCGGCGTTCCGCTGCTGGACATGCGGCGCTACACCAAGCTCTCCGCCGGGCACTCCTGGATCGCGGAATACGGCGACCCGAACGTGGCGGCGGAATGGGAGTACATCAAGACCTTCTCGCCGTACCACCTGCTCAAGGACGGCGTGGAGTACCCCGAAACATTCATCTGGACGGCCACGTCGGATGACAGGGTGGGGCCGGTCCAGGCCCGCAAGATGGCTGCCCGGATGCAGGCAATGGGCATCCCGAATGTCTGGTTCCACGAGGCGCTGGAAGGCGGCCACGCCGGGGCTTCGGACAACCGGCAGGCCGCCGCGCTGCAGGCACGCAGCCAGCATTTCCTGTGGCGGACGCTGGCCGGCGGATGAGCGTAGCGGCCGGCGTGGACGTCCGGCAGGCCGCCGCGCTGCAGGCACGCAGCCAGCATTTCCTGTGGCGGACGCTGGCCGGCGGATGAGCGTAGCGGCCGGCGTGGGCGGCCGGCAGGCCGGCGTGGGCGGCCGGCAGGCCGCCGCGCTGCAGGCACGCAGCCAGCATTTCCTGTGGCGGACGCTGGCCGGCGGATGAGCGTAGCGGCCGGCGTGGGCGGCCGGCGGGCCACGCCGGCCGATGCCGTCCCCACTGGCCGAGGTCCACACCCGGTGCTGGCAGCAGACCTACCGTGGCTTAATGTCGGACGCATTCCTGGCTGCCCTGAAACCGGCCGACCGGCTGGCGACGTGGTGTCGGCTGCTGCTTGCCCCCGAGCCTGCGGCGTGGGTTGCGTGCGTGGACGGCTCAGTGGTGGGGTTCTCCGCAACCCGCGCAGTGCCGCAAGGGGACCTTGATCAGGACTTGCCCGCTTCAGGGAGCCTGGAGCTGTGGGGGCTCTATCTGCTGAGGGCCCATCAGGGCCTCGGTCTGGGACGGAGGCTGCTTGAGGCTTCAGTCGGTGCAGGGCCCGCCAGTCTCTGGGTGGCCGCGGGCAATGCCAAGGCCATCGGATTCTACGAACGGCTGGGATTCGCTCCTGACGGGGCCGAGGACCGCATGGCCGAGTGGGAAGACCTTCACGAAATCAGGATGATCCGCTCCTCTTGATCCGCTCCCGGCGCAGGTATTTGCGCCGGTATTTCCGCCGGTCGCACGGCGCCCCGGAGGTTGTGTGCTGGGGCTGAGCCAGGCGGTCGCTGGCCGTTTTGCACTGCGTGCCCCGTTCTGCGTATCCTTGGTGGGCTAGTAATAGCCATTGGAGACGTGCCAGAGCGGCCGAATGGGCTTCACTGCTAATGAAGTGTGGGGCACAACTCCACCGGGGGTTCAAATCCCCCCGTCTCCGCGTTTGGCCCCGGTCCTGGACCGGGGCCTTTTGCGTTCCCTGGGCAGGTTCCTTTGCGCCACCAGCCCAAAACTAGGTAGCAGTAACTGTCGTTATGAGCGCTCATAACGACAGTTACTGCTACCTACATGGGCGGGAGCCGGGGTGTGTGGGCGCATGGGCTGGGCAGGCCGTCCGGGGAACGGACGCACGAGGCTTCACCCGGGGCGGCGGTGGCAGGATGGTGGAATGGCAGCAAGCAATTCCCCGGGCGCGGAAACCAGCACAAGCCAGGCGTGGAATCCCCGCCTGGCGCTACTGGTGGCTGCCACGTTCTTTATGGAGTTCCTGGACGGCACCATCCTCACCACCGCGATCCCCAACATCGCCAGCGACTTTGGCGTTCCGGCCGCTGACGTAAACATCACCATGACGGCTTACCTCATGACCGTGGCCATGGGCATCCCGCTCAGCGGCTGGCTTGCTGAACGCGTGGGGGCGCGCAAAATATTCTGCGTCGCAATTGCCCTCTTTACGCTCGCCTCATTGGCCTGCGCCGTCAGCCCCGACCTGACCGTGCTGACGCTGAGCCGGATCCTGCAGGGCGCTGGTGGGGCCATGATGGTTCCGGTGGGCACCCTCCTGGTGCTGCGCGGCACACCCAAATCGGAGCTCCTGCGCGCCACGGCCTTCCTGGTGTGGCCCGCGCTGCTGGCGCCCGTACTGGCGCCGCTGGTGGGCGGCGCCTTGACCACCTACCTGTCGTGGCACTGGATCTTCCTCATCAACCTGCCATTGGGCGCGGCCGCCTTCATCGCCGCGCTCAGCCTGGTTCCAGCCGGTGCCGGAGACAGCACTCGCCGGCTGGACTGGCTGGGCCTGCTCCTCACGACAACCGGCGTGGGTGCCCTGGTGGTTGGCCTGGAACTGGCCACCGCACACCCCGACGGTCCATGGGCTGCACTGAGCGCCGCTGCAGGGGTATGCGCCCTCGCGGCCGCCGTGTTGTGGATGAGGCGGGCCAAAAACCCGCTGTTCGACCTCAGTGTTTTTTCCACCCGGACTTTCCGGGCCATGGCCACCGGCGGCTTTGTCTACCGCCTGACCATTTCTTCGGTGCCGTTCCTCCTGCCGCTTATGTTCCAGACCGGCTTCGGCTGGTCACCGCTGCACGCAGGAATCATGGTGGCTGCCGTGTTCATCGGCAACATTGGCATCAAGCCGGCCACCACGCCCCTAATCCGGCGTTTTGGTTTCCGGGCCATGCTGGTCTTCGGCTCGTTGGCCTCGGCGGTGACCTTCGCCCTGTGCGCCCTGCTCACTCCGGACACGCCGCAGGCCCTGATCTTCGCCTTGCTGGTCTGCAGCGGGGCTTTCCGCTCCATCGGCTTCTCCGCCTACGCGTCGGTGCAGTACGCGGACATCGCGCCCGCCCAGCTGACGTCGGCCAATTCCGTGTCAGCGACCCTGGTGCAGCTCGCCGCAGGCGCCGGCATCGCCGTTGGCGCCCTGCTGATCCGCATTTTCGACGGCGTGGCGGCCTTCCCCGCCGATCACGCCGGACCCTTCCGCGGAGCCTTCCTCACCATGGCCGTCCTGATGCTCTTCAGTACGGCGGACAGTCTGTCACTGCACCGGCATGCCGGTGCAGTGGTCAGCAGGCCTGGCAGTCCCGGACTCAATCAATCCGGCGATCGGAAACTCAGCCAATCCAGCGCCGAGGTCAGCCGGCCTGGGCAAGCACGAGCGGAAGAACAGCCCCCGCCCCCGCCTGGCGCAGGGCACGTCCAGCCACGGTAACGGTCCACCGGCTGTCCACGAGGTCGTCGATCAGCATCACGCCCTGGCCACGCAGTGATGCCATGGCAGCGTCCAACTCCGGCCCCACCACCACACGGTCCCAGACGCCCGCCAGCCGGTACGCGCTGTTGCCGCCGCGGCTTCCAGTGGGGCCGCCGTGGCCCAGGGCCAGCTCGCCCAGGTAAGGGATCCGGCCGATTTCCGAAATTCCCTGGGCAAGGGACCGGACCAGCTCGGGCTTGCTGCGGGAGGGCATGCTGACGATCGCGGCCGGCCGTCCCGCACCGCTCCAGCCCGGGTTCCGGCCGTCACCGGTGGCCCATTCCCGCAGGACCTGGACACAGGCCTGCAGCATGGCAGGATCCACCGGACGGTCCGCGGCGCCGGCCGCGAAGAGTTCCCGCAGCGCCCCGCCCCAGCCAAGATCAGTGAGCCTTGCCAGCACGCGGCCGTCCGCCAACCCTTCGTCCGGCTTGATCTTGCCCTTAACCGGAACACCAAGGCGGTCCATGCCGCTGGGCCACTGCAGCCGTGCCTCCAGGACACCGCCGGCGCGGGTGAGAGTCTGGCCCGCCGCTGCCGTGGCATCCGCGGCTATGTCCGCGCGGAACCAGCGGCCTGCGCAGTTGTCGCACCGCCCGCAGGGGTGCGCCGTCTCGTCGTCGAGGACCGAGGTGATGTATTCCATCCGGCACCCGGCGGTGTCCTGGTAGATCACCATGGAGTCCTGCTCGTCCACCCTGGCCTCGGCGATCCGGCGGTAGCGCTCGGCGTCGTAGATCCAGGGCTGGCCGGTGGAACGCCACCCGCCGCCGACCCGCTCGACGGCGCCGTCCACGGCAAGGACCTTCAGCAGCAGCTCCAGCGGAGTGCGGCGGAGATCAACCCGGGCCTCCAACGCAACCGTTGACACGGCAGTGCCGGCCTCACCCAACGCCGTCAGCACCGCTGTGGCTTTCTCCTCCGATGGCATGGAAGCGGTGGCGAAGTACTGCCAGATATCCCGGTCTTCAGAACCCGGCAGCAACAGGACGTCTGCGTTCGCCGCGCCACGGCCCGCACGGCCCACCTGCTGGTAGTACGCCACAGGGGAGGACGGCGCCCCCAGATGGACGACGAAGCCAAGGTCCGGTTTGTCAAAGCCCATGCCCAGCGCCGAGGTGGCTACCAGCGCCTTGACCTGGTTGTCTTTGAGCATCTGCTCTGCGCGCTCCCGGTCCGCGGGATCGGTCCTGCCGGTGTAGGCCTGCACGGTGTGCCCGGCTTCGGCGAGAAGCCGGGCGGTGTCCTCCGCGGCGGAGACTGTCAGCGTGTAGATGATGCCGCTGCCGGGCAGATCGGCCAGGTGCGTCAGGAGCCAGCCCAGCCGTTCGCGGGAATTCGGGAGTGTGAGGACGCCCAGCCGCAGGGAATCACGGCCAAGAGTTCCGCGGATGGTGAGGACGCCCGCGCCCAGCTGTTCCTCGATGTCGTGGACCACGCGCGAGTTGGCTGTGGCAGTGGTGGCCAGGACAGGCACGGACTCCGGCAGCTGGGTGATCAGGTCAGCGATCCGGCGGTAGTCCGGCCGGAAGTCGTGGCCCCAGTCCGAAATACAGTGTGCCTCGTCAATAACCAGCAGGCCTGTCCGCCGGATGAGCTCCGGCAGCTGGTTTTCACGGAAAGACGGGTTGGTCAGCCGTTCCGGCGAAACCAGCAGCACGTCGACTTCATCGGCGGCGAGCTGTTCCCGGACAGTGTCCCATTCCAGCTGGTTCGCGGAGTTGATGGCCACTGCACGCACTCCGGCGCGGGCGGCGGCAGCCACCTGATCCCGCATCAGGGCGAGCAGCGGAGAAACGATCAGGGTAGGGCCGGCCCCGCGGCGCCGGAGGAGCAGCGACGCCACAAAGTACACGGCCGATTTTCCCCAACCGGTGCGCTGCACCACCAAAGCCCGCCGGCCGCCGTCGACCAGCGCTTCAATCGCCTCAAACTGTCCGTCGTGGAAATCCGCCGCCGGATGCCCCACAAGTTCGCGGAGAACCTCCAAGGCCTGGGTTTTTGTGGCAGACAGTGAGTCAGGGGAAGCGGAAAGAAGGGCGGCGTTCTGGGTATCGACCATTGATTCAGTATCCCAGCCCGCACCGACACCCATAAAGCCGGGACCTCCGTATGTGGACAACCGGGAAGGTCCGCGGGTCCACGTAAGATAAGACCCGTGACTAGCGAACAGACAAAAACTTTTGACCTCTCGGCATCCTTCAAGGCCTACGACGTCCGGGGCATCGTGGGCGAATCCATCACCGCTGAAATCGTCGAAGCCGTGGGCGCCGCGTTCGTTGATGTCCTGGAACTGGAAGGCCAGACGATCCTGGTAGGCGGCGACATGCGTCCCTCCTCCCCCGAGTTCGCCAAGGCTTTCGCCGACGGTGCAGCCACCCGCGGCGCCGACGTCAAGCTCCTTGACCTGATCTCGACCGACGAGCTCTACTTCGCCTGCGGCTCCCTCAACGCCGCCGGCGCCACGTTCACCGCCAGCCACAACCCTGCCGAATACAACGGCATCAAGATGTCGAAGGCCGGCGCGCAGCCCATCTCCTCCGAATCAGGCCTCAAAGAGATCCAGGCCCTCGCCGAGCAGTACCTCAACGAAGGCTCCATCCCGGCGGCACCCGCCCGCGGCCTGATCGGCGTCCACGACGTCCTCAAGGACTACTCCGAGTACCTCCGCCAGCTGGTGGACCTCTCCGGATCCCGGCCGCTCAAGGTAGTTGTGGACGCAGGCAACGGCATGGCCGGCCTCACCACGCCGGCGGTGCTGGGCAACGCACTCCTGCCCAAGCTGCCGTTCAAGATCATCCCCCTCTACTTCGAGCTGGACGGCTCCTTCCCGAACCACCCGGCCAACCCCCTCGAGCCGGAGAACCTCCGCGACCTGCAGGCCGCCGTCATTGAGCACGGCGCCGATATCGGCCTGGCCTTCGACGGCGACGCCGACCGCTGCTTCGTCATCGACGAAAAGGGCGAGCCCGTGTCGCCGTCGGCCATCACCGGCATGGTGGCACGCCGCGAAATCGCCCGCGCCCAGGCGCAGGGCGAGGCAACGCCCACCGTCATCCACAATCTGCTCACCTCCCGTGCAGTGCCGGAACTGGTAGAGCACGACGGCGGCCGCGCCGTCCGCACGCGCGTGGGCCACTCGTTCATCAAGGCAGTCATGGCCGAGGAAGGTGCCGTGTTCGGCGGGGAGCACTCAGCCCACTTCTACTTCCGTGACTTCTGGAACGCGGACACCGGGATGCTCGCAGCAATGCACGTGCTCGCTGCCCTCGGCGAGCAGGACGGACCGCTGTCCGAGCTCGGCCGCGAGTACGAGCCCTATGTCTCCTCTGGCGAGATCAACTCCGAGATCGAGGACAAGGCCGGAGCCGTGGAGCGCGTCCGCACCGACTTCGCCGCCGAGGACATCACCGTGGACACCATGGATGGCAGCACGTTCACGGCAAATGACGGCAGCTTCTGGTTCAACCTGCGCCCGTCCAACACGGAGCCTTTCCTCCGGCTGAACGTGGAAGCAACGGACCGGGCCATGATGGAAAGCGTCCGCGACCGCGTATTGTCCAATGTCCGGCGCTAAGCCGGATCTGGCCCACGAAGCCACGGACGGCCCGGCTGCGGTGGCCTCTTGGCGGGATTCCGTTCCGGAAGCCTCAGCCACGGACCTGGAAAACCTGCTGGGCACGGGCGTCGGCGCAGCCCAGGAACAGCTCGAGCGAAACGGCGGCTTCCTGCCGTTCGCACTGGTGGTGGAGAACGACGGCGAAGTCCGCCTCGTGGCCGTCACACCGGCTGATGCCCAGGACGGCTCCGACGGTGACTTCGACGCGGACACGATGATCAGCGACCTCACCGAACTGCTCCGGCAGAACCGTGCTGATTTCCGCGCAGCCGCAATTGTCTGCGACATCCTCTTGGTCGAGGAAGAAACAGATGCCATCCATGTAGCTGCTGAACACCGCGACGGATCCGTTTTCGCCGCGGTCCTCCCTTACGCCGCCAACACCGGGACCCACGAACGGGAGTTTGGCCAGCTCGCCGCTGACACCAGCGAACCCACCGTCTGGGTGGACTAGACCGCACCCCGGTTGCCATGAAAATCAACGCTTTCGCAGACGTCAGCCTCCGGGCTCTGATGGTTCTGGCCGCCGCGCCCGGGGCGACCCTCCTGACCACGCAGAACATCGCCGATGCCGTGGGCACACCGTACAACCACGTCAGCAAGGCGATGGCCAGGCTGCGCAGCCTGGGCCTGATCGAGGTGGAGCGCGGCAGGTCGGGCGGATCCCGGCTCAGTTCCGCTGGCCGCCGGGCAACGGTGGGCCAGGTCCTGCGGGCCCTGGACACCCGGCCGGACGCCGCCGACTGTGTCGCTCCGGGCGGCGACTGCCCGCTGATCCATGAATGCAGGCTTCGCGCCGCGCTGGCCCGCGCCCGTGAGGCGTTTTACCGGGAACTTGATGCCGTGGTTGTGGCCGAACTTCCAGGATCGCGGCAGATGACACCCGTCTTCCAGATGATCGGCCTGCGCCCCGGCCTGTAGCCCGGCGCCGCGCCCACATCCCCCACCGATTTGATTCCAACTTCTACGAGGTGTAGAACTTGGGGTACGAATATACGCATTTCAAATGTAAGTATTCATATTGACCGGACGAAAACCCGGTCCCCTATCGCAGGAGTACACATGCTCTCGGACAAATCCCGCCCCGTCATTGAGGCCACCCTGCCGCTCGTCGGTTCCAGGATCGGCGCCATCACTCCCAAGTTCTATGCACGGCTGTTCGCCGCCCACCCTGAATTGCTGGACGGACTCTTCAGCCGCTCCAACCAGCGCTCGGGCAGCCAGCAGCAGGCGCTGGCCGGAAGCATCGCCGCTTTCGCCACGCACCTGGTCAACAACCCGGGCACCCTCCCCGAAACCGTGCTTTCCCGCATCGCCCACCGGCACGCGTCGCTCGGCATCACCGAGCCCCAGTACCAGGTGGTCTACGAGCACCTCTTCGCGGCCATCGCGGAGGACTTGGCCGAGGTCATCACACCGGAGATCGCCGAAGCCTGGACCGAGGTGTACTGGCTAATGGCCGACGCACTCATCAAGCTCGAAAAGGGCCTCTACGCAGCACAGGCCAACGGCACGATGTGGAGCCCCTGGAAGGTCGCCGCCAAGACCCCCGCCGGCACCGGCTCGATAACCTTCACCCTGGAACCGGCTGACGACACCCCCATCACGCCCGCCCTGCCCGGCCAGTACGTCAGCGTCAAGGTCACCCTCCCGGACGGGCTGCGCCAGGTCCGCCAGTATTCGCTCTCCGGCGACGCCGGCACGAGCCGCAGCTTCACTACCAAGAAGGACGACGGCGGCGAAGTCTCCCCCGTCCTGCACGACACCGTCCAGGTGGGCGACATCCTCGAGATCTCCAACCCCTACGGCGAGATCACGCTCAAGGAAGGCGAGGGCCCGGTGGTCCTGGCCTCCGCCGGCATTGGCTGCACGCCGACCGCGTCCATCCTGCGCTCCCTCGCGGACGCTGGTTCGGACCGCAAGGTCCTGGTGCTGCACGCGGAAAGCGATCTGGAGTCCTGGGCGCTGCGCTCCCAAATGACGGACGACGTCGAACGCCTCAAGGGGGCCGACCTCCAGCTCTGGCTGGAAGAACCGCAGGCCGGTTCCAACGCCGGCTTTATGTCACTGAGTGAAGTCGACCTGCCGGCCAACGCGTCGTTGTACCTCTGCGGACCGCTGCCGTTCATGAAGCACATCCGCAACGAGGCCATCAACGCCGGCATCCCGGCCACGAAGATCCACTACGAGGTCTTCGGTCCGGACATCTGGCTGGCCAGCTAAAACATTCATCGATTGTCCCCACCGCCCTTCTGACACCTCAAAAGGGCAGTTGCGGAGCAGTCGATGAGACAACGACGGCGGCCCCGCACCTTTCTTGCAAAAGGTGCGGGGCCGCCGTCGTAAGCGGGGCCTCCGTCTGGGCCCACGCTGCCGAGGGGCCCCAATCGAGCTTGCGAGATTGGGGAGGCAGCGGGGAGGGTTCCCTGGCTGAGCGGAGCGACGCGAGGGAGACGGTGGGGATTCAGCCCAGGCGGGACTTCAGGCCGGCAAGCTCGGACTGCAGTGCCTCGGGGAGGGAATCGCCGAAGTTGGCGAACCACTCCTCGATGGATGCGAGCTCGGTGGCCCACTCGGCCGGGTCAACGCGGACAGCTTCCTCGACCTGGGCGGGGGTCATGTCCAGGCCCTTGAGGTCGATGGATTCGCCGGTGGGAACAAAACCGATCGGCGTCTCGACGGCGTCCGCCTTGCCCTCCAGGCGCTCGATGGCCCACTTGAGGACGCGGGCGTTGTCGCCGAAGCCGGGCCAGGCGAAGCCACCCTCGGCCGTGCGCCGGAACCAGTTGACCAGGAAGATCTTGGGCAGGCGCTCCGGATTGCCCTTGGCCGACAGGTTCACCCAGTGGTTGAGGTAGTCACCGGCGTCGTAGCCGATGAAGGGCAGCATGGCCATGGGGTCGCGGCGCACAACGCCTACTGCTCCGGCTGCCGCGGCGGTGGTCTCGGAGGACAGCGTGGAGCCCATGAAGATGCCATTGGACCAGCTGCGGGCCTCGGTGACCAGCGGAATGGTGGTCTTGCGTCGGCCGCCGAACAGGATCGCGGAAAGCTCCACACCGTCGGGGCTGTTGTACTCCTCGGCCAGCATGTCGATCTGATCGATGGGGGTGCAGAAGCGCGAGTTCGGGTGGGCTGCGGGCTTGTCCGAGTCCGGGGTCCAGGAGTTGCCCTGCCAATCGGTCAGGTGCGCGGGCACTTCCTCGGTCATGCCCTCCCACCACACGCCGCCGTCGTCGGTCAGTGCGACGTTAGTGAAGACGCTGTTGCCCTTGGCGATGGCGCGCATCGCGTTGGGGTTGGTGCCCCAGCCGGTGCCCGGAGCCACGCCGAAGAGGCCGGCCTCGGGGTTGACGGCGCGGAGCTCGCCTTCCTTGCCGAAACGCATCCAGGTGATGTCGTCACCGAGCGTTTCCACCTTCCAGCCCTCGATGGTGGGATCGAGCAGCGCAAGGTTGGTCTTGCCGCAGGCGGAGGGGAAGGCAGCCGAGACGTAGTACGTCTTCTGCTCGGGCGAGGTCAGCTTCAGGATGAGCATGTGCTCGGCCAGCCAGCCTTCGTCGCGGGCCATGACGGAGGCGATACGCAGCGCGTAGCACTTCTTGCCCAGCAGGGCGTTGCCGCCGTAGCCGGAGCCGTAGGACCAGATGGAGCGTTCCTCGGGGAAGTGCACGATCCACTTGTCCGGGTTGCACGGCCACGGAACGTCCGCCTGGCCCGCTTCGAGAGGTGCACCCAGGGAGTGCAGGGCCGGGACGAAGAAGGCGTTGGTCTCGGTGATGCGGTTAAGCACGTCAGTGCCGATGCGGGCCATAATGCGCATCGAGGCAACAACGTAGGCGCTGTCGGTGATCTCGACGCCGAACTTGGGATCTTCGGCATCCAGGTGGCCCATGACGAACGGGATCACGTACATGGTGCGGCCGCGCATGGAGCCGGCGAACAGTCCGCGCAGCTTCTGCTTCATCTCGGCCGGGGCCATCCAGTTGTTGGTGAAGCCGGCGTCGCGTTCCTTTTCGGAACAGATAAACGTCTGCTCTTCGACGCGGGCTACATCCGCGGGATCGGAGAATGCAGCGAAAGAGTTGGGGAAAGTCTCCTGGTTCAGCCGGGTCAGCGTGCCCGCTGCGACGAGTTCATCGGTGAGGCGGCTGTTCTCTTCTTCGGATCCGTCAACCCAGTGGATGCGGTCCGGCTGCGTGAGTTCCGCAACCTCTTCGACCCATGCCAGCAGTGCAGCATGCGTGGTGGGTGCTTTCTCAAGCAGCGGCTTCTGCGCCAGATCGCCCATTGCGGTTCCCTTCCTCGGGTTCATCGGTGTGGACTAAATGCTATTGGCCACCCAGGCGCCCCAAGCCGGGCCAACCGTGCACGTTCGTGAGCGCTAGAGACGAAAACCGCGCAAATTCAAGGAAAACGCGCATAAATGGCTGAAATTAAGTGACGAAGGTCACGTAGACCGGTCTAGTCAGCTAGATTACATGCTCCTCGATTTGGTACTCCGGGCCCCCCTCGCGTAAAGTAATTCGAGGTTCGGGGAGCAAGAAACTCCGCGAAACACAAGATGCGCCCATAGCTCAGCTGGATAGAGCGTCTGTCTACGGAACAGAAGGCCGGGGGTTCGAATCCCTCTGGGCGCACAGAGAAAGGCCCGTATCGGTTCGCCGATGCGGGCTTTCTGACTTTAAGCGCTATGCCCCTGCCTGCCGCCCACCTCAGCAACAGGACGGACACCCTCGGGCTGCTCGACGAAAATGCGTCACTTTTGGTACCAACCCCCGCACCGCCCTTGGATTCGCGCGGGTGAGCCGGCCCTACGCGGTCAAAAGTTACGCAGTTCTGTCGCCCCTGATTGACGACGGCGGCGCCCCCGCCTCGAGGGAGGCGGGCGTAGGCTGGACGAATGACGCCTGAGCCGCTGCAACGTGAATTCGATGTCATTGTGATCGGCGCCGGCGCCGTGGGGGAAAACGTCGCCGACCGCGTGGTCCAGGGCGGCCTGACGGCTGTTCTTATTGAAGCCGAACTGGTGGGCGGCGAATGCTCCTACTGGGCCTGCATGCCGTCCAAAGCCCTGCTCCGCCCAGGCACAGCCCTGCACGGCGCACAGTCTGTGCCCGGCGCAGTAGAAGCCGTCACCCTGACACTGGATGCAGCCGCGGTCCTTAAGCGCAGGGACTATTTCACCGCCAACTGGCAGGACGACAGCCAGGTGAAATGGCTGGAGGACACAGGGATCGAGCTGATCCGTGGCCACGGCTGGATCACCGCGCCGCGCACTGTTGAAGTAGCCGGGCTGGACGGCAACACTTACGAGCTCAAGGCGCGTCACGCCGTCGTACTGGCCACCGGCTCCACACCAACCGCACCTCCCATCAACGGGCTGGCGGATCTGCAGGTCTGGGGTACCCGCGAGGCCACCTCGGCCAAGGAGGTGCCGGAGCGCCTGGCTGTGATCGGCGGGGGCGTAGCGGGCACCGAGTTGGCGCAGGCATTTGCGCGCCTGGGCTCGGACGTGACGCTGGTGGCGAGGGGCGGACTGCTGGGCACGTTCCCTGCAGAGGCCACCAAACTTGTGGCGGCGGGGCTGCGCGCGGACGGCGTGGCCGTCCGCCTCAACACGTCCACCGAAAGTGTCCGGGAAAACGACGACGGCACCTTCACCCTGACGCTTCAGGACCCGACGCCGGGCGGCCGAACCACTGTCACTGCGGACAAGGTGCTCGTTTCAACCGGCCGGCATCCCGCTCTTGAAGGGCTTGGACTGGAAAGCCTGGGCTTCGAGGCCCGGGACGGGCAGGCTCTGAAACTCACCACCGACTCCACTGGCCTAGTCCAGGGCGTTCAGAGCCTCCAGGGCGCCCCGGGCACCCTGGACGCGAACGACAACAAGCGCTCGAAGGGCGAGGATCCCTGGCTCTACGCCGTTGGCGACGTCGCCGGCAGGAACTTTTTCACCCACCAGGGCAAGTACGAGGCCCGCGCTACGGGCGACGCCATCGCCGCCCGCGCCAAGGGCGAGCTCAGCGGTGCACCGGCGGCCTGGAGCCGGTACGCCCAGACCGCCAACCAGCACGCCGTGCCCAGCGTGGTGTTCACCGATCCCGAGCTAGCCGCCGTGGGGCGCACGGTGGAGCAGGCGAAGCAGGACGGCTACAACGTGTCGTCCGTGGAGCTGCCCATCGAGGTGTCGGGTTCGTTCCTGCACTCCGAACACTACGAAGGCTGGGCACAACTGGTGGTGGACGAGGACCGCCGGGTCCTGCTGGGCGCCACTTTCGCCGGCCCGGACGTGGGTGAGCTGCTGCACGCCGCCACCATCGCCGTGGTGGGCGAGGTCCCGCTGGAGCGGCTGTGGCATGCCGTGCCGTCGTTTCCCACCGTCAGCGAGGTGTGGCTGCGGCTCCTGGAGAAGTACGGCTTGTAGGAGAAGGAGGGGGCCGCAAGTGTCCGTTCGCGCTGGCCCACTCCACCGGCGCTATTTGAACTGACCAGTCAGTTCAGTTAGGCTGGAGGCGGACATACCCCGTCGAAAGGCCACTTTTGCTCTCCGTACAGCAGCTCCTTGTGAAAGGCCGGCGCGACGATTTGCTCCCGCCCACCTCTCTGCGGGTCGGCCGGGGTGAGCTCCTCCTCGTCACCGCCGAACGCCAGGACCAGCGGACAGCCCTGGCCCTGACCATCAGCGGGCGCATGAAACCCACTGGCGGCCGGATCGCGTGGGACGCCAACGAACGCACCAAATCCCTCCGGCTGGCGAGCGCCCTTGTGGATTCCCCCAACGTGAACGAACCCGAGCAGCACCTCAGCGTCCGCGACCTTGTCACCGAGGACCTCGCGCTGATCCCCCGCCGCTACCGGGGCGCGCTCCTCAGCAAACCCTGGCTCAAAGTCAACAGTTTCGAGGACATCGCGGACCTGTGGACGGAACAGCTGGCGCCGGACCGGCGCATTGAACTGCTCACGGCCCTCGCCCTCGCCAACCCGCACACCGACCTCCTGGTGGTGGACTCCCCCGACAGGCACGGTGCCCACGCTGCGGACTGGCTCCCCCGGCTTGAGGAGCTGGCGTACGACGGCGGCCGGCCGCTCGCCGTCGTCGTCACCGTGACTGCCCTCCCGGCAGGGTGGACGGGGCCGGCCACGGTGATCGGCAACGCCGTCCCGGACGTCGACGAAGCGCCTGATGAACCTGACCTGACAGACGTAGAAACAGAAGCTCTCTTACTCGAAACCGAGGATGCCAAGTGACCGTGCTGCGGCTGGCCCGTTCCGAACTCAAGCGGATGACCGGCGGGTTGCTGCCGAAGCTGACCATCCTGGCACTGATCATGGTGCCGCTCCTGTACGGGGCTGTCTACCTGTACGCCAACTGGAATCCTTACGGGAACCTGAACCAGATCGAAGCCGCCCTGGTGGTGGAAGATACCGGTGCCACATCCAGCGACGGCACCGATCTCCAGGCGGGCAGGAAAGTGGCGGACGGCCTGGTGGAGGGCAACGTCTTCAACTGGCAGTCGGTCCCCACGGCGGCCGAGGCCGATGCAGGGGTCAGCAGCGGCAAGTACGCGTTTGCGCTGAAGATCCCGGCAGAGTTCTCCACGAACCTCGTCTCACCCGGCAGCTTCGATTCGGCCAGCCAGGCGATGCTGAACGTCACCACCAACGATGCCAACAACTACTTGCTGAGCACCATTGTGGACAAGCTGACCACTGCGGTGCACACAACTGTGGCCAAGGAAGTGGGCGAAGAGACGGCGAACGAGCTGCTCACCGGCTTCGGCACCATCCACGCCCAGATGCTCAAGGCCGCAGACGGCGCCGGGCAGCTGGCGGACGGTGTGGCCACCCTCCGCGACGGGACCGTCACCCTGCATACGGGCACCAGCGAGCTCAGCGCAGGAGCGGGCGAGCTCTACAACGGGCAGCTGAAATTACGTGACGGCGCCAACCAGCTGACCGACGGCGCCGGGCAGCTCAGCAGCGGGCTCTCCGTCCTGAAGGACAAGACCGCCACCCTGCCCACGGACACCCAGACGCTGGCCAACGGCGCGGCCCAGGTGGCCGCGGGGAACGCTCAGCTGAACACCAAGGTCCAGGACGTCGTCACGCAGCTTGATGCCGCGGACCAGGGGCTCCGGACGCGCGTGATCGAGTCGAATGCCCGCCTGGTCTCGTCCGAAGCGATCACCCAGGTGCAGGCCGACAAGATCCTGGCCGACTTCGATGCTGTGGCTGCCTCCAGCCCCGTGGCCGCAGCGAAGGCCCGAATCCAGACCGACGCCGGCCAGATCCAGCAGCTGGCGGACGGCTCCGAGGCTGTGAGCGTCGGCGCAGCCCAGCTGGCAACGGCCACCCCTGCGCTGAAGGACGCCATTGTCCAGGCCTCCGGTGGCGCTGACCAGCTCCATACCGGGGCGGCCACGCTGGCCACCGGCGAGCAGTCTGCGCTGGACGGCGCCGGACGCCTCGTCGAAGGGGCGCAAACGCTCGACGCCGGCGCGGGGCAGCTTGAGGCGGGGGCCGGCACCGCCGCTGACGGCTCACGGACGCTGGCCGACGAAATTGCCAAGGGAGCCGGACAGGTTCCCAACCCCGACGATTCGCAGAAGAGCAGCCTCTCAGAGGTGATTGCTGACCCGGTTGCCGTCAGCAATGTCTCCCAGGCAAAAGCGGATTCCTACGGCGCGGGGCTGGCACCGTTCTTCCTGACGCTCGCCCTCTGGATCGGTATCTTCATGCTGGTCCAGGCGATGCGGCCCATCACCCAACGGGCCCTGGCGTCGAACGCCCCGGCCTGGAAAATCGCCGTCGGCGGCTGGCTTCCGTTCCTGGCCGTCTCGGTGGTGCAGGCCAGCCTGCTGACCCTCGTGGTGAATCTGGCGCTGGGCCTGAACCCCGCGCATCCCGTGCTGATGTGGCTGTTTATGCTTGCCGCGGCCATGGCATTCAGCGCCATCATCCAAGGCATCGTGGCGCTGCTGGGGTCACCCGGCAAGCTGGTGGTGCTGATCCTGCTGGTGCTTCAGCTGGTGTCCTCGGGCGGCACGTTCCCCTGGCAGACCACCCCGCAGCCGCTCCACGTGGTCCACGAGATCCTGCCCATGGGCTATGTGGTCACGGGCATGCGGCACCTCATCTACGGTGCGGACCTGTCCATGATCGTGCCCACCGTCCTGGGGCTGCTCGGCTACACGTTGCTGGGCGCGGCGATGTCCACCTTTGCGGTCCGGGAGCACAAGTACTGGACCCTCAAAACGCTCAAGCCGGAGATCGCGGTATGAGCCAGCCCGTGCCCGGACCTGCCGCGCATGATCCTGTTGGGCATGACCCTGCAGTGCATGATCCTGCCGTGGATAACCCTGTTGGGCATGACCCGGCCATGCACGGTCCGGCGGAGAAGAAACTCCGCCCGGCCCGGACCAATGCCACCCGGCAGAAGCTCTTCGACGCGTCCATGGAGCTGATCGGCCAACGGGGCGCAGCGGGTGTCACGGTGGACGAGATCGCAGCGGCGGCGGGCGTCTCCAAAGGCACTGTCTACTACAACTTCGGCAGCAAATCGGATCTGATCGCGCAGCTGCTGCGGCACGGCGTGGACATCCTGAAGGCGCGCCTGCTCAGCGAGGCCGGGCAGCCAGGGACCGATCCCCTGGTGGCCATGGAGGCAATGATCGGGCAGGCCATGGATTTTATGGCCGACTACCCATCCTTCGCCCGTTTGTGGGTGAGCGAAAACTGGCGGACTCCCAGCGAATGGCGGGACACATTCGCTGTGCTCCGGTCTGAACTCCTGGCCGTCATCGGTACGGCCATAGAGGACGTGGCCGCTGTCTATCCTGTAGACAGGTCTGTCTCGCGGGGCAGCCTGGAGACAGCGATCTTTGGCGCCTGCTTTGTGGTGGGGCTTGACCGGCAGACCTACAACCCCGAACGCACCCGTGACCAAAGCGTTGCAGCAATCATGGCAATCATGCGCGGCTACGTGCTGAAGTAGCTTTTGCCTCATGGATGATTGGACACATGCGCCACATGGGTAACAGCGGGAAGTTCGCCTTGATCGCGGCCGTCGCCGCCTTGGGCATGCTGGTGCTCACCGCCATCACCCTGGAAGAGGCGGTGATGGTCACCTTCCTGGGCCTCGTTGCGCTGGCCTACATTGCGGCTGTGGCGGAGGTCCTTGCACGCGGGCGCCACTTTGCGTTGGTGGCCACCGCAGCGGGATCCAGCCTCACCATTGCCTTTTCCCTGGCGTTCGTCAGCACCTGGGAGCTGGCCTTCGCCGAGCAGTCGTCATTCTTCGGCACACCGCTCCCCACCGGGGATCCGGACAATTATTTCTACTGGGGTGCGGCCTCAGCAGTGGCCACGTTGGCGGTCCTGTTCCTTGGCGCAGTCTGGCCCGCGGGAAGGCGGCTGGGGACTGCGAAGCGGAAGCCCTCGCCAGCGAAGCGGCGTCCCGCTTCCGGAACTGGCAGGCCTGCAGCGCGGCGCCCGGCAGCCCGGGGCGCGGCCACAGCTCAGCGCGCGTCAGGGCTCCGCGCGCCCGCCCGGATGCCTGCCTCGGCAGCCAAGCGGCCGCCGTCGTCCGCATCTCCGGTCCGCAAGCCGGCACCCAAACCAGGCACCAAGACGGGTGCCAAACCGGCGCCACGCCGCTGACCCCGCCGGCCTCGGCCGGCGAGCACCGCCGTCGCCACCCCGCCCAGGAGGAGCAGCCCGCCAGCCAGTTCGGCCGGCGTCGGCACCTCCCCCAATGCCAGCCAGGCCGCGCTCATGCCCACCACGGGAACCAGCAGGGTAAAGGGCACCACGGCCGACGACGGGTAGCTGGCCAGGAGCCGGTTCCAGATTCCGTACCCCACCAGCGACGCGAAAATGGCCGTATACAGTGCACTCAGGATCGTGGCCGGCTGGAGGTCAGCCAGCGTGCCGAACACCGCATCCGGGCCGTCCACCAGCAGCGACAGCCCGGCGAGGGGCAGCGGCACCACTGCGCCGGACCAGACCACCAGCCCCAGTCCGGAGGCGGCCTTGGCCTGACGAGCAATGACGTTGCCGGCGGCCCAGGACAGCGCGGCTCCCAGGACGATGATGAGCGGCAGCAGCGGGGCCACGGCACTGCGGCCGACGGCCACCACGGCCAGGCCCACAACGCCAAGAACGACGCCGGCCAGCTGGCTCCGGCTGGGCCGCTCGCGCAGTAACCCGGCAGCCAGGAGGACCGTGAGCAGCACCTGCGCCTGGAGGACCAGGGAGGCGAGGCCCGCTGGCATGCCCAGCGCCATGGCCAGGTAGAGGAGTCCGAACTGGCCCGCGCTCATGAAGGTGCCGACGCCGATGATCGCCTTCCAGCTGACGTCCGGCTTCCTGATGAAGAAAATCCAGGGGAAGACCACCAGGAGGAAGCGCATAGCCACAAAAAGCAGCGGCGGAACCTCACGGCCGTTCGCATGAAGGCCAAAGTCGATGGCCACGAAGTTCAGGCCCCAGAGAACGGCGACCAGGGCGGCGAGGAGGGAGTGTCGGAGGTTCACGGTCCCACTCTTGCAGAACTGCAGATGAAGCACCAGCGTTGAATTCCGCGTCGAATCATGTACGTTTGCTTCATGATTGAGATCGGTTCGCTCCGGGCCCTGGCGGCAATTGAACAACACGGTTCGGTCGTAGCGGCGTCGGAGGTGATGGGCTTCAGTCCGTCGGCCGTCTCCCAGCAGATCAAGAAGCTGGAGAAGCAGACCGGGTTCCCCGTCCTGGAACGCCGCGGCCGCGGCGTGCTGTTGACCGAGCGGGGGCTCGCCCTGGCAGCCTACGGCCGGCGCATCCTGTCGGAACTCGAGGAACTGGAATCCACGCTGTTGGCGGATCCGGCCAAACCCACCGGGCACCTCAGGGTTGTCTCCTTTTCCACCGCCTGCCGGGGCCTCGTGGGGCCGCTGCTGGGACGGCTGGCTTCATCCGGAGCGGACCTGGACATCAGCGTGCTGGCCGAGGACCCGCGGGAAGCCGTGGCGCGGGTGGCCAACGGGGAGGCGGACCTGGGTTTGGTGCACAACTGGAACTCCGTCCCGCTGGTGATACCGGAGCACATGACGCTCGACTGGCTGTGCGAGGACGTTGCGGACGTCCTGGTGCACCGCGACCATCCGCTGGCTGGACGCAGCCAGGTGGAGCCGGCGGACCTCGTGGACGAACGGTGGATCAGCACGCCGCACGGCGCGATCTGCAACGAGGCGCTGCTGCGGATCTTCGCCGATCGTGGCCGGGTGCCGGACATCAAGGTCTACGATCCTGACTTCGCAACCCACATCGCCTTGGTGGAGCAGGGAGCCGTTGTGGCGCTGGTCCCCCGCCTCGGCCGGCCCGCACTGCCTGCGGATGTCGTCGGCCTGCCCTTGGTCAACCCCACGCAGGTCAGGCAGGTGGGCATCGTGTACCGCCGGACCATGGCGGCCAGCCCGGGCATCCAGCACATCGCCGGACTGCTGCGGGTGGTCGCTGAGTCCAGTGTGGTCGCTGAGTCCACTGGGGTCACCGGGTCCCCTGGTGTCAGTGGGCTCGCGGGACCTTGAACTTGGTCAGCCGGGCGTCCTGCCCGTCCAGCTCGGCCCAGGATTTTTCCGTTTCCAGCACCGTGAGGCCGCTGGTGGGGTAGCGGGTGGCGGCGTCCATGTAGGCGTCGTGGTTTGAGTCGCGTGACGCCAGGTGCATGGCGAGGTCCTGGACGCCCGGCATGTGCGAGATGAGCATCAGGGTGGTGACGGTGTCAGGCACATGGTTGACCACGGCGAGCATCCGCAGTGCAGAGGCGGCGTAGAGGCCGTCCTCAAGTTTCGGCGTCGGGGCCTTATCCCCCAACTCGGAGCACACCCAGGTGCAGGTCTGGCGGGTGCGCAGCGCACTGGAACACAGGATGAAGTCCGGGAGGATGCCGTGCTTGACCAGCCACTTGCCAGCCAGGGGCGCCTCGCGGTGCCCGCGTTCCTCCAGCGGCCGCTCATGATCCGCCACGCCGCCGGGCCAGTCGGCCTTGGCGTGCCGCATGATCACCAGGCGTTTGATGTGGTGGTCGCTCATCCCCCAAGCCTAGACCCGTAGGACCCACGGCACCGCCCGTCACGCCCAGCGCGCTTTTTGGAGGCACCCGTGTCACGCCAAGCGCGCTTTTAGCCGCACCAAGAGTGCCCACCCGCGGGATGACGGGCCGGACCTGCGTTGGGTAAGCCAAAAGCATGCTCCCCGTGACAAACCTGGGCCACCGCGCCGTCGAACAATAGCCGCGGAGGCCAACACTCGCTGGCCCGGACGCACGAAAGCGGCATTTCGCGTAGAGAGGGCACTGCAGCGAAGCGGGACATCCCGAAAGCGCCGTTGTTGCGCGAGGTACGAGCGCAGGCGCAGAGGGATCGTGCCGCGAAAGCGAAAGCGGCCGCCCCGATGGGTACGGCCGCTTTGGTGCGTCGCTGAAGGACTAGATCGAGTATTCCGGAGCGGCCCAGACAATAACTTCGGGGTGCTCGTAGAAGCGGTAGCCCTGGCCGCGGACGGTGCGGACGGTGTTGGCGAGGCGGCCCAGCTTGGAGCGGAGGCGGCGGATGTGGACGTCGATGGTGCGCTCGTTGGGGACTTCCTCGGCGTTGCGCCACAGGCCCTCGAGCAATTCATCGCGGCCAACCGTGCGGGTGCCGTTTTCCACCAGGTAGTTCAGGAGTTCGAATTCCTTGAAGGTCAGGTTCAGGGATTCGCCGTCAAGGTGGACTTCGCGGCGGGCAAGGTCGATCAGGACGCCGGACGGGCGCGGATCCTGGGGCTGCTGCAGCCGCGCAGTCTCGCTACGCTTCTGTGCGTTCACGGTGGGGTCGCCAAAGGTGGAACGGACGACGTCGAGCGCGGAACCGGGAGTGCCGGCCGGGGCCACGGCCACGGCCGCGTAGCTTTCGGCACCGGTCACGAGTGACTGTGCGTAAGCGCGGATTTCCTGGGCAAGTTTGGCAATGGAGGTTCCGGCAGCCGCTGCGGTTTCCTCGTCGATGCCCATGTAGAGGACAAATCCCCGGGCCACGGTGTCGTTGGCGACGGGCCGAACGGCGTTTGGCCCCGCGACAACTGGAGTAGGCGCGGTCAGCGGGGCGGCTTCGGCAGGCTGGACAGCGCGGAGCTGGCCGTAGGAATTGGGGTTGTAGCCCTGGGGTGCGTAGCCGGGGGCAGGAAAGCTGGCGCCGGGGGCAGCCGGGGCGAACGCCGGTCGGGCACCGAACCCCTGCCGAAGGCCGGAAGCCTGGCCTGCCTTGCCTGCGTTACGGACGGAGATGTGGACGTATCCGGATGCAACTGACATGAATGCTTACCTCAATGTGAATGGCCGTCATCGCGGCTCGAATGCTGATTGTCCCCGCAATGAGATCTGGGGAGGGCGCCCGACGCTGGGCTGGGGGAATGCCTAGGAACTTCGTGGGGTCTGAAGGTCAGGCGTGCATTCGGCAACAGCGCATGTCCGCAGCAGCGGATGTGCTGGGCCAATATTCTGCGGCTGCAGGTGCTGTTGAGTTCTTGTTCACAATTCAAAGTGTGCAACGTAACAATGGAAACTTGCAAGTAACAATGGGTGCCTTGTTCCGCATACTGAGACAGAATGCGGTTTTGTGTTACAGATCACCATTCTGAAATGGCGGCAAAACGGGAGCTGCTGTCCCCCAAGGGTGTGCAAATAGGCGCTGACGGCGAACAATCTTCGCCTTTTCGCAATACTGAGCCCTTGAAATTCACCCTGGCATGGCTTGCCGAAATTGCTTGTTGCCTTTTGCCGCCTGTCCAGCGGAAACGGCTCCGGCCCGCGCATTATCGGCACCCATCTCCCCCCACTCAGCTCGCTAGGCTGGGATTCACAGCGTGCACACAGGAACCCCATAGCGCGGGCTAACCGAATGATCGGAGAGTTGTCCCATGGCCACTTCGCACTCCATGACCAACAACCTTCCGCAACTGACCCACCCGGACGGCTCCCCCATCCGCGCCCTGGTGGTTGACGACGAACTCAGCCTTTCCGAACTCATGAGCATGGGGCTGCGCATGGCCGGATGGTCCGTTGCCGTGGCTTCGGATGGCCCGGAGGCCGTCAAGCTTGCCAAGGAGTTCCGCCCGGACGTCCTGGTGCTGGACGTGATGCTGCCAGGGTTCGACGGCGTTGAGCTGCTGGGCAGGATCCGCGCCTTCACGCCGGAGGTACCCGCGCTTTTCCTGACCGCCAAGGACGCCGTCCAGGACAGGATCGTGGGCCTGGCGGCCGGCGGGGACGATTATGTGACCAAGCCCTTCAGCATGGAGGAGGTCCTGCTGCGGCTGCACCGCCTGGTTCAGCGGTCCGGCGTTGCCGCGACGACCACTGCCGAACTGGTGGTGGGCGATCTGGTGCTCAACATCGACACCCGCGAAGTGACCCGTGCGGGCGATGACCTCCAGCTCACAACCACCCAGTTCGAGCTGCTCCGGTACCTCATGGAGAACCCCAAACGCGTGATCAGCAAGGCCCAGATCCTGGACCGCGTCTGGAAATATGACTTCGGCGGCCAGGCCAACATCGTGGAGCTCTACATCTCCTACCTGCGGAAGAAAGTGGATGCAGTGCACCCGCCCATGATCCATACCGTGCGGGGCGCCGGCTACGTCATCAAGCCGGCCGAGTAGCAGCTCCATGTCCGCCCGACGGCCCGCCAATCCGCTCTACGTGCGCAGCTGGCGGAAGCCTGACACGTGGCATCTGCGCACCCGCCTGATCCTGTTGGCCATGACGTTGCTGGTGGCCATCTGCGGCGCCGTTGGCCTGTTCAGCTATGCGTCGATGGATTCCTTTCTCACCGGCCAGCTGGATGACCAGCTGAGCCAGGCCGCCAAACGCTCGAACGATCCGGGCCGCCCGCCCCTGGGCGGATTCAACGGCAGGCCGGACCCGCTCGACTCCCGCGGGCAGAGTGTCGGAACGCTGAATGCACGGATCCTGAAAGGCCAGATCAACAGTGGCGGCTTCCTGGACTCGGACACCACACGCCTGGCCCTCGATGCCGAAGACAAGCAAACCCTGCTGGCCCTGACGCAGAACGGCATTCCCGTGGACCGCTCGCTGTCCAACGGGGATTACCGGATTGTGGCCGTGGAAACCGGCTACGGCGATGTCCTCGTCACGGGACTTCCGCTCGCGGCCAAGGAGAGCACGCTGGCGTCGCTGGTCTGGACTTTTGTGTTCGTTTCCCTTGGCGGCCTGGTGCTGATCGGGCTGGCAGGAACCGTGCTCATCCGGCGCACCATGAAGCCGTTGGAGCAGCTTTCCGAGGTTGCAACCCGGGTGGCCCGGCTCCCGCTGGATGCGGGCGAGGTGGCACTCGCGGTGCGCGTCCCGCCGTCGAACTCCAACCCCGGAACCGAAGTGGGCAGCGTAGGACACGCCCTCAATCTGAGGCTTGATAACGTCGCCAGTGCACTCGAAGCGCGGCAGCGGAGCGAGACCAAGGTGAGGCAGTTCGTTGCGGACGCGTCCCATGAACTGCGCACCCCGCTGACCGCCATCCGCGGGTACACGGAGCTGATGCGGATGACCGAGGACTTCACGCCGGACGGCCGGAAATCCCTGGCCCGCGTACAGAGCCAGTCCGAACGCATGACCACCCTGGTGGAGGACCTGCTCCTGCTGGCCCGGCTCGATGAGGGGCGGCCCCTGAAACTCAGCGAAGTGGACCTCACACAGCTTGTGATCGAAACCGTCAGCGACGAGAAAGTCATCGCCCCGGACCACCACTGGCGCCTCAAACTGCCTGACGAGCCGCTCGCCGTCACCGGGGATGCGTCCCAACTGCGTCAGGTGCTGGTCAACCTGCTCTCCAATGCGCGCAAGCACACGCCGCCCGGGACCACGGTGGTCACCGCTGTGATGAGGTCTTCCGATGGCAGCGCGGCGGTGACGGTAACGGAAGACGGCGGAGGCATCCCTGCGGAGTTCGTGGACCATGTTTTCTCCCGGTTTGCCCGCGCAGACGCGGCCCGCAAGGGCACGGCCTCGGGCGCCGGGGCGTCGGAGGGCACCAGTGGCCTGGGCCTGTCCATTGTCCAGTCCATCATGGAAGCCCACGGCGGGAGCGTGAAAGTGACATCGCGGGCCGGGCGGACAGAGTTCGCCTTGCTCCTCCCTGCCGGCGCCATGGCGCGACCAGCCGACGCCCGGGCGCAGCAAGGCGACACGCCGTCGTCGTGATTCCTGTTACCAAAATGTGACTTAAGCTTCCAGCTCCTGTAGCGTCGAACGGGTGCGGATCCCGTTCGGGCCGCATATCCGGATGACGCCAAGCTCTGCCGCTTCCCGGATTCCGTTTTCAGAGGCAGAGGCGGGGGACCCACCGTCCCGGGCACCAAGTGCCCTTTGGGGTTAAGCCAACACGTGATTGTGCCGTGTGGCCGGATGCCCTCATCCGAACCCGACAGCTAACTCCGCAGGTGTGAGAGGCGATCCATCATGTCTGAATCCAAGGTACAAACGCGCCCGCAGGGCGATCCAAAGTCCGACAGCCACCGCAAGCAGACCCGCTTCGGTGCAGCAATGTCCCCCCTGTCCAAGGTTGCCCGGATTCCCTCCGTGGGCCAGCGCGCCGCGGTGTTCGCCACGGCGTGCGCCCTGCTGATCGGAGTCAGCGCCGCTGGACACGCTTCCGAGTCTGCATCGCTTGCGGCCAGCGCGGACCAGGCCGCCGAAGAAACCGGCGCCCAGTCGAAGCTGAGCTTCGAAGCAGCCCAGCTCCAGCCGCCGGCCGCCCCGGAAGCTGCACCGGCCGAGATGAACGTCGCACCCCAGGCTGCCGACCCGGCACCTGCCCCGGCCCCAGAGGCCGCTCCGGCTCCTGCTCCCGAGCCCGCTCCTGCCCCTGTTGTGGCCGTCGATGACCCGGCAGGGGCACAAGCCTATGCAGCCGGCCAGCTGGCGACCTACGGCTGGTCCGCTGACCAGATGCAGTGCCTGCAGACGCTGTGGACCAAGGAATCCGAATGGACCACCACGGCCACCAACGCCAGCAGCGGCGCGTACGGCATCGTCCAGTCGCTGCCCGCTGAGAAGATGGCGAGCGCCGGCGCGGACTACCTCACCAACTACCGCACGCAGATCAACTGGGGCCTGAACTACATTCAGGAGCGCTACCAGTCACCGTGCGGCGCGTTGAACTTCCACCTGTCGCACAAATGGTACTAAGCCGACTCCCCCGCGCCGACTCCCCGCGCCGGGGCTTCCCGGCGTGGCGGTCAGGGGTTCGGCGGTCAGGGGTTTCCTGCCCAGCGGCTCCAGGCCATACTTGGGCCATGAAATTCACCACCACCATCCTGGGCAGCGGCAACAAGGCGGGCATCGAGGTTCCGGAGGTGGTCATCTCGGCGCTCGACGCAGGCAAGCGTCCGCCGGTTGTGGTGACCATCAACGGCAAGAGCTACCGGAGCAGCATCGCGGTCATGGGCGGACAGAACCTGATTGGGGTGAGCACCGCCAACCGGGAATTCACCGGAGTTGCCGCTGGCGACACCGTCGAGGTGGACGTGGAACTGGACACCCAGCCGCGCATCATCGAGGTCCCCGACGATCTGGCCGCAGCCCTGGCCGCCGAACCCGAAGCGCAGGCGTTCTATGCCGCGCTGAACTACAGCGCCCAGCGCCGGTACGTGGAGCCAATCGGCGATGCCAAGACGGACGAAACCCGGGCCCGGCGGATCACGAAGGTGGTCGCCGACCTCAAAGCCGGAAAGAAATAACCGGCTGTCCCCCGGCCACAGAGGCGGTCACGGCACTGTAGTCCGGGATGTGGAGCACGCCGGCCGGCAATTCGCCCGTATTGGGACCCACGGCCACCGTCCGGATCCCCGCGGCAACACCTGCTGCGATCCCTGCGGGCGCATCTTCGAACACCACGGCATCCTCCGGCTTCACGCCCAGCAGCGCGGCTGCCTTCAGATACCCTTCCGGGTGCGGTTTGCCCCGTGTGACCAGTTCCGCTGTCACGGCCGTGGCCGGCATGGCCAGTCCCGCGGCGTCCATGCGGATGTCCGCCAGGGTCCTGTCCGCTGAGGTCACCAGCGCCACTGCCTCGGCCGGGAGGCTGCGGAGCAGCTCGGCAGCCCCCGGCAACGCGACGATACCGGCAGTCCGCGCCCTTTCCATGGCGCCGAGTTCCGCGGTGAGCGCCGCGACGTCGGCTCCGGCCGGCGCGAACCGGCGCACGGTGTCGGCGGCCTGGATGCCGTGCGAAGTGCGCAGGATTTCGTCGATGTCCAGACCGTACCGGGCAGCGAATTCTCCCCATACCTCTTCGACAACTGCCGTGGAGTCCACCAGCGTGCCGTCCATGTCGAAAAGGACGGCCCGGCAGGTCAGCGTTCGCGTCGCGGCAGGTGTTCGCGTGGCGGCAGGTGTGGGGATGTTCATGCTGCCTATCTTGCCTTAGGCGTCGCGACCTTAGGTGTCACGGGCCTAGGCGTCACGGCCCGGGATGTACTGCACCGCCCACTTGTTGCCGTCGGGATCGGCGAAATAGACGAAGTGCCCCCAGTCCTGCACGTCAATGTCACTCACCTCCACACCGTTGCCCTTGAGGTGGTCGTGGGCGGCCTGGATGTCGCTGACCACCATCTGCAGGCTTGGGGCCGTACCCGGAGGGGCGTCATTGAGGCCCTCGCCAATACAAATGGAGCAGGCGGATCCCGGCGGGGTCAGTTGGACGAAGCGGATGCCATCCATGGGCCGCTCGTCGAAATCCGGGTTGAATCCAACTTTGTTGACGTAGAAATCCTTGGCGCGGTCCACGTCGGATACGGGCACAAAAACGAGTTCAAGTTTCCAGTCCATTCGCCACAGGCTAACGGCGGCGGCGGGAAAGCGGAAGACCTAAGTCCTGGAACAGCCCCGTACTAGCCGGCGATGCCGTACAGGCGGTCGCCGGCGTCGCCCAGCCCGGGAACGATGTAGGACTTCTCGTCGAGCCGTTCGTCAATGGAGGCCAGCACGATGGTCACATTGGCCTCGGCAAGCTCCTCTTCGAGCTTGGCCAGGCCTTCCGGCGCGGCCAGGAGGCAAATGCACGTGACGTCGGAGGCGCCGCGCTTGAAAAGGAACTTGATGGCTTCGCGCAGGGTTCCGCCGGTGGCAAGCATGGGATCCAGCACAAAGATCTGCCGGTCCGTCAGGTCTTCCGGGAGCCGCTCGGCATAGGTGATGATGTCCAGCGTTTCTTCGTCGCGGGCCATGCCCAGGAAGCCCACCTCAGCGGTGGGGACCAGTTTGGTCATGCCCTCGAGCATGCCGAGTCCAGCACGCAGGATGGGGACCACCAAAGGCGTTGGCTTGGTGAAAGCGGTGCCCACTGTGGTGCTGACCGGGGTCTCGATAGTGACCGGCTGAGTGCGGACCTCGCGGGTGGCCTCGTAGGCCAGGAGGGTCACCAGCTCTTCCGTCAGCTGCCTGAAGACCGGTGAAGGAGTGTTCTTGTCCCGCAGGACGGTGAGCTTATGGGCGACCAGCGGGTGGTCCACAACGAGAGTGCGCATGCGTCAAAACTATCACCCGGTACTCCCCCTGCCGGGCCCGGTGATGCCGCCATCCTGGACCGCATCCCGCACCACCGGCCGGTCGAACGTGGGGGCCGGGCCATCATGATCTCGCCGCCTGATGAAATGGAAGAGCCGGTGCGCCAGGATCACGATGCCCAGCCAGGCCAGGCCCAGCAGCCAGGCGGCAATGACGTCCGTGAGCCAATGGTGCCCCAGGAACACCCGGCTGAGCCCCATGGCGACGATAAACAGTGTGCCGGCTGCGATCAGGGACACCCGGACCAGAGTCTTTTGGTACTGCAGACAGGCCAGGTAGACCACCAGCCCAATCACCACCGTGGTGTTCAGCGTGTGGCCGCTTGGAAACGACGGTGACGTCTCAAACGGCGGCACCGCGTCTGCGTGATCCGGCCGCGTACGGCCCACCAGCTTCTTCCCGATGGTGGTGGCGGTGACGGAAAAAGCTGCCGCACCACCAATGAGGACGATGGGGCGCCAGGTCCGCCCCACAAACGTCAGCCAGGCGGTCAGGATACTGGCGAGGATGGGCATTCCGATGCCTCCGCCGACATTCGTAAACCCGGTCACCACCGAGTCCAGCACCGGATTCCGCAGGTCTTCGGCATACCGGAGCGCAGGCTTGTCCAGGTTTGCCAGGCCGGCCGCGTCCACCACGTTGTCGTACACCTCGGCACCGAGGAGGGCCAGCGCAACGATGATCACGCCGCCGATCAGGATGGTGATGGTCAGCGCCGCGTACGGCTTGAACCAAGTCCTCAACCGTCCGGTGAAGGTGTCCACAAGTTCCTCCCGGCGTCAATGCTTTGCAGGCTGGATATCCTTCGAAACTATCATTGAGCCATGGTATCCACAGAAAAGAACCACCTCGATTGGATGGGTCTTGCCCTGGACGAAGCCCGGCGCGCGCTGGCCACCGAGGACGTGCCCATCGGTGCCGTGGTGATAGGTCCCGACGGCGCCGTGCTGGGTTCCGGACGGAACCAGCGGGAAGAGCTGGGAGACCCCACTGCCCATGCGGAGGTGGTGGCCATCCGCCAGGCGGCGGACCGGTTGCGTGCCTTGTCCAAGGTCGACGGCGGCACTGGGGACGGCTGGCGGCTGGCGGACTGCACGCTTGTGGTGACTCTCGAGCCGTGTGCCATGTGCGCCGGCGCTGTGGTGCTGGCCAGGATTCCCCGCGTGGTCTTTGGCGCATGGGATGAGAAGGCCGGAGCAGCGGGCTCCGTGTTCGACGTCCTCCGCGAGCGCCGGCTCAACCACTGGGTTGAGGTGTACGGCGGCGTCAGGGAAGAGGAGTGCGGCGCGGTCCTCAGGGACTTTTTTGCAGCACACCGCAGCCAGCTGTAACGCGGCTCAGCCGGTCGCAACGCGCTCACCCGGCAGCACGGGACTCATCCTGCGGCATCCAGGGCGTCGATCCTGTCCTGGCGTGAGGCCGGTGAGTCCAGGCTGAACGAGCGGAAGTCGCCCAGTTCGTCCCGGATCCAGGCCTCCACCTCGGCGATGCGCCGGGAGACTGCGGGCGTGGCCCCGTCAAAGAGCCAATGGGCAATCCGTGATCTCCCCGGATCGTATTGCCACAGCCCGATGATCCGGCCGCGATCGAAGATGGGGTGGTCCGGCAGGTCAGCCTGCAACGCTAACGTGGTACCCAGGACGTTCTTCCCCTTGTCCTGGTCGGCAAACAGATCCCCAGAGTTCCTGCGGAGCAGGACCAACGAGTCCGTGCCGGCCAGCAGCTGAATCTGTTCCTCCGCCGGCGCCTTGAACGAGGCAAGGCGGCCGACGTCGTCGGGCATCATCCACAGCACCTCACCGCTGGCGGTGGGAACCTCCAACGCCCCGGTGGCTGCCAAGGCCGCCTTGGTGTGGGCAAGCGTGAACCCCGTGAACCATTGCGACTGCTTGACCGTGGCACCGCCAGTCCAGCCGAGATAGCGCCCCAGCAGGAGGCTTCGGGCGGCATCGTCGTCCATCGCGGTGGGCGGCAGCCCCCACAGTGTGTAGGCGTAACGCTGCTGATCCAGCCGGCCATTGGCGGGCACGCGCCGGATCCGGCCGTCCGCCTGGAGGAGGCCCAGGGCCGTGGGCAACGTGGTGGCGGCGCCCTTCTTTTTGCCCTCTTCGCCGAGGTTCCGGACTGAATCGCCCAGCAGGTCCTTGAGCTGCTTAGGATCCAGCGGGCTGCCGGCTTCGGCCAGGGCATGGAGGATCTCCTCCTCCAGCAGCGTGATCTCGCCGCGCTCGACCCCCATTCTTGCCAGCACCCGGAACGGTGCCACGGCGGCGTCCCTGCCGATCTGGAGGCCCCACGCAAAGTCATCCCTTCCCAGCACGTAGGTGCAGCCGCGGGCGGTGGGCAGCTCGTGGATTTTCAGGGACAGGACGTCGGCATCCGCCTGCGCGCGGCTTGTGCCGGCACGGGCAAAGAGCGTGAGGTACGGGTTGGCGCCGCCGACGGAACGGGCCCAGCCTGCTCTGGTAAACACGTCGGCGGCGTCCGCGCCCTGCATGGTCCCGTCGAGGCCCTGTTGGTGCCAGGCCCATGCCCTGAGGAGTTCAGGGGTGAGCACCCGCGGATCCGGGGCTTCCGGGCACGAGGCATCTGGGCCCGAGGCTTCCGGGCCCAGTGTTTGTGGGATCAAGACGGTGGCAGAGGTCGGGTGCGTGGTCATGGCTCATTGTCCACCGGAGTTCCCCGCGGCGGTAGGCACTACAGCGTGCACTTCCTTGGCGGGCACACCGAGGATCTCAAGGACATTCCAGGCGGTGGAGTCCCAGCCTGGCAATTGTTCCCGTGCAGCGAGGGCAGCCGCACGCCAGCCGGCGCGGAGGGTTCCGTCCAGCAGCCATTGCCGGATCACGGCAGCGAGCACACCAGCGCGGCTGTCTTCGTGTCCGCTGTCTCCAGTTCCTGCGAGTCCGACGGCGGCTCCTGGCACCGCATATGACCCGCCATCACGCTCACCACCACGCTCGCCGTCCAGTGCTCCCGCGGGCCTGCCGACCAGTCTGCAGGCCAGGCCCAACGCGTCCACGGCGCCGGTTCCCTCCCGCACGATGACGGGAATCCCGCGGGCCAGCGATTCCGTCACCACAAGTCCAAAGGCTTCGGCCCGCGACACCAGCAGGCTCAGGTCCGTCCGGTTCCACTCGTCCGCCAGGGCCGTCCCGGCGAGCTGGCCGGTCACGCGCACCCGGTCCTCCATTCCGTAGGAGGCAATGGCTGCCCGGACCTGTGCCGCATAGGCGGGGTCGGCGTCGTCCGTTCCCACCAGGGACGCTGTCCAGGTGAGGTCCTGGAGCCTGGCCAGCGCCGCCACGGTCAGCAGCTGGTCCTTGTTGGGCAGCAGCGCGGCCACCGCAACGATGTGGGGCGGCGCCGAACCCGGCGCCACCGGCGCAGGGTCCGTCCCGGGCAAGGCAACCCGGCTGGCGGGGAGCCCGTGTTTTTCTGTCGCCGAGGCCGCAGCGGACGAACTGGTGCAGATCACTCCGGCGGCCGCCCGCAGTGCCCGCCCTTCGCCGTCAGGGTGGCTGGGCGACGGCATGTGCTGCAGGACCCAGGTGTGTTGTCCGGCGGCCGCGGCGTACTCCAGTTCGGCAGGGGCACCGCACGCAATCAGCCCATCCAAAAGGGCGACGGTTTCTGGGGTGGTGTCCGACCACGGCTGACCCGCCCCGGGGTCCCGGGCACCCAGCAGGCCGCCGAGCCGCCGTCGTTCCCTGGCGCTGGAATCCGGCCAGGAACCAGCCACCGCCAGAACCTCCACGGCAACGCCCAACGTCCTCAGGCCTTGCGTGAGCCGGGCGTTGTAGACGTTGCCGCCGGAGTTGTGGCGGATGTTGGCGGGGACCAGGAACCTGACCGGCATGGGATCAGGCGGACAGGTCGTGGGTGTAGGTTGCCCACGCGTCCGGATTTTCGCGCAGGGTGACGTCGATCCCCGCGAGCTCCCGGCCGTCGTCGTCATCTTTGAGCTTGGCTGCGACGGCGTGGGCGATGTACTCGGCGACTGCCTCGGTGGTGCTGAGCTTGCCCACGAAGTCCGGGTGCTCGTCCAGGTTTTTGTAGTTAAGGCCGGACAGCACGTCCTCGATGATGCCGCCGGCGGCCCCGATGTCCAGGACGATCGAGTCCTGGTTCAGCGCACGACGGCGGAACGTCACCTCCGCCACAAAGGTCGCCCCGTGGAGGGCCTGGGCCGGGCCAAATGCCTCCCGTGGGAGGCTGTGGGCGATCATAAAATGGCGGCGAACGGTCAGGCTGAACACGGCTACTTCCTGTCTTTGGGGTCGGCTTCTGCCGGGCTGTCCTGCCTGGGGTTGTACGCTCCAGGGCTGTCAGCGTTGGGGTATTCGATCACATGGCACAGGGCTTGGAGCGTGCCGTCGGCCAGGTGCTGGACTACTGCCGGGAGGTCCGTGAATGGAGAAGCGCCGGTGAGGAAGGCATCGAAGACCGGGTCTTTGAGGAGCTCAACAGCCAGTTCCAGGCGCTCGGCCGTGGTCCGGCGGTGGCGCCGCGCACGGGCAACCACTCCCACCTGGCTGGCCCGGATGGAGAGCCGGCGTGCGTGAAAGTCCTCACCCAGCGGCAGCGTGACCTTGCGGTTGGCGTACCAGGACATCTCGATGATCTCCCCCTCATCGCCGGCCAGCTGCAGGCTGCGTTCGAGGCCTTCCTGGGAGGCGGAACAGTGGAACACGATGTCGCAGTCCGCTTTAGCATCATCGGGGTGGGCGAACTCCACGCCAAGCTTGTCCGCCAAGTGCTTACGTTCCGGGTCCAGGTCCACCAGCTGGAAGCGGGCCAGCGGGAAAGTGCGCAGGAGTGTGGCCACCATGCCGCCCACCAGGCCGGCGCCGACGACGGCGATCCTGTCCCCCAGCCTCGGTCCAGCTTCCCAGAGGGCATTGACGGCGGTTTCCACGGTGCCGGTGAGGACGGCGCGGCGGGCCGGGACGCCGTCGGGAATCCTGGTGAGGGCGTCTGTGGAAATGACGTAGCGGTCCTGATGTGGATTGAGGCAGAAGACCTTCTGGCCCGCCCAGTCTTCGGGCCCCTCCTCTACGATGCCCACCGAGAGATACCCGAATTTCACGGGCGACGGGAAGGTTCCTTGCTGGTGCGGCGCGCGCATCTCCTCAGCGACGCGCGGCGGGACGGAGCCTGTGTGGACCACAATTTCCGTGCCCTTGCTGATCCCTGAATACAGCGTGCGGACCAACGCTTCGCCGGGCCCGGGGGCAGGCAGTGCCTCGTTCCGGAGCTCGCCGTGTTTCGGTCCGGTAGTCCAGTACGCGGTTGCCTGGGCATCTTTGCCTGAATTGGTCATCTTGCTTATGAATCTAGTCCGCGAGGGCCCTCCGCGACACCCACCCGGCGCGAACGGACACTTGCGGCCCTAGGAATCCGGGCTATGACTGTCCGTTCGCGCTGTCGATGGGAGGCAGCCGTGTTCTGCCCGCCCCGCCACTGCCTCAGACCTAACCCGGCCCTGCAGTCACTTGGAGTTGGCGGTCAGACTGTGGTGTGGGCAGCGAGGGAGAAGCCCCAGTTCGGGTAGGGGTCTTCGGGCAAGGGTCCGTCCGGCAGCGTGTCGTCCGGGAACAGGGCATAGCCGGGCGGGTCATCGGCGGGCGGGTCATCGGCGGGCGAATGAGGGCCGGCAGCGTGACGCTCCGGATCCGGATGGTTCGGCAGTTGGCCGACCGGAAATTCGTTTTCGGGGACGCCGGGATCTGCATCGAACGCCAACTCTGACCATTGGCCTGGTTGTCGCCGTGGCCAGTGGGGTGGTTCCCAGTCGGGGTGTTCGCTGGCGTAGCGCCGGCCGGTGGGTGAGATCCAGCCTGGTGGTTCGTTCTTGCTGGCGGCGGTGGGTTTCCAGGCTGTGGTGTGTCTGAGCCGGTGATGGCGGGGGCACGGCTGGCCGAGATTGCTGATCCCGGTGGAGCCTCCGTGTGCCCAGGCGAGGATGTGGTCCGCTTCGTTGTCGAGCGAGTGGTTGCTGCAGCCGGGAAACGGGCACTTGCTATCCCTTAGTCGCAGCCATTGGCGTTGGGCTTTCGTGAGCCGGTAGCTGGTCCGCCCGATCTCCAGCGGAGCTCCGTCGCGGGGGTCGATCAGGACACGGCGGAAGGAGTCGGCGCCCTCGGCGATCAGTTGGCGGGCCATGGACGGCGGAATCGGTCCGTACCCGTCGAGCATGGCTGGTTCATCCGTGACACCCAGGAGCGAAAGCACCGGGACCGTGACCAGCACCTGGGCCCGCGGCGACGGAACACCGACACCCACAACCACGCCGCCCATTTCGCCCATACCGCCGCCCACGCCCGTCATGCCACCGGTTCCGGCGCCGGCGATGTTGTTGCCGAGGAGCCAGGTGGCGGCCATATCTCCGCGAATCTGGCTGAGGGTCCGGTCCTCATGAGGTCCTTGGAGCGCTCTCGCGGCAGTGGTGGTACGTTCCCAGATCCCGGCCGCCTGATCGGCGGGAAGGTAAGCCGAGAGCCAGGCCATACCGTCACGATCCGGGGCATACTCCAACCTTCGATCGGCGGCACTCCTTGCGTGGCGCTTTTCGATACTGACCGGGTGATGCCGCTCCCGCCACGTCCGAGCCTTGTGCCGGAACCGCCCGGGCACGAGCTCACCGGCCGGGCACCCACGTGCCGGATTCGCTACCGCCGGATCCAGAAAATGCGCCTCGAGGGCTTGGGCGCCGTCAGGGTCCAGGTTCACGGTTTCATCGACCATGATCCGGGCGTGCTGCCACGAGATCGTCCCGGCCTGCAGCGCCGACAACGTCAACGGCAGGGCGGTGGTCAGTTCATGGGCTTCAGCGAGCAGGGCACCCGCGGCGCGTTCACTGACCGTCAGCACACAGGCCACCTCCGCAACCACAGCCATCTCCTGACCCCTGTGGTCCTGCGGAGACTCTGCCGGTCCCGCCAGGGCCGTGGACGAGGCGGCAAAATCAGCGGCAGCGTGAACCTTCAGGGCCGCCATCTTTGCCTCCCCGCTGGCGACTCCAGCCAGAGTCTGCAAGGCGATCTCGGCCCTACGGCGCAGCGGATCAGCACCACCGGAACCCTTGGAATCTGCCCCACCACGGAGCACTGCAGCAAGCTCAGCGAAGGACGCCGCGAGGGCCTCCGCTGTTGCCACAGCTGCTCTGCTATCCATACCCAAAGCATCCCAGAGGGGTCTGACAAAAACGGCGCAGAGGAATGGCTATGTGCATAACTCTGATCACCCCGGACCTCAAGGTTGCCGTCCGAGCCTACAGCCGCGTCGCTGCAGTTGAGAGCCTCACGTGTCCCTCGGGCGCTGGAGTGGGCTTAGGTGTCCCTTCGCACCATCCGGGGGCTGAACGCCTGCCGTTTTGTGGATGGGCGGTATGCTCCGGTAACCTATTCAGGTTGGTGACGTGTCCGAGCGGCCGAAGGTGCAACACTCGAAATGTTGTTTGGTGTCAAAGCCAACGTGGGTTCAAATCCCACCGTCACCGCCAATTGGCAAGCCCCTGCTTCCCTTATAAACAAAGGGAAGTGGGGGTTTTGTTTTGCCCCAAACTTGGCCCCTCAGTAACGCAGCGGTAACGAAATTCTGTTTTGGCCGGACCCAGTAAGCGTGGACCGTCGTCCGATGCTTGCTTTGTTGAGGTGGCCGTGCATCGTGGAGCGCGGAACCTGAAGCAGGTCGGCGATGCGTTGGAGAGTATGGTCGCCGGCGCACTTACGCCGGCTGGCGGCCACTCCGTCGTCGGGGCGGCCGCCAGTTTCAGTGCGCTGCGGGCGTTAGTGCTCGGTACCTGCCGCAGCAGCCTTCTTGGCGTTCTTCTCGGCGTCCTTCTCGGCGCGCAGCGCCTCCGCCTCGTGCTGCTCCTCGGCTTTTTCCTGGTGGATGACCTCTGCCAGGAGCTTCTCCATCTCCTTGGCCACGCCGGCCGCTGATGCTGGGTTCTGGCCGGTCACCAGCCGGTCGTCAACCACGACGTTCTCCTCAAAGACACCAGCGGAGACGTGGGTGGCGCCCTGTTCCTCAAGCCGGTCTGCCAAAAAGAACGGGATGACCTTGTCCTTCCCCGCGGCAACCTCCTCGTCGTTGGTGAAGGCCGCGACCTTCCGTCCCTCGACCAGCCGAAAGCCGTTGGCCAACTCGACGTTCAGCAGTCCGGCTGGCCCGTGACAGACAGCGCCCACCACGCCGCCGGCGTTGTAGACGCTGGCTACGAGGTTCTGCAAGCCTTCGCTGTCCGGGAAGTCCCACATGGTGCCGTGGCCTCCCACGAGGAAGACGGCGTCGTACTGGTCGGGATCAACGACGTCGACGCGGGCAGTGTTGTAGAGACCGGCGCGCGTGGTCTCGTCCTCCGTGAAGGCGACCTGGATGGGATCTTCTGAGTCCACCTCGTCGCGCGGGGGCTGGCCTCCCTGGATGGACGCGAAGTCGACGAAATGCCCTGAATCCTTGAAGACCTTCCAGGGATGTGCAGCCTCGGCCACATTGTACCCGGTCTTCTCTCCGGTATCGCCGATCTCGGAAACGCTGGTCAGTACCATGAGGATTTTCTTCATGAAGTGCTCCTTCCGTCTAACTTCCACCCTACGCCCAGCCCAATTCGGACCCTCCCTCCCCGTCTTAGACGGTGGTGGTCGTCTGCGCCTCGAATCGCCCGTACGAGGTCTCCTCGACCGCAGTCAGATGGCCTTTGTTGTACCCGAGGGACGGCTCCTCCGTCAGAGCTTGTCCGTCCTGTCATCTCCTTTGTGCCCGCCGCGCAGGTTTTCCTGGACCTTGCCGAAGAAGTCCTTGATGGTGGACTCGGTATTGGTGAGCATGTCGGGCTGCAAATACACGTGCTGACTGCCGGGGAGGCTGTAGCTGGACTGCAGGCCGCCACTTCCTTCAACGCCCTGCAAGGCCATGGTCACGCTGCCTTCCTTGCGTGCAATAGCCGCGATTTTTCCGAACACCAGCGTGAATTCGTCCGGCTCAAAACTGACCGTCTGACCCACGTGGGTCCTGTTGAGGTCGCTGGCCGGGGTGGATTTTTCGTTGCCAGTTCCTGAGTAGTTCATCATGTGCTCCCTGCGGTGGTTGGCGACTTACGCCAGCAGTCTAGCCCCGCCCCATGTTGCGGTACATGGCCCTACTGGATGCCTGCACAAACTGGTGCGGCATGCGTGGTCACATCCTCCATTGAGCAGACCACGACCCTTCGGGTTGGATGAATTGGACCGGCACACCTGACCGGCACCTGATCCTAAGGAAGAACCGTGACTTCGATGACGAATCGCGCAAATGGGCGGCCGCAGACTCTTCCGGGTCAGCGACTGCCTCGAACTCATATGGAGCCAGACGTGACCGATGCGTGCCCCGACGACTGCCATTACTGCTCGGGCCCGGAAACAGACTGACTCCGCACGCATAGGTTGGGCAGCAGAGCCCAGCCCTGCGAGACTGGGTCCTGAAGCCAAAACGTCGACCTTTCAGGAGCCGCCGCATGACGCCAGAGCACCGCACCTCTGCCCGGCCAAACCGCATCACCGAATTGTTCGGCACGGACGTTCCTGTGGTGCTGGGCCCTTTCGGCGGTGTCTCTTCCGTGGAGCTGACAGCAGCCGTGAGCGACGGCGGCGGGCTGGGTTCCTACGGCCTGTACGGTTATGGCGCCGACGCCATCCGGAACACGGCGGCTGAGCTGAGGAAGGCAACGGCGAAGCCGTTTGCCCTCAACCTCTGGATTCCCACCGGCGACGAAACCACGTCGCTCCCCCAGGCTGCGTTCGACCAGTACCTCGAGACCCTTAAGCCCTACTTCGACGAAGTGGGCCTGCCGCTTCCGCACATGCCGGACCGCTACCTGCCCGACTACGAAGAGCAAGTGGAGGCAACCCTGGCGGCGGGTCCCGCCGTCGTCAGCTTTGTATTCGGTGTGCCCGCACCGGAACTGGTTGAGGCGGCGCGCCGGCGTGGAATGGTCGTGGTGGGCACCGCCACCACCGTGGCGGAAGCCGTTGCCCTGGAAGCCGGCGGCGTGGATGCCGTGGTTGCCAGCGGCATGGAATCCGGCGGCCACCGTGTCTCGTTCCTGAAGCCCGCGGAAGAGTCCCTGATCGGAACGTTCGCACTTGTTCCGCAGGTGGCGGACGCCGTAACGATCCCGGTGATCGCGGCCGGGGGAATCGCGGACCGCCGCGGATACGCTGCCGCACGGGCCCTCGGTGCCGACGCGGTCCAGGTCGGTTCGGCCTTCCTGGCCACCCGCGAATCTGCGGCAGTGCCTGCGTACCGGGCCGTCCTCCACAGCCCAGCCGCGCGGGAAACAGTGCTGACAAGAGCCCTCAGCGGACGGCTGGCCCGCGGCATCCCCAACCGCATCATCGCGGAACTGTCAGCGGCCAAGCTGGCAGAGGGTGGACGCTCGGAGGCTGGAATAGCCCCGTTCCCCGCCCAGAACTGGCTCACCGGCCGATTCCGTCCACAGGCAGCAGCCCAGGGAAACACGGACCTCATGTCGCTTTGGGCGGGACAGGCCACAGCGCTGATCCGGCATGACTCGGCCGCGGATGTCCTCGCCGAACTGCTCGCCGGCACCCCGGTTTTGTAAGCTCGATACATCCGCGGTTATCCCAGGCAACCGACCTGGGGCGAGCGCCCGTTGACACCGGAGGCAATCCTTGACCAAAAAGACCGGCAAATCCAAGAGCAGAAACAAGGACCGGCGGCACCTCAAGGCCGTACCTTCGGCCCCCAAGATGTCCCTGCAGCTGGTCCTGAACCATCGGGTGGTTGATTCGATGGCTCGTGACTTCATTCAATGGCACGCGACGGAAGACCCTGATCCTGCCGGTGCCTTCGAGTGCCTCGAGCTGGTCAAACTCTTCCTCACCTCGCAGCACGCCATCAACGGTTCGAGCTCGGCCACCGCCATCGACAGTGAAAGCGTGGAGCAGGCGGCCGGAGCAATTGCGGCGTCGTTGGACCCCGACGAAATGGACGAGGCCTTCGACGACATCTATTTCGCCCTTCACTCGTACATCCATTTCCTGAAAGGGACCGGCCGCTGGAGCGGCACGGACGCCGCCTACGAGGAACTACATTCAGCACTGGGAAGCGGTATCGCCGCCGCAGTCCCGCAATTGCCGGCTATCCAGGTGCCTGACCTCAGCGACGACCACCAGGAGGCTGCGTTCAATGCCATGCCGCTGATCCAGCGTGCCACGTCCCTGCTGGAGTGGATCGGAACCGGCAGGGAAATCACCAGTACGGGCGCGCTGCGTCTGAAGGACATCGAGCTGGCAGCCGCGGCCGTCGGAGTCCAGGCCCGTGGAAAGCGTGGCGCGAGTGGAGCCGTGCCACTTTTCGATCTGGAAAATGCCGAGGCCCAGCCCGAAACGCTGCTGGAGGTCGGTACCATGCACGACGTCCCGGTACTCCGCGACATCTGGTCAGCCATGGTGGGAGCAAACCTGATCACGCTCGGATCCACCAAAGCCATTCCCGGCCCGGAAGTGGCCGCCTGGAACAGCACGAGGATCGAGGAACGGCTGGACATCCGCCGGATGCTGTCGGTGGTCCTCCTTGTCGGTTTACTCGCAGACCCGGACCAGGAGTGGGACCAGGAAGCGGTGGCCGGGACGCTGCTGGCCGTCCTCACCTATGGCACCACCACCGAACCCATGCCCGTGGCGGAACTCGAACGGATGGCGTCGCCGGACGTTGAGGGCGCCTTGCTTCAGGACGCAGACTTCGAGGACACGGAACTCAAGGACACAGCCCTCGAAGAGATGTACGCGTCGTTCGCAGCCCTGCAGGCGCAGCAGAAGCTGACCCTACTCGCCGAACTGGGATTGGTGGAGGCGGCGACTGATTACCGCGTTCCCCCGGTGGCCATCCAGTGTCTCGAGATGGCAATGGGTTTCTTCAACTTGGCAGACGAGCCATCCGACGCGACAGAGTTCCCGTCCAACGTGATCGCGCTGCACGGCCCGTCACACACCGGTGGCCCGCCCAAAGGCCGGTAGAATCTGAACGTTGCAGAAGAACCACTGTAAGAACGCGACTGAAGACCGTCACCGGCGACCGAAATAAGGAGGATTCGTGCGCACCAACCACGCCCGGCCACCCTTCCATTTCCTTCGCGCCGCGTCCCTCTCCACGGGAGTCCTGACACTTGCCGCCGGGGCCCACGTGGCAGGCGGCGGCGACCTTCCCGCTCCAGGCATCCTGCTGGCCGTGCTTGCGCTGACAGTGCTCGCGGCCACCACCGCCACGAGGCTGCGGCTCAATTTTCCGGCCATGCTCAGCGTCCTCGGCGCGGGACAGTTCATCCTGCACGAAGCCTTCACGGCCTTCAGTTCGTCGGGCACGGCTGTGAGCGGTGTTGCCGCCGGGCTCCATAACACCCACCTCGCCGGCGCCGCCGCACCTGTCATCGCAGCCTCCGGACACGTCCACGATTCCGGATCCGGTTCCGGTTCCGTCGCGGGCATCCTGATGCTCCTGACCCACGCACTCGCCACCGGCGCGTGCGCCCTCCTGCTTGCCAAGGGTGAGGCCGCCCTATGGGCACTGGCCGCGTGGCTGGGACCCCTCGTCCGGCTCCCCGAAGCAGTAACGCCCGACGCCGGCACGCCACCGGCGGTGCCCGGCCCGCCGGCGGTTCTCCCCCTCCGCCCCTGGCGGAACCTCAGGCAACACAGCCGGCGCGGCCCGCCTTCCGCCGTCGTACTTTCCTGACCCTGCCCGCACCGCACTTCCGCAGGCCGCGGGCCCCACCCCGTACTTCCGCACGCCCCCTCCGGCGTGCGTCCGAAAGGCAACCCCATGACCACCACATTCCTCCGCCGCACCCTCACCGCGGCAGCAGCCACCGGCGGCGCAGCCGTCCTGATCCTGACCGCCGCAGCGGGCGCGTCGGCCCACGTCGGCGTCACTCCGGACAAAACCGCCGCCAATTCCTACGCCCTGCTCACGTTCGGCATCCCCCACGGCTGCGAGGAGTCCGCCACCACCAAGGTGGCCATCACCCTGCCGGCCGAACTCAACGACGCCCAGCCCACGGTTAACCCCAACTGGACTGTGGAAAAAGTGACCGAACAGCTCGCCGAGCCGAAGAAACTGGCCGACGGTACCTCCATCACCAAACGCACCAGCCAGATTGTGTACACGGCCAAGGCTCCGCTGGAGCACGAGCTGCGCGATGCCCTGGTGCTGTCGGTCAAGCTGCCCGACACTGCCGGCTCCACGCTCTACTTCCCCACGCTGCAGTCCTGCGAAACCGGGCAGACGGACTGGTCGGAGATCGCCAAGGACGGCCAGGACCCGCACTCCCTGAAGGCGCCGGCGCCGTCCATCACCATCACCGAGGCGGCCAGTACGGACGGCCACGGCGCGGCTGCTGCCTCCGCGCACGCCAGCGAACCGCAGGCCACTGAGCAGGCAGCCGCGGTGACTGACAGCGGCGCGGACGCCCGTAGCTGGGCGGGGCTTGCTGCCGGTCTCGGCGGACTCGCCCTTGGCGGGGTGGCCTTCGCGCGCAGCGGCTCAAAGCGCCGGCAGGAATCCGCCACGTAACATTGCGGGATTTGATGCCCGGATGATCACGATCCGGGCATCAAATCGCCCCGCCTGCCCGTGGCATCGTTGACTCCCGTCACAGCAGCAACAAAGGTGGTGCCATGACGTCTCAGCGCATTTCACAAGGGTTTGTTATTACGACGGCGGTCGCTGCGGCGGCGCTGATGCTCACCGCCTGCGGACCGAGCCAGCCGCAGACGCAGGGGACGACGACGCCGGGGACCAACTCCGCGAGCCCGTCCACCACGCCGGCGTCTCCGGACGCGTCTCCGTCGCCGTCGTCGTCCGGCACCACTCAGTCCGGCCCCGCGCTCTGCAAGGCGGCCTCACTGTCGGCGGCTACCGATGCGTCCGGCGGGGGCGCGGCGGGCAGCGTCTACATGAAGCTGAACCTCACGAATACGGGCACGGCGCCCTGCCTGCTCAAGGGCTTCCCGGGGGTCTCGCTGACCGCCAACGCCGACGGTGCACCGATTGGCGCGGCGGCGACGCGCGACGAAACCACCCCCATAGCGGACGTCCTGCTGGCGCCAGGCCAGACCGGATCCGCCGTGCTCCGCTACACCCAGGCCGCAAACTACGGCGACTGCACCCTGACGGACGCGGCCGGATACCGCATCTACCCGCCGGAAGACACGGCGTCGTTGTTCCTGCCGCAGCCCACCAGCGCGTGCAGCAACGCCAACATCACCCTTCTGAGCATCGGAGCTTTCCAGCCCGCCTGAGGCTCTGGGCCTGACAGGCCGTGATAAGTACACTTAGCTTCCATGACGTCGCTCTGGTTGGACCGCGGGCAATCCTTCAGTACTGACACGTTTGAGGCAGGCAGCAGCTATGACACCGTCGTGGCGGGGGCTGGGCTGACGGGGCTGGTCACCGCGCTGTTGCTGGCACGCTCGGGGCAGCGAGTCCTGGTCCTGGAGGCGAGGTTTCCCGGGGCCGCGACCACAGGAAACACAACGGCGAAAATCAGTCTGCTGCAGGGGACCGTCCTGTCCGCCCTGGCTAGGCAGTATGCGCAGAAGCAGGTTGGGGCCTACGTTGAGGCCAACCAGGAGGGGCAGTCGTGGCTGCTTCGCTACCTCGAGGAACAACGCGTGCCGTATCAGCGCCGGGATGCTTACACGTACGCCACCACCGCCCAAGGGACCGAGCGATTGCTTGAGGAACTCGGCGCAGCGACCACCGCGGGCCTGGACGTGGAGTACGTGCGCGATGCACGCCTCCCCTTCCCCATCCAAGGCGCCCTGCTCCTGACCGATCAGGCCCAGATCAACCCCATGGACGTCCTGGACACACTGCTGCAGGACGTCCGGGCCCGCGGCGGGAGCGTGGTCGGCGGGACCCGGCTGCGGAATGTCTCCGGGAACGGACCACTAGCTGTCCACACGGACCAGGGCAACGTCACCGCCAACAACGTTGTTCTGGCCACGGGAATCCCCGTCCTGGACCGCGGGCTCTACTTCACCAAACTCAAGTCCCTGCGCTCCTACGCCACGGCCCTGGAACTGCCCGCCGGAGTCACCGCGCCGCCCGGAATGTACCTGTCAGCCGAGGAACCCACCCACTCCTTGCGGGACTATGAGGCTGACGGCCGTCAGTTCCTGCTGGTTGGCGGGCACGGGCATCAGGTGGGGCGGACCGAATCGGAAAAGTCACATCTGTCGGGTCTGCTGGACTGGGCTACCGGGCACTTCCCGGGCGCAGTGGCCACCCACACGTGGTCGGCCCAGGACTACCAGGCCACCAACCTCATGCCCTTCTTTGGCAAACTGCCCCGCGGCCGGGGCCACATCTTCTTCGGCACCGGTTACAACAAGTGGGGCATGACCAACGCGGTGGCCGCCGCCCTGGGCATTTCCGCGGACATCCTCGGCGGCAGCCTCGGCTGGGCCAACACGATCCATCACCGCGTGACGTCCCCCGGCGCGGCTCTGACCGCCGTCACCGTCAACGCGGGCGTGGCCGCGCGTCTCGCCACCGGCTGGGGGAAGCTGGCCATTGGCAAATCGGGGGTTGAGCCTGCCGAAACCGCGGTATCGGCAGGCGCAACCACCGGAGGTCCTGTACCGGCCGACGGCGGCGGGAGGGTCTACCGCGACGGCGCCCGGCCGGCGGCGGTCTCCATAGTGGACGGCACCACGTGCAGGCTCTCGGCCGTCTGCACGCATCTTGGCGGGATTGTCCACTGGAACGACAGCGAACTGACCTGGGACTGCCCGCTCCACGGCTCGCGCTTCAGCCCTGACGGCAAGCTCCTTGAAGGACCCGCCACCAAGGATCTCCCGAGGCTCGAGCAGGGTTGATCCGCGCCCTGCCCGGCGGGCTGGCCGGCGCCCTGGCCGGGCAGGCAATCCTGTCGGTGGGTTAGTGGATGATGGAGGCATGCAGGAGGATCAGCCAGCGGAAGCGGGCCAGGCAGCCCGTCGAGCAGCGCGCCCGGATGCCCGCGCGGCAGCCCGCCCGGCCGGTAGCAAAGAGGCACCCATGGGCCGTTTCAGCCGGCCCACGCGGGACTGGTTCCTGGGCGCCTTTGCGGAGCCAACACCTGCCCAGACCGGCGCCTGGAACGCCATCTCCTCCGGCTCTCACACCTTGGTTGTGGCGCCCACCGGTTCAGGCAAGACCCTCGCGGCGTTCCTCTGGGCCCTGGATCGACTGCTCGTTGAGGCGCCGGCCCCTGACCCGGAATTGCCCGGCCTGGATGCTGTGCCGGTCGAGGGGGCGTTCAAGGGAACGGCCGCAGCAACAGTCAAAGCGCCCGTCAAAGGAAAACGCCCGCGACCGCCCAAACGCAAGACCCGTGTCCTCTATATCTCGCCGCTGAAAGCCCTCGGCGTGGACGTGGAACGCAACCTCCGCTCGCCCCTGATCGGGATCACCCAGACTGCCAAGCGGCTGGGACTTCCGGCGCCCCTGATCACCGTGGGGGTCCGGTCCGGTGACACCACGACGGCGGACCGCCGCGCGCTGCTCAGCAACCCACCGGACATCCTCATCACCACGCCGGAATCGCTGTTCCTGATGCTCACCTCCAGGGCGCGCGAGACCCTCACCGAGGTGGACACCATCATCGTTGACGAGGTCCACGCCGTCGCCGGAACAAAGCGTGGCGCGCACCTGGCGGTCTCCCTGGAACGGCTGGACGCGCTGCTGCCCAAGCCCGCCCAGCGGATCGGGCTCTCCGCCACCGTGGAGCCGCGTGAGCTGGTGGCCCAGTTCCTGGCCGGTTCCGCGCCGGTGGAAATCGTGGCCCCGCCGTCGCGGAAGAACTGGGACCTCACCGTGTCCGTCCCGGTGGAGGACATGTCCGATCTCCCGGGCGCCGCGGGCGCCTTCGACTCCGGTCCCGCGTCAGGGCTGCAGCCTCAGGCCTCGATCTGGCCCCATGTGGAGGAGAAGATCGTTGACCTGGTGCTGGCCAACCAGTCGACGATCGTTTTCGCCAACTCACGCCGGCTGGCGGAGCGGCTAACCGCCCGCCTCAATGAGATCTACGCCGAACGGCAGCTGATCGCGGTCGGCGGTGGCTGGGACTCGCCTGACGCGGGTGCCGCAGACCCGGGGTTTTCGCCCGGCGCCCCTGCATTCGGTCCTGCTGCCGTTCCTGCTTCCACCGCGACGCCGGCCCACATGATGGCGCAGGCCGGCAGCACGGCGGGAGCCGATCCCCTGCTGGCCCGCGCCCACCACGGCTCGGTTTCCAAGGACCAGCGGGCGCTCATTGAGGACGCTCTCAAGTCCGGCCGCTTGCGCTGCGTCGTGGCCACTTCGTCCCTGGAACTCGGCATCGATATGGGCGCCGTGGACCTTGTGGTCCAGGTGGAATCACCGCCGTCGGTGGCCAGTGGACTCCAGCGTGTGGGCCGTGCCGGGCACCAGGTGGGAGAAATTTCGCAGGGCGTGCTGTTTCCCAAGCACCGCGCAGACCTGGTGCACACGGCCATCACCGTGGAGCGGATGCTCGAAGGAAAGATCGAGCGGCTTTTTGTCCCGGCCAATCCGCTGGACATCCTGGCCCAGCAGACCGTCGCGGCCACCGCCTTGGGCAGCATCGATGTGGAGGAATGGTTCGCCACTGTCCGGCGGTCCGCACCGTTCGCGTCCCTCCCCCGGTCCGCGTACGAGGCAACCCTTGACCTGCTGGCCGGCCGGTATCCGTCCGATGAATTCGCCGAACTGCGGCCCCGGATCATCTGGGACCGGAACGCCGGCACCATCGAAGGCAGGCCCGGAGCCCAACGGCTTGCCGTGACGTCAGGCGGCACCATCCCGGACCGCGGCCTCTTCGGCGTGTACATCATCGGCACCGAGGCGGAAGGCTCCGGTGCGCCGGGAGCGGACGGCAAACCCGCCGCGTCGCCCGCGAAGGGCGGCCGCCGCGTGGGCGAGCTCGACGAGGAGATGGTCTACGAGTCCCGGGTGGGTGACATTTTTGCGCTGGGCGCCACCAGCTGGAAAATCGAGGACATCACCCACGACCGCGTCCTGGTCTCCCCCGCCTTCGGCCAGCCGGGCAAGCTCCCGTTCTGGAAAGGTGATTCGCTGGGGCGGCCCGTTGACCTGGGCCGTGCGCTGGGCGCCTTCGTGCGTGAGCTGTCAGCGTCCGACGTCGGCCCTGCCACCGAACGCTGCAAGGCCAGCGGGCTAGATGAATTCGCCGCTAATAACCTGATCCAGTACCTCCGTGAACAGAAGCTCGCCACCGAGGTGGTCCCCTGCGACACCACGCTTGTGGTGGAGCGCTTCCATGACGAGCTGGGAGATTGGCGGGTGATTCTGCACAGCCCGTTCGGGATGCCGGTGCACGCTCCCTGGGCACTCGCCGTCGGGCAGCGCCTGCACCAGCGGTACGGCCTGGACGGGTCTGCCATGGCGGCGGACGACGGCATCGTACTGCGGGTCCCCATGATGGAGGACGAGCCGCCCGGTGCCGAGCTCTTCCTGTTTGATCCCGACGAGCTGGAGCAAATTGTCACCGCCGAGGTCGGCGGCAGTGCGCTTTTTGCCTCGCGTTTCCGGGAGTGTGCCGCGCGTGCCCTGCTGCTGCCCCGGCAGACCCCCGGCAAGCGGCAGCCGCTCTGGCAGCAGCGCCAGCGGTCCGCGCAGCTCCTCGACGTCGCGCGGAAATACCCCACGTTCCCCATCGTGCTGGAAACCGTCCGTGAATGCCTGCAGGATGTCTACGACCTTCCGGCCCTGAAGGACATCGCGGCCTCGGTGGAACGCCGCGAACTCAGGGTCGTGCAGACCACCACACAGCAGCCCTCGCCGTTCGCCAAGTCCCTGCTGTTCGGGTACGTGGCCCAGTTCCTGTATGAAGGGGACTCGCCCCTGGCCGAGCGCCGGGCCGCAGCCCTGGCATTGGATTCGACGCTCCTGAACGAGCTGCTCGGCCGTGTTGAGCTCCGCGAACTGCTGGATGCGAAGGTTATCGACGCCACCGAGCTTGAACTTCAGCGCCTTGCACCGGACCGCCGGGCCCGCGGCATGGAAGGGGTTGCCGACCTGCTCAGGTTGCTGGGTCCGCTGACCCCGGAAGAAGTCGCCGCCCGGCTGGAACCGGTGGTTGAGCCTGTCGAAACCCCGCACGCCGACACCCCACTGGCCACGACGCATCTGACCGCACTGCTGCGGGCCAACCGGGCCATCAAAGTCAACATAGGAGGGGCCGAGCGCTACGCCGCCGTCGAGGATGCCGCGCGGCTGCGTGATGCGATCGGCGTTCCGCTTCCCATGGGCGTTCCCCTTGCCTTCATCGAACCGGTGGCAGACCCCTTGGGCGACCTGGTTTCCCGGTACGCCCGCACTCACGGACCCTTCACCTCGGCGGAAGCCGCGGCCCGGTTGGGGCTTGGCGTCGCCGTGGTCACTACGGCGTTGAAACGGCTCGCCGCGGACGGCCGGGTGGTGGAAGGCGAGTTCCGGCCGCACGCCGCCCCGCCGGAACAGGCGGCCAGCGATGGGCCATCGGAAGAATCCACGCAGACGCGCCTGCCCACGCCCACCACCAGCGAATGGTGCGACGCCGAAGTGCTCCGCAAGCTCCGCCGTCGTTCGCTCGCAGCGCTGCGCGCCGAAGTGGAACCGGTGGACGCCGCCGCCTATGGGCGTTTCCTGCCGGCCTGGCAGCATGTCCGCACCCCGGGCGCCGGGCGCGGGCAGCCGTCCCTACGGGGGCTGGACGGAATTGTCACCGCGATCGACCAGCTTTCCGGCGTGCCGGTACCTGCTTCGGCGTGGGAGCCGCTGGTCCTGGCGAGCAGGGTTTCCAACTACCAGCCCGCCATGCTCGACGAGCTCATGGCCGCCGGCGAGCTCCTCTGGTCCGGCGCGGGAGCGCTGCCTGGAAACGACGGCTGGGTCAGCCTCCACCTGGCCGATTCCGCCGAACTGACGCTGAATCCCGCCGTCGAATATGAACCCGGGGACGCGCAGCAGCGCCTGCTTGACCATCTGAGGAACAACGGCGGCGGTTATTTCTTCCGCCAACTGAAGGACGTGGCCGGTGGCATGGACTCGGTGCTCAGCGACCAGGAAGTGGTATCCGCGCTGTGGGATCTGGCGTGGGCCGGCCGCATCACCGGCGACACGTTCGCCCCGGTCCGCGCCCTCATCGCCGGCGGCCACACGGCTCACCGCCAAGTGGCCCGCTCGCCCCGCACCCGCGCCCCCAGGCTGAGCAGGCTCGGCCGCTCGCACAGCACCGGCCTGCTGGGATCGCCCGGGTTGGGCTCCTCCGGTTTGGGCTCCCCCTCACTGGGCGCCGGACGGTACGGCTCTTTGTCAGGCACGGCGGCAACTCCCCCGCTGGCCGCGGGGCGTTGGTCTGCCCTGCCGTCGCCCGAACTCGACGCCACCATCCATGCCCGTGCCACTGCTGAACTTCTGCTGGACCGCTATGGCGTGGTGACCCGGGGATCGGTCATGGCGGAGCAGATCCTTGGCGGGTTCGGCCTGATGTACAAGGTGCTGGCGCGGCTGGAAGAGGCCGGACGCTGCCGCCGCGGGTACTTCATCGAGCACCTTGGGGCCGCGCAGTTCGCTGTTCCGGCAACCGTGGACCGGCTGCGCTCCTATTCCGAGGACACTCAGCTGGCCAAGCCCCAGCCCATGGCACTGGCCCTTGCAGCCACGGATCCCGCCAACCCCTATGGCGCGGCGCTTCCCTGGCCGGCACTCAACCAGGAAGCCGGGACGGGGCACCGGCCAGGGCGGAAAGCCGGCGCACTGGTGGTTATGGTGGACGGCGCCCTGGTCCTCTACGTGGAACGCGGCGGTAAGACTCTGCTGGCTTTCAGCGAGGACACGACAGTGTTGTCCGCCGCCGGGGCAGCCCTGGTGGGTGTAGTCACCCGGGGCGCGGTGGACAAACTGATCATGGAAAAAGTCAACGGCCACGGCATCCTGGACACCCCGGTGGCGGCCGCACTCGCCGCCGCCGGGGCATACTCCACACCCAAGGGTCTGAGGATCCGTGCCTGAGGGTGATTCTGTCTGGCGGGCCGCCGCCGAACTGCACAAGGCCTTGGCGGGGCAGACGCTCACGGGGTCGGACTTCCGCGTGCCGAGGTTCGCCACGCTCAACCTGGCCGGCTGGACCGTGGAGGAGGTGGTCCCGCGCGGCAAACACCTCTTGATGCGCGTGGCGGGACCGGAGGAGCGGAAACTCACTATCCATTCGCACCTGAAAATGGAAGGCACCTGGCAGGTTTATCCGCCGGGAGGACGCTGGCGGAAGCCGGGATTCACCGCCCGGTGCGTACTGCGCACAGCAGCGGCCGAGGCCGTCGGATTTTCCCTGGGCATCGTGGAAGTGGTCCGCACCGCGGACGAGGACACCATCGTGGGCCACCTGGGTCCGGACCTGCTGGGGCCGGACTGGGACGTGGCAGAAGCAGAGCAGCGAATCCGCGCGGCACCCGACGTACCCATCGGCGTCGCCCTGCTGGACCAGCGCAACCTGGCGGGCATCGGGAACATCTATCGCTGCGAGGCCTGCTTCCTGTCCGGTGTGCACCCGGCTACTCCGGTCTCAGCTGTCCCCGATCTCAGGACCCTGATGACGGATGCCAAGCAGCTGCTCGAAGCCAACCTGGGCCCGGGACGCCGGGTGACCATCCTTAATCCGCGAGGCATGCCCGTCGGGCGGATGGCGGGCCGTCCGGGCTACTGGGTTTACCGGCGGGAACACCAGCCGTGCCTGAAATGCCGGGCCCCCATCCGCCGCGGTGTACTGGGCAAACCCAACGGTGAAGAAGAGCGGGACATCTACTTCTGCCCGCAGTGCCAGCCGGTCCTGCCCTAGGCGGTCCTAGAAGTCCTGGCCACGCGTGCGACGGCGACCGGCTCGCCACCGTCCCAGCCGCCAGCGTCCAACTCGGCACCATCCGAGTCGCCGGCGTCCGGTTCGAGGACTGTGGGTTGAAGGAAGGTGGGTTCGAGGACGGCAGGTTCGGGCGGAAGCGCTGCAGGCACCATGAACCGCGGGAGCAGCAGCTGGACCAAGGGCCCGATGGCGAGGGCGTAGACCACCGTGCCCACGCCCACGGAACCGCCCAACAGCCAGCCCACTCCCAACACGACCACTTCGATCAGGGTGCGCGAGACCCGCACGGACCAGCCGGTGCGCCGAGCCAGCCCGGTCATCAGCCCGTCCCTGGCACCCGGACCGAACCGTGCGCCGATGTAGCACGCGGACGCGATGCCGTTCAGCAGCACTGCGCCTGCCAGCATGCCGATCTGGCCGCCCAGATGCGAGAACGTGGGGATCAGGGCCAGGCCGATATCCGCGAAAACGCCCACCAGCACGGCGTTGCAGAGCGTGCCGAACCCGGGCCACTGCCGGAGCGGGATCCAGAGCAGCAGCACCAGGAAACTCACAATGATGACCACCACGCCGATGCTCAGCCCCGTCCTGCCGGCCACCCCCTGATGGAACACATCCCACGGATCCAGTCCAAGTCCGGCACGGATGAACATGGCCAGGGAGATGCCGTACATGGCGAGGCCGATAAAGAGCTGGAGGAGTCTGCGGGTCAACATAACGACAACCCTGCCAGATAACTGGCATTGAATTACATAGCCAGTCTGAGATACTGGCCTCATGTCCCCTTCGCTGAACCCGTCCGCACTGGCCCGTCTCCTGGGCGAGTGGAACCTCGGCGTCGCGCCCGCCTACCGCGAGCTGGCCGACGTCGTACGCCTCCTGGTCCTGGACGGCCGGGTGGCCCTGGACACCGCGCTGCCCAGCGAGCGGGCACTGTCTGAGGCGCTGGGTGTCAGCCGCACCACCGTGACAGCTGCCTACGGGCACCTCCGCGAGCAGGGTTTCCTCAGCAGCGGGCAAGGCAGCCGGGGCCGGACCCGCATTCCGCGTCTGACGCCGCTGGGTACCACGGTGCTCACGGACCCGGGCCTGACAACCACGCGGCGGACTCCCGGAACAACATCTCCGGGGCTCGCGGCACCGGAGGGGCTGATCGACCTCGCGTACGCATCGCTGCCGGCCAGCGGAGAGGTGGTCCATCGTGCGTTCGCGGCCGCCGTCACCGAACTTCCTGCACTGCTGCCGGGTTTCGGCTACGACGCCATGGGCCTGCTCCCCCTGCGCGAGGCGGTGGCGGCACGATATACCGCGGCAGGCGTGCCGACAACTGCCGAACAGATCCTGGTGACATCGGGCGCGCAGCACGCCCTCAACATCATCATTCGCGCTTTGGCGGGCCGGCAGGACAGGGTGCTGGTGGAACACCCCAGCTATCCGAATGCCCTCGATGCCATCCGCGCGGCCGGCTGCCGGGCCATTCCGGTGGCGTTCACCGCAGTCCATGGCGCAGGCACTAACAGGGCCGACGGCGGTCCGCCCGCCTTGGCCTGGGACATGCACGCGCTGCAGGCCACCATGATGCAGCAGCGCCCCAGGATGGCGTACGTGGTGCCGGACTTCCACAACCCCACCGGGCAGCTGATGCCCGACGTCCAGCGCCGCCAATTGGTCCGGGCGGCCGCAGCGGCTGGTACGGTCCTGGTGGTGGACGAGACCCTCCGTGAGCTCAACCTCGACGCCGCCGAAACCAGTCCCGTGGCAGGTTTCAGTCCCGCCGTGGTCACCATCGGCTCGCTCAGCAAATCCCACTGGGGCGGCCTTCGGACGGGCTGGATCCGCGCCTCCGAAGCCATGATCCAGCGGTTTGCGGCGGCACGGACATCCCTGGACCTGGGCGGACCGCTCATGGAACAGCTGGCGGCGGCCCACCTGGTCCGCGCCCTCGACGAGCCGCTTCCCGCACGGCTCAGCGCCCTCCGGGACAACCGCGCTGCACTTTTGGAACTCCTGGCCGGACACCTCCCGGAGTGGGAAACGGGACGCCCGGCCGGCGGCCTGTCCGTCTGGTGCAGGCTGCCGGCGCCGGTCAGCACTGCACTCACGGTCATCGCTCCGGAATTTGGTATCCGGCTGGCCGCAGGGCCTCGGTTCGGCATCGGCGGCGCGTTCGAACGCTACCTCCGGGTGCCTTTCACCCTGCCACCCGAACAGCTGGAGACCGCTGTCCGGGCCCTGCGCTCAGCCCAGGACCGGCTCGACGCCGCCCCGCAGCTCCGCCGGACCCTGAAAAACGCGCCGGCACTGGCTATCGCGTGACGCTCGTGGGCTTTCGGGATCAGGCGCCCGTTGGGATCAAGCGGCGCCAGCACTCCTCCCTGCGGTCCGGCCCATCCGCTGCTTCGCGGTGTTGGTCCCGGCCCCAACGGGGACATGTGCCGTGGCCCTGGCCAGTCCGAACTGCGGCATCCCGTTGTAGACAACCTCAATCCCGCCGGCCGGCACCTGGTACGTCTCGTGCCAGACGCCAACGTCCCCTGTCCCGGAAAGTTCCTTCATAAATCGGCGCCACGGTTCCAGGTGAGGGGACTCCCGGTCCGCGGCGAACTTCCGCAGGTGCTCGGGGCTCTCCCAGTAGCTGAGCAGCACAGTGGTGCGCCCGAACCACTGCTCATATCCAAGCATTCCTGCCGCAGGGTCGGCGGCCAGATGCTGGAGCATCCGCGGCATGGCAGCAGCCACCTTGCCGACGGTCCCGACCTTCCACCACCGGTTCGCCCGCATCCCGATCAGGAAGACCGTCACCGATTCGCGGCCCGGGTCAGCGGTGTAGCGTCCCGGAAATACCTTCTGTGCCATGGGAACTCCTCAGGTTGTCAGTTTCATAACCTTGTTTCATAACGTTGTTACGAAACAAGGTTATGAAACAATGGACTCCATGGCAAGACCCGTAGTGCATAACGATTCCCTCAGGCAGGACCTGCTGGCCGTCACTGCTGACCTGGTGGACCGCGACGGTCCGGCGCGCGTGAACCTGCGGGATGTGGCAGCAGCTGCCCGAACGTCCACCACGGCCGTCTACTCACTGTTCGGCGGAAAATCCCAGCTCCTGACCGCCGTCGTGGACGACGGGTTCCGGTCATTCCGCGACTCACAGATAGCAGCGGCCCCAGGCGGGCTTCGGGGACTCGGCGCGGCCTACCGCATCTGGGCGCTGGAACATCGGGCGCTCTACCGGCTGATGTTCGGTGGCGCGCTGGCCGCCTACGTCGATTGCCAGCCCAGCCCGGACGTTGCGGCCGATGCCATGGTGCCCCTGATTGAAGCAGTGTCTTCCGCCCAGTCCGCGGGTACTGTACTGCAGGCACCCGCGGAAATGGTCGCCGTCGCAATATGGGGTCAGGTCCATGGCCTGGTGAGCCTGGAGCTGGCACAGGTTGGCCCTCCGGACGCAGACTGGGCCACAGTGTACGGCTCAGCCCTGGACGCCGTCGCCCGCGGCTGGGCCGCCTGACGCCAGGTCTGCCCGGAGCCGACGCGCGGACCTTTCGAGGCGCTAATCCGCCCGTGACACGCAAAATACCTGACGCGAGTGAAATTTCCACTGCGCCAGGTATTTTGCGAGTCGAGAATGTAGCCTGCCCTAGGAACCTCTACGTGTAGACCTCTTCGAGGAAGCCGCCCCAGGCCTCGGCGGTCGCTGAAGAGTCACCGCTGCCACTGAAATCGTGGACCGTCATGCCCACCGGAGCACCAAAGGCGTTGCGGCCGAAGAACCGGTACATCGCCTCCGACGTCCGCAGGCCCAGGAAGTGCTCGTTGGAGAAGTCCACTTCCCCGGTCAGCCGCCCCACGCCGTCGAGCTCCAGCTCAACCACAGAACCCCGCTCGGCAGAGTCCACGCCCAGCGCCTTCTTCAGGCGTTCAAAACCGTCCGGGGTCTGCGAGGCCGCGGGAGACTGGATGTCCGTGAACACCACCGATTTGCCGTCGAAATGCTGCAGATACTGGCCCAGCGTGTGGAGGTAGAACTCGGTGTGGCGGCTGGCGCCGTCGTACTGCTCATCCCAGTTGTCCGCGAAAATCCCGCTGTGGACATAGTGCAGCCGGGCGCGGCCGCCGCCGAGCGGTTCCAGAACGTGCTCCAGCTGGTTGAACCAGCCATCCGGCCCGTCCATCCGGGAGACGAGATGCGTGGGGTACTCCTGCACAGTCTTGACGTCCGGCCACTGGTCTGTGGGGAACATCCACGCCGGCGTTCCACTGGTCACGGCTTCCCAGACGCGCTCGGGTGTGCCGGGCAGTTCGGCGTCGTAGACGATCTCAAATTCACGGTTGTCAGTCATTGTCCTGCTCCTTCGCTGAAAGGGGTTTGATGGGGGTTTTGAGAACGGGGTGAAGGGCGACGACGAGCCGGTGCTTCCGTCCGCCGCCCGCAGAAGTGCCACTTGGGGAAGATCCGCCGGGGTGGGTGCCGCCCGATTGGGTGCCGCCCGATTGGGTGCCGCCCGATTGGGTGCCGCCCGATTGGGTGCCGCCCGATTGGGTGCCGCCCGATTGGGTGCCGCCCGATTGGGTGCCGCCCGGGCCGGCGACCGCACCGCCGTCGTGATATTTGTCCACCAGGCGGGTCACGGCAACGCCGAGCTCCTCGGCAAACGCGGCCCGGTCCGCCGCCGTCCGGAAGGTGATTTCGCCGTCGATCGCGAATGTGGCCAGCGTCTGCCTGGCGGCGGCCGCTCCGGCGATCAGCTTGCCCACCTCCTGGACCATCCGCCCGGCGAGCGCCAGCAGCCAGAAGGCCGAGAACCGATCCGAGAACCGGTGCGGATCCGGCGCAACGGATGCGAGGGCCACCGGCGAAATCAGGTACGAGGCCGCCGTCGCCTGGAGGACGCGCTCGGTGACGTTCCCCTTTCGCCGCTCCTCCACAAGTTCCACCAGCCCATGCCGCTCGAGAGCCTTGAGGTGGTAGTTGACCTTCTGCCGCGGCAGGCCCACTTTGGCGGCCAGCTGCGTGGCCGACCCCGGCTCGGCGAGCTCCTGGAGGATGCGCATCCGGATCGGGTCCAGCGACGCTTCCGCCGCGGCCGGGTCCTCGATCACTTCGATGTCCAACATGCTTCCATCATGCCAACCGACAACTTTTATTGTCAAGAACTTTTTTTCCGTCGGCGCTGGGATCGCCCGAAAGCGTCGGGGTCGCCGGAACGCTCCGGCGACAGGGCTGCGTTCCGGCGACTGGCGCTCCGGCTCGACGGTTCCCTGCTGGATCGACGGCGCTGCTGGACGTCGAGCGTGCAGGGAACCGTCGAAACGGACACCGGGCAGGGCCGCAGGAGCCGGCAAAGTAGAATGGACCGGTGATGCAATCCCCCCTCCCTGTGCGCGACGGCGTCAATGCCACCCGCCTGCGCCTCCCGGACGAGGGGCCGTGGACCACCGCGATGGACTACATGATGCACCGCTGGGGCCACATTGATCCGCAGGGCATCGAGGACAGGTTCGACGCCGGCGAGATCGTGGGCGAGGGCGGCATCGCACTGGACCGGGCCACCAGGCTCGAGGACCACACCTTCATCTGGTACTACCGCTCATTGCCGCCGGAGACCCGCATCCCGGTGGAAATCAGCATCCTGCACCAGGACGACCACCTCCTTGCGGTGGACAAGCCGCACTTCCTGCCCACCACCCCCGGCGGCACCTATATCCAGGAATCGGCCCTGGTCCGGCTCCGGAACCAGCTCAACCTGCCGGACCTGATCCCCATGCACCGCCTGGACCGGATGACCGCCGGCGTGCTGCTGCTGTCCACCAACCCGGAAACCCGCGGAAATTACCAGGTGCTCTTCGAGAAGCGGCAGGTGCAGAAGGAATACGAGTGTGTGTCCGCCGCGGAGCCCGCCGCCGGACACCCCGCCGTCGGCTTCCCCGTGGTGGTCCGGAACCGGATGACCAAATCCCGCAGCTACCTGCTGGCCGAAGTCATTGAGGGCGAGCCGAACGCGGAGACCCGGATTGAACGCCTGGAAACGTTCGACGGCGGCGCTTCAGCGGGTCCCGCTGGCACCGGCGACGCGGACCCGGGTAGTACGGCCCGCCTGGCGCGGTACCGGCTGGAGCCGCACTCCGGAAAGACGCACCAGCTGAGGGTGCACATGGCTTCGCTAGGCCTGGGCATCGTGAACGACGCGTTTTATCCGGATCTTCTGGACAAGGCCCCGGACGACTACACCAAGCCGCTGCAGCTTCTGGCCCGCGGCATCCGTTTTGTGGACCCCATCAGCAAAAAGCCCGTGGAGTACCGCAGCGGGCTAACCCTCAGCGAGGCTGCTCAAACACGGTCTTGAAGGCCTGCTCCATCTCAGGGCCGAACAGCACAAACTCCACCGACTCGAGCGCGCTGGCCGGATGTGCGGCACCAAACCCTGTGACGGCGTCGTACGCGGCCTCCGCCACCTGGCGCCCGTGCCAGCCGTAAACTCCGCCGCCCACCGCGGGGAACGCGAGGGACACCGCGCCCAGCGAATCCGCCAGCCGCAGGCTTTCGCTGAAGCAGGACACCAGCAGGGCCGGGTTGGTCTGCCCGGCGTGCCGGTTGGGCCCAACGGTGTGGATGACCCAGCGCGCCGGGAGCCGGAATCCGGGAGTGGCGACGGCGGCTCCCGGTGCCAGCCCGTGCGGCAGGTCCGTGTCGCGCAGTTTGCGGCAGGCGGCCAGCAGCTCCGGCCCGGCAGCACGGTGGATGGCCCCGTCCACACCGCCGCCGCCCAGGAGTGAGGAGTTGGCCGCGTTCACGATCGCATCCGCGGTGCGGGTGGTGATATCGCCTTGGAGGATGGTGATCCGCATGCCGCCAGTTTCCCACTTACGCGGTGCGGCTCAAAGGCCCCGCATCACGGCAGCCGAGGCACGCAACCAGGCCTCGCGGGTCGTCGGCAGCAGCGCCTGGTAGTTGAGCGGTCCGCCGGAGACGAGGGACTTGTCATACGGCACATCGAGGACTTCCCGTGTCAGGGATTCGAAGTGGGTCCGGGTCCTGTCATGAAGCTGCAGATCGGTCTTCAGGGACGGCGCGGCAAGCAGGGTCACCGCGTTGCGGACTTTGTCCTCGTAGCCGCGTTCACGCAGCCCGTCCACCAGCCAGACGGCGCTGGCCACGGTGTCTTCCCGCACAGTGGAAACGATGACCAGCTCGTCCGCCGCCGCCACCGCCGCTTCCCAGTTCGAGGACCGCATATTGTTTCCGGTATCAACCATGATGATCCGGTAGAACCGGCGCAGCGCCGTGTGGAGCCGATCGAATTCACGGCTGCCGATGGTGGCAGCCCCCGCCGCGTCCTCGTCCGAGGCCAACACGTCAAACTGCGTGGATCCCTGGTAGCGCACAAAGCGGTCAAGGTCCCCGATCCGCCCCAGGACAGGGTCTTCGAAGCGGTCCACTTCCTGCATCAGGTCAACGGCCGTGCCGGCGTGCCCGGCCAGCGGCGCCCGCCACCCCATGGTTCCGCGCGTTTCATTGTTGTCCCAGGCGAGCGTGTACCCGCCGCGCTGGATGCCCAGCGTCGCAGCCAGGAGCAGAGTCGCCGTGGTCTTGTGGGCGCCGCCCTTGGGGTTAACTACGACGACGGTCCGGGGGCCTTCCAGGCGCCGCTGAACCTCTTCGACGGCGTCCAGGTGGGCGAGTTCCCGCCGTCCGGGACCCAGGCTTAGGGAATTGCGGCTGAGCCGGCGGACGGCACCCTGCCAGCCCGCTTCGGCGAGCGGGGCCGGCTGCGTGGGCCTGTCGGCGAGGAAATCCTGGAGGGTGGGGACGTCGTCGGGGATGGCTGCCGGAGCCGGAAAATACGCGGGAGCTTGAAAATGCGCCGGAGCACGTAATGGCGCCTGGGGGACGTTGTCGTCGGGCATGGCCGCGGGAGGGACTGCGATAGCCATGGCGGACCTTCCTTTCTGTAGTGGCTTCCCCGTCTGTGGCGTCCCTGCCCGGAGGTGCCGAGGCACTCCGGCTTGCTCCGCCGTCGTGCTCCACGCGCGCTTGCCGAGGCGCCGAAGCAAGGAGATGACAACCGACAGCAGCCGGTACAGCAAGATAGCCAGGCCGATCACCGGCAGGGACAACATCAGGATGGACAATATGGAGAGCGCCGCGGCGGTCGGGTCGCCGGCAGCGATGGCGTCACCGGCGAGCCCCGCGTGCTGCCGGATGGCAGTGGCGGTCTGCTCGATGATCATGGGCAGGTTCAGCAACATCCAACCGAGCGCCAGGACCAGGAGCGGTACGGCCGTGACAACCCAGGCGGTCACGATGCGGCGGGCAAATGGACGCAGCTCACCAACGCGCGGATCGAGGGGGCGGCCGGGTATGAGGCTGAGCAGAACCGGGCGGATGCGGTTAAACAGGTCCGGGACGCCGGCGATGTCGGCCAGCACGAAATAGCCGTCGAAGCGCAGTGTCGGCACCAGCTGCTGGATCATCTGGAAATGCATCAATCCCGCCGCCAGCAGGAAGAACCCCTGCCCCGTCAGCAGGTACGCCCCACCCAATCCGATCAGGCAGAGACAGTTGAAGTACAGTCCACCAAGATCCGTGCGGATCCTGCCCGCCCGGCCCAGCCGGTAGGAGTCGGTGACATTGGTGAAGAATGCGGGAAAAACCAGATAAACGCCGACGCCGATCACGCCGGGCCTGGCGCCGCCATACCGGCACGCTGTGGCATGACCCAGTTCGTGGACTACTGCCGCCGCCGTCAGGAGCACGAAGATGCCCAGGAGCAGCGCCGGGGTGAGCAGTATTTGTTCCAGGGAAGCCCTAAAATCACTTCTGGCAATCACCAGGATGTCGACGGCGGCCAAAACCAGCAGGACAGTCACCACCACCGGACCCCAATACAGCGGGGCCAGGATCCGGGCCAACGCGTTGACTGCATGTTCCGGAACGAGCGTTCCCCGTAGCCGCAGTGCCAGCAACGGGTCTGCCTTCGGCGGGGTCGGAGTGTCGGCCGCGTCGGCCCCGGCGTTGTGGACCAGGCCTATCGGCGCCAGCCTGCTGTCGATGAGGTGGAGGAGCCCACTCACGCCCAGCTCACGGCCGTAGGCCTCGCTGATGTCATGCGCCGTGTCTTCGAGGGATTTCTCTGCCGAGATGGAGACCATCACCAGATGGAGCAACTCCGAAAGCTGCACAATCTGCCCGTCTCCGCGCTGCAGCAGGTAGCTGCGATCCTTAAGTCCCGAGCCTTCAACCGGGCCAAGGAAAACAATCCCGGGCGCAGGGGACCAGCGACGGACAAATGCGGCATCGGGTGCTGTTGTCACTTTCCCCACCAAGCTGTCACTTTCGCCACGAAGAGGCTGAGCCACCAGGTACGGCGGACATGCCCCGGCATTGGAGCATGTCCACCAGGTTAGCGATCCTGCAGGCCTACGGTTGTACTACCAGCAGGTTCTGCCAGGCGCCCGAGTTCGCAACGGATCCGATTGAGGCCGCATTAATGGCCATCGAAAGATTCACAGCGATTACGGGAGCGACGTTGATGTTGAAGAACAGCGTTTCCCGCATGGGTAGCAGTTCCAAAACTTCGGCGTCGAGTTCCACCGGTGATAGCTCGGTTGATGCCGTCATAGCACCTCACCTCTCTCCCCCGGGCATTCCCGGGGTCCAGATTTCAGATAGTTGGCGGACTAACCCTGGGCTACAAGGATTGTTTGAACGGCGGCGCTGTTTGCCGTTGCGAACAATGAGCCGGCATTCAGTGCGAGAGAGGTGTTGGTCGCGTAAACGCCTGCCCAGTTGGTGTCCAGAAACAGGGTTTCCCGTGAGGGCAACAGCTCCACCTGCTGACCTTCCAGTTCCTGAATTGTGAGTTCCTTCATCATGTCAATCACCCCCTTTCGAAGTCTCCCGATCAGTCAACGCGGAACCCCGTGGCAGCTTCGTTACTGCGGTGTTATTTTTGCGTTGTTCCGTGAAACTATGACGTGACACCTTTTGACTTGGGCGCCGAATAATCTATGTCTAGGATGGTCTTACCGGGCAGTAATGTTCGGGGATGATTGCGAATTGCAGACAAGGAAAGCAGGGCGCCCGCTCATGGCGGACATTGAAGGCACGATGGTCATCCGCGCGTGGGCGGAACCAGCCCAAAACAACCGGATTCGGGCACGCCTGATCTCCAGTCATCCGGGCCAGGAGCGGGAAGTTGTGGAAGCGGCCGGTGATGCCGAAGAAATCATCGTGGCTGTGCAGCGTTGGCTCGATTTGCTGAAAGCCTCGGAAGCCACTGCCAGCGCCTGACCCTGCAGATTCCTTTTCGGCTGAGTTGATGCTGGCGAGACCTTCCTGAATGACAACCGGCGCCATGTTGATTGACCAGTATGTGGACTTATTCCCGGTATCTAAACCCCCAAAATCCCCTGTAACTAAATTGACTTGACATGATGCGTCGCAGTGCCACGATGGTTATCTGGGGTATCGCGTGTTGTCCGGTCGCTTGAAGGGGATAGGCATGACGGTGGCTCTCGCACAGGATTGGCACTTGAGTTTGCTGGGGGCTTGGCGGTTGCGCCGCGGCAATAATCCAGTGACGGTGGCCAGCCGTGAGCAGAGGCTTATCGCCTGTGTCGGGCTTCTAGGTTGCCGCCACCGGAGTTTTCTGGCTGGCCTGCTGTGGCCGAAGAGCAGCGAAACGCAGGCTGCAGGGAATCTCCGCACCACCGTCTGGTGCATCTCCCACGCGTTCCCGCACCTCCTACAAGCCGGGGCGGACACGCTGGAGCTGGACCAATCGGTCCGCGTGGATGTCGCAGCACTGCAGCGACACGTCGCCAGAATGCAGGCACAGCCTGAAGCACAGATTCCGGACAGCTACCTGGACCACCTGAGCCGGGCCGAGCTTCTGCCCGGCTGGTATGACGACTGGGTGATCTTCGAACAGGAACGGCTGCGGCAAATGCGCCTCAGCACTCTGGAGCTCATTGCCCGGCAACAGCTGGCCGCGGGTGAACCCGGCAGTGCCGTCATCGCGGCGATCTCCGCGGCGAGCATCGAACCGCTGAGGGAATCGGCCCATCTGCTGCTGGTCCAGGCCCATCTGGCCGCCGGGAACCGAGCCGCCGCGGTCCGCGCCTACACGATGTTTGCCAGCCGGCTGGAAGTCGAACTCGGCGTCCAGCCCTCAAGCCAGCTAAGCGAGCTTGTCTCGGCATTCCACCCGCACTAGTGCCTGACTATTTGTAGAAGGCGAGGAAGCATCATGGATGCCCTCATCGAAATCCCCGGAGACCGCGCGGCGGCCAAGTTCGCCTACGCGGCCGCGGGCCTGGGCGTGGTGGGGGTGGCAACACTGGGCGCCATGTACGCCATCGAGGTACCAAAGAACGGACCCTACATCTTCGGCACCATCAACGATGCCACCGGCGGCATCTTCCATCTTGCGATCATCCCGGTGATTATCCAGGTCCACCGGCGGCTGCGCCGCACACCCGGCTCCGAGGCCGCCAAGTGGCTGGTGATCGCGGCCAGCGGCGCAGGATCGGCAAGCTCTTTCCTCCTCGTCGCGAAGAAGCTCGATTTCAATGTGTCCACCGGCATCTCGGTGGGCGCAATGATGGTCCAGGCCGGCTGGTTCCTGCTGGCCCACCGGGCACTGCTCAAGACGGGCGGCTACCCCCGGGATCTCGCGAAACTGGGACAGTTCATTGGCGGCGCCTTAATGGTGGCGTTGCCCTTGGCGGCGCTGACGGCGCTGGAACAGGCGCCGGTCTGGATCCGCTGGGGCATCGGCGGGGCGGGAATAGCCGCAGGTGCCACCGCGTGGGTCGCCTGGCCGTACTGGTATTTCCTGGCGGCCCGGCACCTCAGCCACGTTCCCAGGAAAGTTCCCGGAGGAGCCCCACCGCCACGCCGTCGGAACATCGGCGCCGTGTACTGAAGCACTCGCTGAACCCAACGCCGGGCAAGTCCGTGCCGCCGGCTGGCTCAGGCCATGCTGCCGCGCAAAAGTGCGGTACTTTGTGGCCATGGACTTTGGCAACGCCGACAGCTGGGGGGCGGCGATCTATTTCTGGATCATCCCCGTGGTCCTCGGCGATGCCATCTTCCCGCCCATCCCGTCAGAGATGGTGGTGATCACCGGCGGCGCCCTCTCGGCCGACGGCCGGGCCAACGTGTTCCTGGTGGGAGCACTGTCCGCGGTGGCGTCCTGGGTCGGCGACATGGTGGTGTTCCAGCTCTTCAAACGCCGGCTGAGCCATATTCTGGACCGGTGGCGTTGGGGCCGGAAGGTCCACCACGGCATCCATGATGCCATCGCCAAGGCCGGCCGCTCCTCCACCTACGGGACCATCATCGGCGCCCGCTTCATCCCCGGCGGGCGGCTGGCGACGTCGGCGGCTTCCGGCATCGCCGACGTTTCCGCCCGGGGTTTCAGCCTGTGCGCCGGCCTCGGCGCGGTCCTCTGGGCCAGTTGGCTGGTGGGCCTGGGCTACTTCACGGGATCGGCAACCAAGCTGCCGTTCTGGGCGAGTTCGCTGATCGGTGTGGTGCTGGGCCTGGTGATCGGCGTCGTCGTCGGCATCATTGTCACCCGCCGGCGCGGCACCCGCTCACCCGTGGACGAGCCCGCCCCCGGCGAGTGAGCTCGGGCGAGTGAGCTAGACAGGCGCCCAGCGGCCGCGGTTGCGGCGGAGCACCGTCAGTGAGCCGGTGAGCGCAACAAGTTCGACGGCGTCACGCATCATCGCTGCCGATTCGCGCGCCTGCTGGTTCTCACCGCTGTATTCGGTCGCCTCCACGAGGAAGCGGAGGTTCAGCTGCGGGACGCCGGCGGCAAGTTCGATCTGGTTGGATTCCACATGGTGACGGGTCTCCAACGCCTCGACAGCCGCTGCCATCACGGCTTCCGGCGGGTTGCCAGGCTTCAGTCCGGTGATTTTCAGGCGGGTCTGGAACGAAGGCATGCCTTCAACCCTATCCCGGCCGCCCGCTGGCCTGTCTGGTCCCGCCGCTGGTCCCGCTGCCGGTCCTGCTACTCCGGGCCGCCCTCCGGGACGGGCACTGACCAGCGCTCTTCGATATGGCCGAAACGCCACACGCCCAAGGCAAGGAGCCAGGTGAAGATGAACAGCGCCACCGTGGTGTATCCGACGGCTGCGAGGTCGAGTCCGCCGATCACAGCCAGCGGCCCGGACCGGATTCCGGCGCTGTCCACCAGGAGGGAAATCAGCTGCACGGAGCCGACGCCCAGCGCAACTGCCACGGACAGTCCGGTCACCACCACGTTGTAATAGATCCTGCGGACCGGTCTGGAAAGCGCCCAGCGGTAGGCGATAGTCATAAAGCAGCCGTCGAGCGAGTCCAGCAGGCTCATGCCCGCCGCGAAGAGAACCGGCAGCGTGAGGATCGCGTACCAGGGCAGGGCCGAAGCAGCGGCACCGGCGGCCAGGATCAGGAGGCTCACCTCCGTCGCGGTGTCGAACCCCAACCCGAACAGCAGCCCCACGCCATACATCTGCCGGGGCTTGGTGATCAGTCCCGTCAAGCGGCCGAAGAGCCGCGTCATCAGGCCACCGGCGGCAGGCTGGATTTCCAGGCCGGCGCCGTTGTCCTGGCTGGACCGCAGCCGCCGCGCCGACCGGAGCACCTCCAGGAGGATCACCAGGTTCAGGACACCGATGAGGTACAGAAAAACGCCCGAGACTGCCGTCCCGACGACCTGCAGGCCCGCCTCCGTTTCGCCCGAAACCACCCCGCCATGGTCCGACAGGCTCCGGATTCCGGCCGCCAGCAAAGCACACAGGCCAAAGACGATGCTCGAGTGGCCCAGGGAGAACCAGAAGCCCACCGTCATCGGCCTGTGCCTGTTGCCCGGGTGCCCATCACCCGCGAGTTTCCGCGTGGTGTTGTCGATGGCGGCGATGTGGTCGGCGTCGAACGCGTGGCGGAGCCCCAGCGTATAGGCGGCAACGCCGAGGCCAACGCCGAAAACGCCGGAGGAGCCCGGCGGAAGGTTTTCCGCTGCCACAACAGCCAGCAGCACGCCCCAGCCCACAGCATGCAGGAGCAACACAACGGCCGCCATTCCACCGATGGATGCCCGTTCCCGGCCGGTCAGCGCGTTCCCGGACCGTCCGGTCCTGGCCTGCGGCGGCGTGTTGCCTCCCGCTTCCGGTTGCTGCATTGTCGAGCCTCCGGCTTCCGCGTCATTGCAGAATAATGGGATGACTATACGCCCATAGCCGACGCATCCGCAGCTGTCAAATTGAATGGTTGCGTTTAACCCGGGACAAGCCTATCTTGACAGGGAGGGGGCACCACCATGCACGAACTCTCTATCGTACAAAGCCTCATTGACGCGGTACTGGACAGGACCGGCGGCAGGGCAGTCACGGGTGTCAACCTTCGGATCGGGCCGTTGTCAGGCGTGCTTCCAGACGCCCTCCGTTTCTGTTTTGATGTGGCTTCAGCGGGAACCACCTTGGCGGGGGCGAGGCTGAAGATTGACGAGCCGCAGGCCCGTGGGCATTGCCGCGAGTGCGGTGCCGACTTCGTGATGACCGACGTGTTCCTCCTGTGTCCCTGCGGCAGCGCCGACGTCGCAGTGGTCAGCGGGCGGGAACTCAACCTCGTTTCGGTGGAGGTGGCGTAGCGAAATGTGTGCAACGTGCGGCTGTGGCGATGAAGCCGCCCCCCGGGTGTACTCGTTGGAAGTGCCGGGGGCGCAGGCGTATGAGCATTCCCACGAACCTGGGCACGCGCACACGCATGACGGGCACACCCACAGCCACGACCATTCCCACGACCACGCGCACCCCCACCAGCATGACCACGACCACCCCCACGCCGACGCCGACGGTCACATGCACACCCCGGAACTCATCCCGCTGGAACAGAACCTGCTGGCCAAGAACGACCTCCTCGCGGAACGGAACCGCGGCTGGCTCGCCGGACGGAAGGTCCGGGCCCTGAACATGATGAGCTCCCCCGGCGCCGGCAAGACCACGCTCCTGGTGCGGACGCTCACGGAACTGGGCGACCGGCTGCAGGCCGGCGTCATTGAAGGGGACCAGGAAACCTCCCTCGACGCCGAGCGCATCCGCAAAGCCGGCCGGCCCGTGGTGCAGATCAACACAGGAGCGGGCTGCCACCTGGACGCCGATATGCTCCGCCGCGGACTCGACGCGCTCGATCCCCCGATGGGTTCCACGGTGTTTATCGAGAACGTGGGAAACCTCGTTTGCCCCGCCCTGTTTGATCTGGGCGAAGCAGCGAAAGTAGTAGTCGTCTCAGTGACGGAAGGTGATGACAAACCGCAGAAGTACCCGCACATGTTCATCGCAGCTGACCTGGTGATCATCAACAAGTCAGACCTGCTCCCCTACGTCGAGTTCGACGTCGACGAATGCGTTCGCCGCATCCGTCGCCTGAACGCGCACGCACAATTCCTGGTCCTCTCGGCCACTACCGGCGACGGCATTACCGCCTGGTACGACTGGCTGGACGGCCGCCCCTCCCGGACAGAGACCCTCGCAGGGTCTTTGTCAGGGCCTCCGGAAGAGTCCCTGACAGACGCACACTGAGCCCCCTCATGGGCTGCGGAAAGAGGCAACGATGCCTACCGAAACTTCCCTCAGAGCCGAAGAAACCCTGATTCACGTGCTCTGGATCAACGCAGGGCTGAGCTGCGACGGCGATTCCGTTGCCCTGACAGCGGCCACCCAGCCCAGCGTGGAGGAGATCGCGCTCGGCGCACTGCCCGGACTGCCCCGGATTGCCATGCACTGGCCCCTGATCGACTTTGAGTGCGGCCCCCAGGAAGGGGCGGACGACTTCCTGGAATGGTTCCGGAAAGCGGACCGCGGCGAGCTTGAACCGTTCGTCCTGGTGGTTGAGGGGTCCATCCCCAACGAGAAGCTCCACGATCCAGGCGGTTACTGGTGCGGGTTCGGCAACGACCTCGAGACCGGCCAGCCGATCACCACCAGCGAGTGGCTGGACCGCCTGGCACCCAAAGCCACGGCCATCATCGCCGCAGGCACTTGCGCAACGTACGGCGGCATCCATGCCATGGCGGGTAACCCCACCGGCGCCATGGGCGTCCCGGACTACCTCGGCTACGACTGGAAATCCAAGGCAGGCATCCCCATCGTCTGCGTGCCCGGCTGCCCCATCCAGCCAGACAATCTCTCCGAAACCATGACCTACCTCCTGTACCAGGCCACCGGCCAGGCCCCGATGATCCCGCTGGACGACGCGCTGCGGCCCACCTGGCTGTTCGGTAAGACAGTCCACGAGGGCTGCGACCGGGCCGGCTACTACGAGCAGGGCGATTTTGCCACCGAATACGGCTCCCCCAAGTGCATCGTCAAGCTTGGCTGCTGGGGCCCGGTGGTCAAGTGCAACGTACCCAAGCGTGGCTGGATGAACGGCATCGGCGGCTGCCCGAACGTGGGCGGCATCTGCATCGGCTGCACCATGCCGGGCTTCCCGGACAAGTTCATGCCGTTTATGGACGAGCCTCCCGGCGGCAAGCTCTCCACGAGCACCATCCGCCCGTACGGGGCCGCCATCAGGGCGTTGCGCGGCATCACCACCCACACGCTGGACCAGGAGCCCAAGTGGCGCCGGCCCGGACGCGAGCTCCTTACCGGCGCACAGCGCACCTGGTAACCATCCCATTCCAGACAGGTGAAGAACATGACCTCAACGATTCCAATGCCGTCCGGGAGCGGGACGGACAACAACAACCTGGTGGAGATGGCCTGGGATCCCATCACCAGAATTGTCGGCAGCCTGGGCATCTACACCAAGATCGATTTCGCGAACAAACAGGTGGTGGAGTGCAAGAGCACCTCCTCGATTTTCCGGGGCTACTCCATCTTCATGAAGGGCAAGGATCCGCGGGACGCCCACTTCATCACCAGCCGCATCTGCGGGATCTGCGGCGACAACCACGCCACCTGCTCCTGCTACGCGCAGAACATGGCCTACGGCGTGAAGCCGCCCAACCTGGGCGAATGGATCGTGAACCTCGGCGAGGCAGCCGAGTACATGTTCGACCACAACATCTTCCAGGAAAACCTGGTGGGCGTGGACTACTGCGAAAAGATGGTGTCCGAAACCAACCCCGGAGTCCTGGCCAAGGCGGAAAACACCCGGGCCCCCCATGAGGGCGAGCACGGCTACCGGACCATCGCGGACATCATGCGCTCGCTGAACCCCTTCACCGGGGAGTTCTACCGCGAGGCGCTGCAGGTCAGCCGCGCCACCCGCGAGATGTTCTGCCTGATGGAGGGGCGCCACGTGCACCCGTCCACGCTCTACCCGGGCGGCGTTGGCACGGTGGCTACCATCCAGCTCATGACTGACTACATCACCCGGCTCATGCGGTATGTGGAATTCATGAAAAAGGTGGTCCCCATGCATGACGACCTTTTCGATTTCTTCTATGAGGCCCTGCCCGGCTACGAACAGGTGGGGCTGCGCCGGACGCTGCTGGGCTGCTGGGGCTCCCTCCAGGACCCGGACTACTGCAACTTCGAATACAAGGACATGACCCAGTGGGGCCGGAAGATGTTCGTCACCCCGGGCGTGGTGGTGGACGGCAAACTTGTCACCACCGACCTGGTGCGGATCAACCTGGGCATCCGGATCATGCTGGGCTCCTCCTACTACGAGGACTGGGAAGACCAGGAGATGTTCGTGACCCACGATCCCCTGGGCAACCCGGTGGACCGCCGCCACCCCTGGAACCAGCACACCAACCCCAGGCCACAGAAGAGGGACCTGCAAGAGAAGTACAGCTGGGTCATGTCCCCGCGCTGGTTCGACGGCCAGGACAACCTGGCACTGGACACCGGCGGAGGACCCCTCGCACGGCTCTGGGCCACGGCGCTCGCCGGCCTGGTGGATATCGGCTACATCAAGGCGACCGGCAGGAGCGTCCAAATCAACCTCCCCAAGACGGCGCTCAAGGGCCCGGTGTCCTTCGAATGGAACATTCCGCAGTGGAGCAACACCCTGGAACGCAACAGGGCCCGCACCTACTTCCAGGCCTATGCGGCCGCGGCGGCGCTGCACTTCGCCGAAAAGGCCCTGGAGGAAATCCGTGCCGGACGGACCAAGACCTGGGAGACCTTCACGGTTCCGGACGAGGCCATCAGCTGCGGCTTCACCGAGGCCGTCCGCGGTGTCCTGTCGCACCACATGGTGATCCGCGACGGCAAGATCGCCAACTACCATCCGTATCCGCCCACCCCCTGGAACGCCAGCCCCACGGACTCGGCGGGGATCTCCGGACCCTACGAGGACGCGGTGCAGGGCCAACCGATCTTCGAAGAGAACGACCGCGAGCACTTCAAGGGCATCGACATCATGCGGACCGTCCGCAGCTTTGACCCGTGCCTTCCCTGCGGCGTCCATATGTACCTGGGCAACGGCCAGAGCCTGGACAAGCTGCACTCGCCCACCCAGATCCTTACCGGCGAGTAACAGGCCATGCCCGGCGGGGACCGGCCGCTGCAGACCGGCGAGCGGATAGGCACGCTCCTTGACGCCCTCGGAGCGGGCGGCGCGGTGGCCCGCGGCCGGGCGGAGGACCTGGTACGGCAAGTCACCGACATGTACGGCTCGGGGCTGGAACGGATCCTGGAGATCCTCGACGAACACGGAAAACTCGACGACGGAACCCTGGCCTCGCTGGCAGCGGACGAACTGGTGTCCGGCCTGCTGATCATCCACGGCCTCCATCCCGAATCGATGGAAACGCGGGTGGCCGGGGCACTGGACAGCGTCCGGCCGTACCTGGGCTCCCATGGCGGGGACGTGGAACTGCTGGACATCAGCCCGGAGGGCGTAGTGCGGTTGAAGCTGCTCGGCACCTGCCAGGGCTGCCCGTCGTCGTCCGTCACTTTGAAGTTCGCCGTCGAAGAGGCGATTGAAACGGCAGCCCCGGAAGTCACGGCCATCGAAGTGGTGGAAGCGGAAAAGCACGCCGCCACCCCTGCCTTCATCCCCGTGGACTCCCTGCTGGTCCGGATGACCCGCACGGACCCCAATACCAGCACAGGCAACGGCTGGCAGGACCAGCCGGACGGGTCGTGGGAGCCCGTCCCCGGCGTCGCCGACCTGGAACCCGGCGACGTGGCCGGGTTCCAGGTGGGCGGCTATTCGCTCTTGGCCTGCCGGACCGGGCAGGACGTCTACGCCTACCGGGACCACTGCCCGCGCTGCGACGGGTTTATGGCGGGCGCCGCCCTGCAGCGGGCTCTCGCCGCCCCTTCCGGGGGCGGCCTGCTGCGCTGCCCCACCTGCCGCGCACACTTCGATGTCCGCCAGGCCGGCTCCTGCCTTGAAGACCGCAGCCTGCACCTGGACCCGCTCCCGCTGCTGGTGCGGGGCGGCGTGATGTCCGTGGCCGTGCCGGTTGCGGCGGGGAAGGGCGGCTGACGTGGAGGCGCCCGGCCTGCCCATTGCGCTGTTGCGTCGGATCGCTGCCGCGCCGCCGGCCGCTCCCGCCGGCGAGCGCTGCGAAATGTGCGGGGAGCCCATCGCGGCCGAACACCAGCACGTGGTGGACCTGGACAGCCACGCCATGATGTGCGCGTGCCGGCCGTGCTACCTGCTCTTCACGGACAGCACCGCCCACCTCCGGTACCGGTCGGTGCCGGACCGGTACCTGTCGTTCCCCGATTTTGAACTTGGCCCCGGCCAGTGGGACGAGCTGGAGATACCCGTGGGACTGGCATTCTTCTTCCGCAGTTCCAGGATGGAGCGGACGGTTGCGTTCTATCCTGGCCCTGCCGGAGCCACTGAATCCGAGCTGCCCCTGGACGCGTGGGATGCCGTGCTGGCGCGGAATCCCGCCCTGTCCATTGCGGCACCGGACACCGAGGCGCTCCTGATCCGGGGACCCGGCGCCGACCGCACCCAGGCTGACTGCCATCTGGTCCCTGTGGATGCCTGCTATGAGCTGGTGGGGTACCTGCGGCGCGTGTGGCGGGGGTTCGACGGCGGCCAGGAGGCCCGCGACCAGCTCACCGCTTTCTTCGAAAAGGTCAGCAGCCGGAGCAGGCCGGTCCGCGAAGCCACCCGGGAATCAGCATCCGGAGGCCCGCAGTGATTGCGCTGGCATTCGAGGTCCTGGACATCCAGCCCGAGCCCTACGCGGCGGCACCCCAGCTCACCGCGAGGCTGCGGGTGACCGAGTCCACCGGTGCCGCTGTGCACGCCATCGCCCTGCGCTGCCAGGTCCGGATCCTGCCCCAGCGCCGCGGCTACACCCCCGGGGAAGAGGCTGGCCTGCTGGACCTTTTCGGCGAGCGCAGCCGGTGGCCCACCACGCTGAAGTCTTTCCTCTGGCTGCAGTGCAGCACCATGGTCCAGGGCTTCACCGGGGAAACCGAAGTGCGGCTCCCACTCTCGTGCACCTTTGACTTCGAGGTGTCCGCCGCCAAGTATCTGCAGTCCCTGCGTGACGGAATCATCCCGCTGGAACTGCTGTTTTCCGGCACGGTCTTTACCCGGGGTGAGGCAGGCTTCGGCGTGGAGCAGGTGCCCTGGGACCTCGAGGCCTCGTACCGGCTTCCCGTGGACGCTTGGCGCCGGCTGATGGACCAGTACTTTCCCAACACCGGCTGGCTCCGCCTGGACCGGGACGTGCTCGCCGCCCTGTCGCACTACAAGGCGGCCCGCGGCCTGACCTCGTGGGACGCCACCCTGGAGAGCCTGCTGGCGAACGCCGCGGCGGTGTCCCCGGCAGCGCTGTCCCCGGCCGCGCTGTCAGGAGACCCGCTGCCATGAACATGAGCCTGAGCCTGGCCCGCGCCGTGGCCGATGCCGTCCTGTACGAGGGCTACCTGCTCTACCCGTACCGCGCGTCCTCGCAGAAGAACCAGGCCCGGTGGCAGTTCGGCATCCTCGGTCCGCCTGGTGCGGCCGCTGCCGGTACCGGCGAGGAACCGGACATGTTCGCGGACTGCCTGCTCACCCCCGGCCCGCAGGCTGCCGTCGAAATCCACGTGCGCTTCCTGCAGCTCCAGAGCCGGTCCGCTGAGAAAATGGACGACGGCGGCGGGTTCACGGCGGTGGATGAGCTTACGGTCGGTGCCGCCCGCTGGCTGAGCTGGGACGAGGCAGTCGAAAGGGAAGTCACGCTGGGACCGTTCCCCCTGGCCGGGCTCAGCGGACAAGAGACGGTTCTGCCCGTGGAGGTTCCCGGCGGGGAGGACACCGAGGAACTCCGTGACGCCTCGGAGCGGCTCGCTGGGAGGCTGGTCCGCCGTCGTCGTCCGCTTCAGGGTGAGGTGAGGCTGGAAGCTGCGCCTGCCGGCGAGGCGCTGCTCAGGCTGCGCGTCGGCGTTGCTAATGGTGCTGCGAACACTGCGGCGGACCCTGCTACAAGCGCGGCGGCTGGCTGGACCCGGCCGGATGCCATCGCGGAATCCTTCATTGGCACGCACCTGCTCCTGAGCCTCCACGACGCGGACTTTGTCTCCCTGCTTGAGCCGCCACCGAACGCCCAGGCCGCGGCAGCCACGTGCAAACAGCACCGCTGCTGGCCCGTCCTGGCAGGGCCGGAAGGGCAGTCGGATGTGCTGCTGGTGTCCCCGATCATTCTCTACGACCACCCCGCAGTGGCGCCGGAAAGCTCGGTGGCGCTCTACGACTCCACGGAAATCGACGAAATCCTCACCCTGCGCGTGCTGACCCTCACCGAGGAGGAGAAGGCCGAAGCCCGCGCCACGGACCCACGGGCGGCGGCCATCATCGACCGGTGCGAGGCCATGTCCCCGGCCGAACTGCAGCAACTGCACGGCATCCTGCGCAATCCCCATGCCTTTGACGGCGCTGAATTGGATGTCACTGCCTTGGACGGTGACCCGGACAGCGCGGAACCCCCACCCGGACACAGCGGCGAGGAAGCGGCGTGGTGGACGCCAGAAGCCGAAGCCCTGGTCCAGCCGCATCTGGATGCCGTGCTGATCAAGGGGGTTCCGGTGGCCCGGGGCAGCAGGGTCAGGGTGAATCCGAGCAGGCGCGCCGATGCCCAGGACCTGTTCTTCGCCGGGCAAACGGGCCGCGTCACCAACGTCCACTTCGACGTTGACGGCAGCACCCATGTGGGTCTGGTCCTCGACCAGGACCCCGCCGCGGACCTCCACGAAGGCTACGGCCGGTCCTTCTACTACTCACCGGAAGAGCTCGAACCCCTGGGGCAGGATGGAAAGGAAAGCCCGCCATGAGAATCATAGGAATGGCCACCGTAGCGTTGCTGGCGGCGTTGGCACTCGGCGCCGTCTACGTGGGGATCCGGTCGGTCCCCGATGTACAGCGCTACCTGAAGGCACGGCGGATGTGAGCCCGGCATGACTGCGCTGGTGGCAGGCGTGGGCAACATGTTCCTGCGCGACGACGGCTTCGGCCCGGAAGTCGCCCGCCGGCTGGCCTCGGACGGAAACCTTCCGCCCGGCATCAAGGTGGCTGACTACGGCATCCGCGGCATGCACCTCGCGTACGATCTCCTGGCCGGAGTGGACATGCTGGTGCTTGTGGATGCCGTGCCGCCGGAGCACGGGACGGAACACGATGGTGCCCCCGGCAGCCTCCGTGTGCTCCGGATCCGCAGCGAGGATCTCGACGCCGGCGCCTCCCTGGACCCGCACGGCATGGACCCTGCCGCCGTCCTGGGCAAGCTCCGATCGCTGGGCGGCGAGGCCCCCGTGACCTACGTGGTGGGCTGCGTTCCGGCCGACGTCACCGAGGGCATCGGCCTGACACCGCCCGTGTCCGCCGCCATCCCGGGGGCGATGGCCGCCGTCGTCGATCTCCTCAGCCAGCACACCTCCCAGCCGACCCCCAAAAAGACCTAAGGCGGACCAACCATGTGCCTCGGAATCCCCGGCCAGGTCATCGGCCCGATCGATGGCTACGGCAACCAGCTCGCCCTGGTGGACGTGGCTGGCGTGCAGCGCAAGATCAACATCGGGCTCCTGGACGAAGGACCACTGCCCCCAGGCAGCTGGGTCCTGATCCACATGGGCTTCGCGCTCGAGCGGGTGGATGATGCAGGCGCCGAACGGGCGATGAGCGGCCTGGAACTGATGGGCCGGCCACGGCAACCCGGCGACGACGACATGCCGCCGCCGACTGACCACCAGCAAGATCAAGGAGAACACCATGACACCGATGAATCCGTCCGAACCAACTGACGAGGAGCCTCGTGAGGAGCCGGGAACTTCTCCCGGCACAGCTCGCGCGTGGGGCAGCAAGCCGCCCTTAGGGGAGCCCGCGCAACCGGGTTCTGATGAGACCCCAGAGGACGCGGCCATGGCGCCGGAAGGCGTGGGCGAGAGCACCACGAGGCGCGGCGAAGACGTAATCAAGGAGGAAGGCAAAGAGGCAGGCCGCGAAGATACCGGCACCGACGCGGGTCCGGTGAAGCGTCCCACCGGCGAATCCTCACCCCGCGACGCGACCGGCGTCGAACCTCCGGAGGACCCCGACACCGCGGCACCCCAAGCGCCCTAGGCCCGGGTACCAAGGCTGATGGTCGAGGTCCCAGTGCTTCATGGCTTAGCGCTCCACACTTTAGCGTTCGAGTCTTTATCGTTCGAGGGCGATGGCTGCGCCGCGATGCTCCACGCCACTGTTGGCGATCTTGAGGTGCCTGCCGGTGAAGAGCTTCAGCTGCTGCAGCTGGTGAGGCGTCAGCCGGTCACAGACCCAGTCCCAGTGGAGCGAGACGACATCACCTGCCGCGAGCCCGGCAATGAAGCCGGTTCCGTTCACGGCAAACTTCGCGGTCTCCACCACCGGTTCGCCGACGGCCAGGGATGTGCCGTCCCACGTCAGGGGACGTGACTTCACCACGGCTTCGTCGCCGGTTATTGCCAGGACCTCGCCCCACCGGATCCGGCAGCGGTCCAGGACGTTCAGCGCGGTGGCATACCGGCGCTCATCACGCAGCAGGCCCAGCCAGGGATAGATTTCGAAGACGTGGAAGCTGTGGTGCGGGACGCCGCCGGCCAGGACACCTTCCACGAGGTGCGGAAACTGCCGGCCGGTGCGTGCCCGGAACCGATCTTCCATCGAGTTGCCCATGGTGCTGATGCCCACGGTGTCCAGGAGGCTGTTCCCCACCCAGTAAGCCTCCACAACGCGGGCGTCGAGCGGATCGTGAATACCGTGGGCACCGGCAATCAGTTCCAGGTAGGGCCAGGCTCCGGCAAAGCCCTTCGCGAGTTCCCGCAGGCCCGGGTCGGTGACTCCGGACTGGCCGTAGTGAAGCAGGGCGTCACTGTCGGGAGGGCCGCAGCTGCCTCGGGAATTGGGCGGGTACGCGTACCGGACAAACAACTGGGCACCATCGACAACCATGGTATGGCCACTTTCTCCGAGGCTCTTTTGAACGTAGCACCGCAGCCGGTCCCGGACAAGGGCGGTTTGACCTCCGTGGCACCACAAAATCCGTTGACAACCTCCGCACGCGAGCGGATGCTGTGAAGACCGAAGCACAGGGGTCACACACATGGCAACCACTGATCTGAACCGCCGCGCCGCCCTTCAACTTCTGGTGGCGGGAGGCTCTGCAGCCCTGCTGGCCGGATGCGCCGGCACCCCCGGTTCCCCGCCGTCGTCGGGCCCTGCCACGAACGGTGGAAACGGCGGCAGTGGCGCGATCAGCGTCACCGACCAACGCGGCAAAACCCTCACCTTTGCCCGGCCGGTGACGCGGGTGGTGACCATCCCCATGCCGGCGGCGTCGCTGCTGGTGGCGGTGGACCGCACGGCGGACCACCTGGCCGCCATGCACAACGCCTCCTGGTTGGCCATGCGCGACGGCATCATGGGCACGATCTTTCCCAAAGCCCTGGAGCTGCCGCACGAGATTGCCACCCAGGATTTCACAGCCAACGTGGAGAGCGTGCGGGCCCTGGACCCGGACGTGGTGATCCAGTGGTCCGACGCGCAGCTCATCGACCCGCTGGAAAAGGCCGGCCTGAACGTCATCGGTCTGACCAACACCGGCAAGCAGGAGGATGTGGATGCCTGGGTGGCCATGTTCGCCACGATGCTGGGGAAGCCCGAACGCGCCGTCGATATTAAGGCCCGGAGCGACCTCGAACTCGCCGCCGTCAAGGACCTGGCGGCTGGCCGGAACTCCACCGGACCCAGCATCCTGTACTTCAACCGGTTCACCGGCGGCCTGAAGGTGGCCGCGGCCAACAGCTACAACGATTTCTACATCAAGCTGGTGGGCGGCACGAATCCCGCCACCGGGGTTGATCCGTTGAAGGGATCGGGGATGGTGGGCCTGGATGTGGAGCAGGTCCTGCGGTGGGATCCGGAGATCATCCTGTTAGGAAATTTCGACGGCGCCATGCCCCAGGACCTCTACTCGGATCCCGTCTGGCAGACCGTGTCCGCGGTCAAGAACCGGCGAGTGTACAAGGTGCCGCTGGGTGGATACCGGTGGGATCCCCCCGGGCAGGAATCACCGCTGATGTGGCACTGGCTCAGCGACATCGCGTTCCCCCAGCAGCGCTCCCTCCTCCGGAACAAGGTCACCGAGTACTTCGATTTCCTGTACAGCCACAAGCCCACGGCGGCGGAGCTGGACAAGGTCCTGTGGACCGCGGCCAACGCCGACTCCGACTACTACCGGCAGTTCAATGCTTCATGACGCCAGCGACGAACGGCTTGAGGCAAGCCGGGCCCGTGGGCCCGGTGGCCCGGACGCGGACACCGGCACCGCCGGGGGTGCTTACGACGCCGGCCGGGACGGGGACCGGCGGCGTGGGGAACTCGACGGAGGCGACCGGCGGCGGGGAGACCGCGACGGCGGTGGTGACCGGGACGGTGCCGGTGACGGGCGGCCTGGACCGTCGGCCCTGAAGCCCATCGCCATCAGCACCGTCTTCCTGGTTGCCGTAATTTTGGTTGCCCTCGCAGTAGGTCGCTACAACGTTCCGCTCTGGCACGTGGTGCAGATCCTGGTGGGGCAGGCCGTCCCGATCCCCTCCGAAGCCACCGCCACGGAAGGAAATGTAGTGCTGCTGGTCAGGCTCCCCCGCGTGCTGCTGGCGCTGCTGGTGGGCGGCGGACTGGCGATCGGCGGCGCCGCGCTGCAGGCCATCTTCCACAATCCGCTGGTCAGCCCTGACATCATCGGTGTTTCCGCTGGCGCGTCCTTCGGCGGCGCGCTGGCGATACTCCTGGGGCTGGGGACGTTCGCGCTGATCACCAGTTCCTTCGCTTTCGGACTGATTGCCCTGGCCATGCTGTTCCTCATCACCTCCGGGCGAGGAGGGACTCCCCTGCTGATGATCGTGCTGGGCGGCGTGGTCACGGGATCGTTCTTCTCCGCGCTGGTGGCCCTGGTCACCTACATCGCGGATCCCAACACCACCCTGCCGGCCATCGTGTTCTGGCTCCTGGGGAGCGTAGCCACGGCCACCTTCGGCAAGGTGGCCGTGGCGCTGATTCCCGTCGTCGGTGGCGCGCTGGTGCTCCTGGCCCTGCGGTGGCGCATCAACGTGCTCTCGCTGGGCGACGACGACGCCACCGCGCTGGGGATCCGGCCCCGTCCGCTGCGCTGGGTGGTGCTGGTCTCGGTGGCACTGATCGTGGCCGGGGCGGTGGCCGTCAGCGGCGCAGTCAGCTGGGTGGGCCTGGTGGTCCCGCATCTGGCCAGGATGTGGGTGGGTCCGGACCATCGGGTCCTGCTGCCGGTGTCCTTCCTCCTGGGCGGCGCCTACATCATGCTCGTGGACACCGTGGCGCGAACCGCGACGGCGGGCGAGATCCCGCTCGGCGTGCTGACGGCGCTGATCGGCGCGCCCGTGTTTTTTGTCCTGCTGCGCCGGAACCGGGACAGGATCTGGGAAAGTGCTTGAGCTCAACGGCGTGGGCTTCGGATACGGCCGGACGGACTGGGTCTTCCGGGACGTCAGCTTCCAGGTCCTCCCCGGAACCGCCACCGCCGTCCTGGGACCCAACGGCAGCGGCAAGACCACGCTGGTGCGCTGCGCCGCCGGCCTGCTGAACCCGGTAGAGGGAAGCGTTACACGGGCGGCCAGGGCGGGCTACGTCCCGCAGGCCCACGGCAGCACCTTCGCCTACCGGGCCCTGGACATGGTGCTGATGGGACGTGCCCGGCAGATCGGACTCTTCCGTTCGCCTGGTGCGGCTGACCGGGCTGCTTCCCTGGAGGCCATGGACAGGGTGGGCATCGCCGGCCTACGCAGCAGGTTCTTCCCCACACTCAGCGGGGGCGAGCAGCAGCTGGTCCTGATCGCCCGGGCCATCGCCGCCGGCTGCCCCGTCCTGGTGCTGGACGAGCCCGCCACCGGCCTGGACCTGAAGAACCAGGTCCGCGTCCTGCGGCTCCTGCGCGAACTGATGGCCGACGGCATGGCGGTGCTCCTCAGCACACACCACCCGGACCACGCCCTTTACCTCGCGGACCGGGCCGTCCTGCTCACTGCCAGCGGACCCCGCACCGGCGATGCCCTGAAGCTCCTGAGCGAGAAGGAACTCACGGCCCTTTACGGCGTGGGCGTCAGCACCATGGCCTACGCCGACGGGCGCAACACCCGCCGGACCGTAGTGGTGCACTACGGTGGCCGGTGAGCTGGCGCGGTTTGCGGAGTTGCGCGAGCTGGCAGCTAATGACGCCAAAAGGGACCGCAGAGGGTATTAGCTGCCTGTTCGCGTAGGGGTGCGAGAGTCGCGCGGGCGGGGGCGCGCAGGGGTGCGGGGGTCGCGCGGGCGGAGAACGTCCGGGGTTAGCCCGTGTTGCGCAGGCCGGCCGCTACGCCGTTGACGGTGATCAGCATGGCCCGCTGGAGGCGTTCGTCGATCTCGGCACCGCTGATGCTCCCGCCTTCGGCGCCCTGGGCGGCCCGCACGCGGCGGAGCAACTCCACCTGCAGGTAGCTGATGGGGTCCAGGTACTGGTCCCGGATCTCCAGGGAACGCTTGAGCGTCGGCTGGGCGTCCAGGAGCACGTTCTCGCCCGTAAGGTTCTGGATCTCGGTGACCGTGAGTTCGAACTCTTCACGGATGGCCCGGAAAATGTGGTGCAGGTCCTCGGGAACCAGGGTGGCCACGTAGTACCCGGCGATGTCCAGATCCGTCTTGGCCAGCGTCATCTCCACGTTGGAGACAACCGACCGGAAGAAATGCCAGTTCTCCATCATCTCCACCAGCTGCGGCGCGTTTCCGGCCTCGCGGGCAGCCTTCAGGCCCGAGCCCACACCGAACCAGCCCGGCACGATCTGCCGGGACTGCGTCCATCCGAACACCCAGGGGATGGCACGCAGGCCGCCGAGCCCCGCCCCGGAATCCGGGCGTTTGGACGGGCGGGAGCCGATGTTCAGCGAGCCCAGCTGCTCCACCGGAGTGGAGGCCAGGAAGTAGGCGGGCAGGTCAGGATGGTCGATCAGCTTCCGGTACCGGTCGAAGGCACCGTCGGAGATGATTTCCATAACGTGTCCGTACCGTTCGCGCTGGTCGTCCGACGTGCGCGGATCCCGGTGCAGGGCCGAGCCCTGAAGCACCGCCGCGAGGGACAGCTCCAGGTTTTCCCGGGCCAGCTCCGGCAGCGAGTACTTGTCCGAGATTACCTCGCCCTGTTCGGTGAACTTGATCTCGCCTTCCAGCACGCCATTGGGCTGGGCCATGATGGCGTCGTAGGTGGGTCCACCGCCGCGGCCCACGGAACCGCCGCGGCCGTGGAACAACCGGACGCGGACGCCATGCTTGGCCGCCACGTCGCGCAGGTTGCGCTGGGTCTTGTGGATCTCCCACTGGCTGGTCATCACACCGGATTCCTTATTGGAGTCCGAGTAGCCCAGCATGATTTCCTGGACGTCGCCGCGCAGCCGGACCAGGTCGCGGTAGGACGGAACGGACAGCAGCTGGTCCACGATCTCCGCGGAGGCACGCAGCTCCTCTACGGTCTCCAGCAGGGGCGCGAACCCGATCTTGGCGTAGGGAGTTTCGCCGAACAGGTTGATGAGGCCTGCCTCGCGGGCCAGGACGGCAGCGGCCAGGACGTCGTCCGCGCCGCGGGTCATGGAAATGATGTAGGTCTCGATGACGTCCGGCCCGTACGTGCGCAGGGCGCGGCGGATCTCCCGGAAGACGTCGTACGTGCCGTCAGCGACGCCGTCGAGCTTAATCGGGTGGCCGGACAGCGGCCGGCGTGAAGCCAGCTCCGAGCCCAGCACTTCAAAGCGTTCCCCACGGCTCAGTTCCGCGTAGCGGATGCCGGGGCCGCCCAGCCGGTCCATCAGCTGGCCAACGGCATCATGGTGGTGGTCGGCGTGTTCGCGGATGTCCAGGGTGGCCAGGTGCAGGCCAAAGGACGCGACGGCGCGGCGGACGCGGGCCAGCGCACCATCGGCAGCGAGCGACGCCGAGTGGTTGCGGAGGGACAGCTCCAACAGTTCGAGGTCGTTGAGGAGTTCCTCGGTGGAGCTGTAGTCACGGCCGTGCTCATGGGTGGAGTCGGCGGCAACCCGCTTGCCCGTGTTGATGAGCTTGGCCTTGATGCACGTGAGCTTGAGGCGGTAGGGCTCCTGGGCGTTGAGCACCAGGACGCGCCGGTCCAGGCCCGGCAGCTTCTTCAGGTCCACGTCGATGGAGTCCAGCAGGGTCTGGTCTGCGCCGGACAATGCGGTGGAGTTGGACAGGATGGAGATCAGCTCATCCATCATCGCGATGCTGATGCGGACGGCGTGCTGGTTCTGGATCTGCAGGATTTCCCTGGTGACCGCCGCCGTGACGTTGGGGTTGCCGTCCCTGTCGCCGCCGATCCAGGACCCAAACCGGATGGGTGCGTCCTGGGATGAAAGGCTGACGCCGTGCTCACCGAGCAGTTCCGAGAAATCCGAGAGCATCTCGGGCATGGCGTCCGTCAGGATGCCGCCGAGGTAATAGATCGCGTTGCGGGCCTCGTCCACCGGAGTGGGGCGTACCTGACGCAGTTCATCGGTCTGCCACATCTGGTCGATGACCTCCGAAAGCTGGCGATCCTGCCGGCGGCGCGCCGTGGTGCCTTCCTTCGTGGGCTCGGCCAGGACATCAGAGAGCTTGCGGATCTTGTCCAGCACGGAACGGCGCGAAGCCTCGGTGGGGTGGGCGGTGAAGATGGGGCGGACGTCCAGCCCGTTGACCACTTCCTGCAGGACTTCGGGCCCCGCCTGCGCGACGATTTCGGTGACGGCCTTGGCCAGCCACCCGTCCTTTTCCTGCCGTGTCCGCAGGCCGCGGACCCGGTGGACCTGCTCGGCCGCATTGGCCAGATGGAAGTAGAACGCGAACGCACGCACCAGGTCGGTGGCCTGCTCGATCGGCAGGGAGCCGAGCAGTTCGCGGACCTGTTCGACGACGTCGTGCGCGCTCCATGGGCCGGTGGCATCGGCACCGCCACGGGCGGCTTCCTTGGACTCCTTGGTGAGGAGGCGGACCTGCTCCACCAGATCCAGGAGTTCGGGGCCGTGCTGGCGGACCAGGGATTCACCCAGAAGGGTGGAGACGCGCCGGACGTCGGCCCTCAGTTCAGAGGCGAGGTCGGTTGCGGAATTCATTGCAGTGTTAGCCATGGAAACTGTCTTTCGAGGGTTTGGACTTGGCTCGTACACTGCGCTGGATACTGTGAGCCACGTTACTAGCTATCGATGCTACCCGCACGGGATGGCGAAGGCGGAATCCGTCTCACTTCATGTCACGCCATCCTCAGCGGGCCACCTTGAAGTTGAACTCGCCGGTCCCAAGCGCACCCCAGATCCGCAGCCAGAGGGGCATCATCATTTCCACGCCGCGGGCGGTGGTGATGTCGCCGAGGTCAAGCACGTCCGTGTGGCCCAGTGCCTGGAGGATTTCCGTCACTGCAGCCTTGGCCTGGGCATCATTGCCGGAAACAAAAACGGTGTGGTCGCCACCGGCCACGTGCCCGGGATCAACCATCACACTGTTGGTCATGGTGTTAAGTGTCTTGACCACCCGGGCTTCCGGAAAGGCACGCTGGATCTGTTCCCCCAGGCTGTCTGTATTCACCGGATTCAGTGACGGCGGGAACCCCCGGGAGAAATCGAGGGCGTTTGCGACGTCCATCACGATCTTCCCGGCCAGGTTCGCTGCACCGGCCGCGGCCAGCGCTTCGAGGGAGGCCCCGCCATTGGTGGCATTGACCACCAGTTCGCTGGCGGCGGCCGCATCGGCAAGCGTGGCGACGCCTATCTCCTGGTGGGATGCGTGCCACCGGGAAAACGGCGGGCCGCCGGTCGCACCCGGTTCGGTGCGTGCCAGCGTGGCCTGCGGATCACGGGTTCCAATCACCACATCGTGGCCAAGCCCGGACAAAGCCGCGGCGATGGCAGGCCCCACACTTCCGGTTCCAAGTACTGCAATCTTCATGATCACTCCAGTTCGGCTTGCGGTGGTCCATCACAGACGTTACTCGCCCACTGGAATGAACGCCGTGCCTGCGCGGTTGTAGCCGGGGAATCAAAACCCTTTTGGAGGAACCATGGACACCACCGCAGCCGCGCAGCTGGAACGCTGGCAGCGTTTCCGCACGAACCGGAACAAGGCCCTCGCCACCCGGCACGGCTGGCTGACCCTCACTTCCTTCCAGTGGCTGGAATCCCGGCCCGCCGGCGTCGACCTCGCCCCCGGTCTCTGGTCAACGGACGGCACGACGGCGACGCTCACCGTTGCGGCGCATGACCGCCTGACGCTGGTGGAAACCGGCGAGCCCGTGGACGGGACCCTTACGGCCTCCCTGGCCAACGAGGAATCGCTGATGTGGGTGCAGTTCGGCGGCGCGGACGGGCAGCAGGTAGTGGTGGAACTCGCCATGCGCGCTGACCGGTACGCCGTCCGGACCCGCGATTCCGGCTCGCCGGTCCTGACGGAGTTCGACGGCGTGCCTACCTTCGACTACAACCCGGACCTGGTAATTGAGGCTGCCTACGAGGCGTATCCGGAACCGGTGGCCATCCCGATCGGAACGGCCAATCCGCTGGTGGACGGCGTGCATTATTCGGTGGGCGAGCTGGTCTTCCGGCTGCCGGGGATCGACCATGAGTACCGGCTGCACGCAGAAGCGGAAAAACTGGGGGCGCTGACCATCACGTTCCATGACGGGACCAACGGGGAATCAACTGATGAGTGGCGGAAGGTCTCCACCCCCAGGCCGCGGGTTGATGCGACCGGGAAGGCCACCGTTGTCCTCGACTTCAACCGCGCCATCAACTACCCCAGCGCCTTCACCCCGTTCGGCACCTGCCCCATGCCCGTGAAGGGCAACAGCCTGGACGCGAAAATCGAAGCCGGCGAAAAGCAATCCGCGTTCGGTGATTGAACGCGAACGTGCAGGTAACCCCCTCAAGTTCAAGTTTTGAGGGGATTAGCTGCCAGTTCGCGCGAGTGCCGCCGGTCAGACGATCGCCGAGACTCCGGTGACCGCCCGGCCCACAATGAGCGTGTTGATTTCGAACGAGCCCTCGTAGGTGTAGATGGCCTCGGCGTCGGCGAAGATCTTGGCCATCCGGTAGTCGGTCACGATGCCGTTGCCGCCCAGGATGGACCGGCCCAGCGCCACGGTCTCGCGCATCCGGGCGCTGGTGTAGGACTTGGCGAGAGCCACCTGCGGCATATCGGCAGCGCCGTCGTCCTGCAGTTGGGCAATACGCGCCATCATGGCCATGCTGGCTACGGCGTTGCCGAGCATGGTGACCAGCTGCTGCTGGATGAGCTGGAATTTCGCCAGCGGCCGGCCGAACTGGTGGCGTTCGACGGCGTACTGCCGGGCGACGTCGAACGCCGCCAGCTGCTGCCCCACGGCCTGCCACGCCACCATGATCCGCGAGCCGCGCAGGAGCTGGTTGGTGTCCTCGAAACTGCTGATGCCGGCGAATCGATCGGCCTCGGCGACCCGGACATCCGTAAACACAATGTCCGCGTTCTGCACGGTCCGGAGCGCAATCTTGTTCTCGATCCGGCTCCGGCCCACACCCGGCAAGGAAGCATCAACAATGAACCCGCGGACGGCACCATGCCCGTCGGCGGCCACAGCCTCGTCCCTGGCCCACACCAGCATGTAGTCGCAGAACGTCCCGTTTCCGATCCAGCGCTTGGCGCCGTTAAGCACCCACGAGTCGCCGTCGTCGTCGGGCTCTCCCGTAGCGTTGGAGATGCGCCGGGCACTCGTTTCCATCCCACCGGCGACGTCGGAACCGTGGCCGGGTTCGGTGAGCGCGAAGGCGCCCGTGATGCGCAGGCTTGAGGCGTCGCTGAGCAGCCGCTCCTTCTGGTCAGCTGAGCCGAAACCGTAGAGCGACTCCACAAACAGGTCGTGGTGGACCAGGAAGAAGGTGGCGATCGACGTGTCAACGCGCGTCATCTCGGCGATGACCAGTCCGGCGAAGAGGTTGCTGTAGCCGCGCTGTGCCGGCGTGCTCAGCTCCAGCGCGGCGAGCTTGGGCAGGATCTGCGCCGGGAACTCCGCCTTGTTCCACCAGTCCGACGCGTAGGGGGCGATCTCCGTGGCCAGGAACTCCCGCAGCTCGGCCAGCTTGGCCCGCTCCTTCGAGCTGAGCAAGGACTCGAACGCGAAAAAATCGGCGGTGGGCAGCTCGTTCATTTCGGGCCCATCCGGATGGCACCATCGAGCCGGATGGTTTCGCCGTTGATCATCGCATTCTCCACAATGTGGGCCACCAGATTGGCGTATTCGGCGGGCCTGCCCAGGCGGGACGGGTGCGGGACCTGCTGGCCCAGCGAATCCTGCGCGTCCCGCGGGAGGGTTGCCATCATGGGTGTTTCGAAGATGCCCGGGGCAATGGTCACCACGCGCACCAGCGAGCGGGCCAGCTCACGGGCCAGTGGCAGCGTCATGGCGGCGACGGCGCCCTTGGATGCGGCGTAGGCCGGCTGGCCGATCTGCCCGTCGAAGGCAGCCACGGAGGCGGTGTTGATAATGACGCCGCGCTCGGGGCCGCCCAGCTCGGTGCTCACAGGTTCCGTTGAAACCATCGCAGCGGCCGCCAGGCGCAGCACGTTGAAGGTCCCGATCAGGTTGACCTGGATGACGCGGTTGAATGTGTCCAGCGGGAGGACCCCGTCCCGGCCCAGGACTTTGCCCGGCGTGGCGACGCCGGCGCAGTTCACAACAATCCGGAGCGGCCCCATCGCCACAGCGGTGTCGACGGCGGCCTGCACCTCAGCCTCGTTGGTGACGTCCGCGGGGACAAAGGCCGCTCGTGCCCCCGCACCGCCGGCGGCGTTCAGCGCGGCGGCGTTGAGCTCGGCGGCGTAGGCCGCACCGGCAGAGGACGGCAGGTCGATCAGCACCACCAAGGCGCCGGCGTCGAACAGTCGCTTCGCTGTGGCAGCCCCCAGCCCGGAGGCCCCACCCGTAATCAGCGCGACACTACCCAAGACGTCCATACATCCTCCTTGATGCGGTTCCAACGCCAAGTGACCGGCGAGGAACATTAGTTAGTGAATGTTAACTGAAATTCGGGCGGACTGCACCCGCTAGGCTAAACGGATGACCATGCCGGATACCGAACCCGCCAACTGGCAGGACCGGGCCAACGTGGCGGCCCGCTCCGTCACCGGACTCTTCGGCCGGCGGCTGCTGTTCCTGCCGGGAACCCACCTCGCTGCCGTTCAATGGCCGTCGAAACACCTGAAGAACCTCTTCCACCCCTGGCACTACTGGTGGCAGGCGCACTATGTGGACTGCCTGGTGGATGCCGGGCGCCGCGAACTGGGCAACGGAGGCACCCCCGCGGCAAGGTTCAACGGTCCACACCACCCCAGCGCCGGCAAGCTCGTGTCCAGGCTCGTCACGGGCATCCGGCTGCGCAACGCCTTCACCTTCGTAAACAACTACTACGACGACATGGCCTGGCTGGCGCTGGCAACGCACCGCCTGCAGCGCCTTGCCGAGGAGACGCGCAAACCCGGCCGCCGCCGCAACGCGAGGATGCACAAGACCCTCACCCTGCAGTTCGATTCCGCCTCCACCGATGACCTGGGCGGCGGCACCTTCTGGAGCAAAAAGCGCGACTTCAAGAACACTCCGGCCACCGCCCCCGTGGCGCTCTACTACGCCCGGACAGGCCAGCAAGCCAAGGCGCAGCGGCTGGTGGACTGGCTCAATGCCGTGCTGTTTGACGAAGCCCAAGGCCTCTATGTTGACGGGGCGCGGCTCAACGCGGCCGGCGAAGTGATGGTGGAGCACACCATCTACACCTACAACCAAGGGCCCGTGCTGGGAGCCCTGCTGGGGCTGGGCGGCGAGGCCAATCTCGCGAGGGCCGCGGCACTTGTGGACGCGGTCACCAACCAGCTCACCGTACCGGGGCAGCGCATCCTCCGCTGCGATGGAACGGGCGACGGCGGACTCTTCACCGGGATTCTCTGCCGGTACCTGGCACTCGCCGCCGTGGATGCCCGGCTTCCGGAGTCCGCCCGGAACACTGCGAAGGAGCTCGTGACAGCTACTGCCGAAGCCTTCTGGGCGGGCCGCCGGCCGGCCGCCCAGAAGGCTTCGGCGGGCAACCGCAGCGTCGTCTTTTCCATCCACGCGGCACAACCGGCGGATTCCACCTACCCGCCCGGTGCCGCCGTCGAACTGTCCACCCAGCTGCAGGCCTGGATGACCCTCGAAGCCGTCGCGGGCCTGAACCAGCCGCAGCTCACCGCGGCAGGCCCGGCCGGACCCGGACCGGGGCGGGCTGGGCGACCACCAGGACGGCAGTGACGGCTCCGGCCGCCATGACGGCCGCCAGCACCACGATCTGGAAACGCCCTGCCTCCAAGGGTGAAATCCCGCCGAAAATCGTCCCCACAAACGCTCCGGGCAGAGTGACCAGGCCCGTGGTTTTCGTCTGGTCGGTGGCCGGAAGCGTGGCGGTGATTCCCGCTGCCATCGAACCTCCCACGAGGGCGAGGTGCGGCCAGTTGCACCGCTCCCCCTGAGGATCGCGAGCGCGGGAGAAAACCCGGACGGCACCTGGAATGCCAGAAGCACGGACTGTGAGCATCACCAACAGACCGACTCCCGCCAGTGTCGGCAGGAAATCAGCGGGCTCAGGCATGAGGCCAGCATAGCCACCGGGTCTGCCCGTCATGTTTCGCCGATTAGCTCACAAAAAGTTTGCAGAATTCGCGAAGCTGGGTAATCTACCTTTTTAGGCAAGCCTAACCTTGGCGGCCACGAGCCGAGGTGTCCAACCCCAATGACAGCAAACTACCTGATTGGCCTGCGCGAAGGCCTCGAGGCGACCCTGATCGTAGTCCTGCTGATGGCGTACCTGGTGAAGAGCGACCGTAAGCACCTCCTGCCGCGGATGTGGGCGGGCGTCGGTTTCGCCGTCGCCCTATCCTGCGCTTTCGGCGCACTGCTCACCTACGGCCCGCGCGGCCTGACGTTCGAAGCCCAGGAGGCCATCGGCGGCAGCCTGTCGGTGCTGGCCGTAGGGCTTGTCACGTGGATGGTGTTCTGGATGGCCAGGACGGCCCGGACTCTTGGCAGTGACCTCCGCTCGCGCGTGGACCTGCAATCCGGGGGAACCGCGTGGGGGCTCGCAGTTGTTGCGGCCGTCGCCGTGGGCCGCGAAGGCCTCGAGACTGCACTGTTCCTGTGGGCGGCGGCGCAGTCCTCCGGCTCCTCGACATCGCCCCTGCTCGGGGCGTTGCTGGGGCTTGCCACAGCGGCAGTCCTGGGCTACCTGCTCCACAGGGGAGCCCTGAAGGTCAATCTCGGAATGTTCTTCACCTGGAGCGGGGCGGCCCTGATCGTTATCGCCAGCGGCGTCCTGGCCTACGCCGTCCACGATTTCCAGGAAGCAGGCATCCTCCCCGGCCTGCATAGCCTGGCCTTCGACGTCTCGGCTGCCGTGCCGCCGTCGTCCTGGTACGGCACCCTGCTCAAGGGAACACTGAACTTCTCCCCCGCCACCACCTGGTTTGAAGCCGCCGCATGGCTGCTCTACGTTCCGCCAGTTATGTACCTCTATTTCCGTTCCAACCGGGGCGCCCACACGGTCACCGCGGACCTCGCCACGGCCGCCGCAACAGTCTCCTAACTCCCCCAACCCAACGCATCACTTCCCCCAAAAGGATCCACCCGTGCCTTTCTTCCCCCTGCCCAATTTTCCCAAGCGGACTTCCAGCTTCGTTGCCCTCCTGGCCGCTGCCATGCTGCCGCTGACCCTGGCCGCCTGCACCGACAACAACGCCGCAGCGGCCGCCGGACCCATCAAGGTCTCCAGCACAGCCGACGCCTGCACGTTGTCCACCCAGACCACCAAGAGCGGCAACATCACCTTCGCCATCCAGAACGAAGGCAGCCAGGTCACGGAGTTCTACCTGCTGGCAGAGGACGGCCTGCGCATCATCGCCGAAGTCGAAAACATCGGCCCGGGCCTGACGCGGAACCTGGTGGTCACGGCCCCCGCCGGCACGTACACAACCGCGTGCAAGCCGGGCATGCAGGGCGACGGCATCCGCGCGGGCTTCGAGGTCACCGAGTCCGGGGAGAAGCCCCCCGTCGACACCAACATCAAGGCGCTCACGGACCAGGGCACCGCCCAGTACGTGTCGTACGTAAAGGACCAGACCGAGCAGCTGCTTGCCGGCACCAAGGACTTCGCCAAGGCCTACGCCGCCGGCGACACCGCCAACGCCCGCCAACTTTACGCCGCAACGCGCATGCACTGGGAGCGGATCGAACCTGTGGCGGAAGCCTTCGGCGACCTTGACCCGAAGCTGGACGCCCGCGAGGCCGACCTGGCGCCGGGTGAGGAATGGACCGGCTGGCACCGGGCCGAGAAGGACCTCTTCCCGCCAGCCGGTTTCGCCGCACTGACCGCCCCCGAGCGCGAAGCATTGGCAGCGCAGCTGGTTGTCGACACGGAGGAGCTGGCCGCCCGCACGCGGACGGTTGAGCTGACGGCGGACAAGCTGGGCAACGGGGCCAAGGAACTCCTCGATGAGGTGGCCACCGGCAAGGTCACCGGCGAGGAAGAGATCTGGTCCCACACGGACCTTTGGGACTTCCAGGCCAACGTTGACGGCGCAAGGATCGCCTTCGAGAACCTCCGGCCCGTCCTGGAGCTGAAGAACCCGGAACTCGCCACGTCCCTGGACGCCAAGTTCACCGCCCTCCAGGCCGAGCTGAAGCAGCACGCCCGCGGCGAAGGCTTCGTCTACTACGACGAGCTGAGCCAGGACCAGGTCCAGAAGCTGGCCGCCCTGGTTGACGCCCTCGGCGAACCCCTGTCCCACCTCACCGCGGCTGTTGTGCTGTGAGCGGCTGCCCGTTCGGGGGTGGCCAGCTCGACGCCGGCGCAGCGGGTTCCGCTGCCCAGGCACGTTCTGCTGCGGATGCCCACGCCCCTGCCACAGCCAGTGCCGCCGTCGCCGTCGCCGGAACGGCCCCCAGTCAGGAGGCAACGGCGTCGCGCTTGTCGCGCCGGGGACTCCTGTCCCTGGCCGGCGCCGGAGGCGCCGGTGCCTTGGCCGGCCTCGCCGCCGGACTGCTCAGTCGTGACACTCTGGCCGCCGTCGCCTCCCCGGCAACGGCCGGACCCACCGATGTGGTGCCATTCCACGGGGCAACACAGGCCGGGATCACCACCGCCGCGCAGGACCGCCTGCACATGGCCGCCTTCGATGTCATCACTGAGGACCGCAGTGCCCTCATCCAGCTGCTCAAGGACTGGACTGCCGCCGCCGAGGCCATGACACAAGGCCGGGAAACCGGCACCACCGGAGCCGTGGACGGCCCGTACGACGCACCGCCGGAGGACACGGGCGAGGCCCTGGGCCTGAGCGCCGGAAAGCTCACCGTGACGTTCGGTTTCGGTGCCGGGCTCTTCGAGAAGGACGGCAAGGCGCGGTTCGGCCTGGCAGGCCGCCGCCCGGAAGCCCTGATCGACCTTCCGCACTTCCCGGGCGATGACCTGGAGCCCAACCGCAGCGGCGGCGACATCATTGTCCAGGCCTGCGCCGACGATCCGCAGGTGGCTGTCCACGCCATCCGCAACCTGGCCCGGATCGGTTTCGGCAGGGTGCGCGTCCGCTGGTCCCAGCTCGGCTTCGGCCGCACGTCCTCCACGTCCCGGCAGCAGCAGACTCCGCGGAACCTGTTCGGCTTCAAGGACGGCACCAACAACCTTAAGGCCGAAGACACATCGCTCCTGCAGGAGCACGTCTGGGCCGGGGCAGGCTCCCGCCCGGAGGCAGCCTGGATGCAGGGCGGCAGCTACCTGGTGGCACGCCGGATCCGGATGCACATCGAGATCTGGGACCGCACCTCGCTGCGGGAACAGGAACAGCTGATCGGACGGACCAAGTCCGAAGGTGCGCCACTCTCCGGCGGCAAGGAGTTCAGCGCCCCGGACTTCGCCATCCAGGGAAGGGACGGCGAACCCCTGATGGGCATAGACTCGCACGTCCGGCTCGCCCACGCGGACCAGAACGACGGCGTGCGGATGCTCCGCCGCGGCTACAACTACACCGACGGCTCCGATGGGCTGGGGCACCTGGACGCGGGGCTGTTCTTCATCGCCTTCGTCAAGGATCCCCGCACCCACTACGTCCCCATGCAGCTTGCCATGGCCAAACAGGACACGCTTGCACTGGAATACCTCAAGCACACCGGCTCGGCCCTTGCCGCGGTTCCGCCGGGCATCCGGCCCGGCGGGTTCGTTGGCCAAGGCCTCTTCACATGATGGACGGCCGGGCATGAGCGCCCCCGCAGTAAGCTCAGCACTGTCCAGGCCGAGGCTATTGATTCCGGTTCTGACCGTGGCAGCAATGGGCGCGTGGGGCACTTCTGTCGCCGTCGGCAGTACCTGCATCTTTGAACATGGCGTCCACCGGCTGGCACTGTCCGCGCACGTCCTGGCCATGGTGCTGGCCTTCGGTTCGGTCATAGTGGTGGACTGGGTCGGCTTCCTGTGGCTCATCGGCAAACGCGGCCTGCACGACACGAGCCGGCTGGAATCCGCTGCGGCCCCGCTGATCTGGATCGGACTGGCGGGGCTGCTGCTGACCGGTGCATTCATCCATCCGGACATCACCAACCCGGGCACTCAGCTCAAGATGTGCTGCGTCCTGGGGCTGATGCTCAACGGCATTTCCCTGATCCCCGCCATGCGCACCTTGCATGCACTGCCCGATGGGACCATGTTCAAGGAGATCGCGGTGAACCTCCGGGCGCGGCTCCTGGTGGCGCTGGTTCTCTCACAGGGCTTCTGGTGGACGGCGATCATCTTCGGCTTTGCAACAGCATGAGCCGCCGCTAGCCGCGCTCTGAATTCATTACGTCACGCAACACTTACGTAATTCTTGTGATCCTGCTCACTTAAAGCGTCGATGGCTTGGAGGCTTAGGTATGGCTAACCTACGCTTTCTCAGGTGAGCCTCCCCGAATCCCCGGCCCACAAGGACTCCGGTCCCGTTGACTTTGTTCGCAGAAAGTAGCATTCAATGAAGATCCGCAACAGCGCTCTGGCCGGCATCGCATTCGCCGCCACCGCAGCCCTCGGACTGGCAGCCTGCGGCTCCAGCGCCCCCGCCCCTGCCGGTTCTGCGTCCGGAGGAGCCAGCCCCTCCGGCGAGATCACGGTCTACAACGCCCAGCACGAAAGCCTGACCCAGGAGTGGGTGGACGCCTTCACCAAGGAGACCGGCATCAAGGTCACTCTGCGCAACGGCGAAGACCCGGAGATGGCCCAGCAGATCATCCAGGAAGGCGAGGCCTCGCCGGCAGACGTCTTCCTCACGGAGAACTCCCCCGCAATGGCGCAAGTTGAGAACGCCGGACTGTTCGCGGACGTGGACAAGGCCATCGTGGACCAGGTGCCGGCCGGGTTCCGTCCGTCCACCAACAAGTGGACCGGCATCGCTGCCCGCTCCACCGTCCTGGTCTACGACAAGTCCAAGCTCACCGAGGACCAGCTGCCCAAGTCCATGCTGGATCTGGCCAAGCCGGAGTGGAAGGGCAAGTGGGCTGCATCGCCGTCAGGCGCTGACTTCCAGGCGATCGTTTCTGCACTGCTCGAGCTTAAGGGCGAGGCCGCCACTGAAGAGTGGCTCAAGGCCATGAAGGAAAACGTCAAGGCGTACAAGGGCAACAGCACCGCCATGAAGGCTGTCAACGCCGGCGAAGTCGACGCCGCTCTGATCTACCACTACTACTACTTCGGCGACCAGGCCAAGACCGGTGAAAACTCCAAGAACGTGGGCCAGCACTACTTCAAGAACCAGGACCCGGGCGCTTTCCTCTCCGTTTCCGGCGGCGGTGTGCTCAAGTCTTCCAAGAATGCTGCGGCAGCGCAGGCGTTCCTGAAGTTCATCACCGGCAAACAGGGCCAGGAAGTCCTCCAGAAGGGCACCTCCTTCGAGTACGCCATCGCCTCCGATATTCCGGCTAACGACAAGCTGGTGCCGATCAAGGAGCTGCAGGCTCCCGAGGTTGACCCAGCCAAGCTGAACTCCGAGAAGGTCACCGAGCTGATGAACACGGCAGGACTGCTGTAATTCTGTGACCACTGATCTATCGGCGCCGGAAACATCCGGAAGCACGACGACGGCGGGCCGGGGCAAACGCCCCCGCCCGCCTATCGGCTTTTCTGCGGTAGCCCTTCTGGCGGTGCTGATTGGACTGTTTTCCCTCGTCCCGCTGGGCTATGTCATCTATATGACGGCTGCCACGGGCTGGGACACGGCGGTCGGGCTGATCTTCAGGGCACGCGTCGGCGAGCTGCTGCTGAACACGGTCCTGCTGATTGTGATCACCGTGCCGCTATGCCTTGCGCTGGGCGTGGGGGCCGCGTGGCTGGTGGAGCGCACCAAGCTCCGCGGGCACAAGACTTGGGCGGTCCTGCTGGCCGCGCCGCTGGCCATTCCGGCTTTCGTGAACAGCTACGCGTGGGTTTCCGCGGTCCCCTCGCTGGAAGGCCTGTGGTCCGGCGTGCTGATCGCTACGCTCTCCTATTTTCCGCTGGTCTATATTCCCGCAGCAGCCACGCTGAGCCGGCTGGATCCGGCCATTGAACAGTCCGCCGCATCCCTGGGCCTGGGTGCCTGGCGCGTCTTTTTCCGGGTTGTGCTGCCGCAGCTGCGCATCGCAGTGACCGGTGGCGCCCTGCTGGTGTCGCTCCACCTGCTGGCCGAATACGGCGCCTTCGCGATGATCCGTTTTGATACGTTCACCACGGCGATCATGGTGCAGTACCGATCCACGTTCAACGGCACCGCCGGGAACATGCTGGCCAGTGTGCTGGTGTTCTTCTGCCTGATCCTGCTGCTTGTGGAAGTCCGCGGCCGTGGTTCAGCACGTTATGCCCGCGTTGGCTCGGGCGCCCAGGCCAGGGCGCTGCGGCTGCCCCTGCATGCATACCAGCTGCCCGGCCAGCTCGCCCTGCTTGCCCTTACAGGACTGGCCTTCGGGCTCCCGCTGTTTTTTGTACTGCGCTGGATTGTTGCCGGCGGCGCCGATATCTGGGCGGCGGACGAGTTCATGCCCGCGCTTCTGCAGACCCTCGGTTACGGACTCGCCGGCGCGGTGGTGACCACCGCCGTCGCGTTTCCCATGGCATACTTGGCCGTGCGGCACCCCAGCTGGTTCAGCAAGGCCCTGGAACTGTCCAACTACGTCACCAGCTCCATGCCGGGGATTGTGGTGGGGCTTGCGTTTGTCACCGTCAGTATCCGCCTGGCCCCCGGGGTTTACCAGACTGCAGGCGTGCTCATCGCCGCATATGTACTTTTGTTCCTGCCCCGGGCGCTCGTGAATATCCGCTCCGGGCTGTCGCAGGCGCCCAAGGAGCTGGATGAGGCCGCGCAGGCCCTGGGCAAACCTCCGCTGCAGTCCTTCATCCGGGTGACGCTCCGGCTGACGGCGCCCGCTGCAGCGGGTGGCGCGGCTTTGGTGTTCCTGGCTATCGCCAACGAACTGACTGCCACGCTCCTGCTCTCACCGAACGGCACCCGGACGCTCGCCACCGAGTTCTGGAGCAAGAGCAGCGAGATCGACTACGCCGGCGCCGCCCCCTACGCCCTGCTGATGATCCTCCTCTCGGCACCCATGACTTACCTTCTCTTCCAGCAGTCCAAGAAAGTGGCCGGACAGTGACCGAACAATCCCCCTCCAGGCCTCCGGAACCGCGGATCGCGCCGTCGGTAGCACCCTCCACCAACAGCCATCTGCAGATCACCGACGTCACCAAGAACTTTGCGTCCCAGGCCGTCCTCAAGGGCGTCAATTTGTCAGTCGCCAAGGGCGGCACCACCGCCATCGTGGGGCCCTCCGGCTCGGGCAAGACCACGCTGCTGCGGCTCATCGCCGGCTTTGAACACCCCGCCACCGGCAGCATCTCGCTCAACGGCAGCAAGGTGGCGGGCGACGGCGTGTGGTTGCCTGCGTATAAGCGCCAGGTGGGGTACGTGGCCCAGGACGGGGCGCTTTTCCCGCACCTGACGGTGGGCCAGAACATCGCTTTCGGACTGGACACGGCCAGGCTCGCGGGCGGCCGCCGCGGGGCGGCGGGCCGGATCAGCGAGCTGCTGGACATGGTCTCGCTGGACGCCTCCATGGCCAAGCGGCGGCCACACCAACTCTCCGGCGGGCAACAGCAGCGGGTGGCCCTGGCCCGCGCACTGGCCCGCGAACCCGAACTGATGCTGCTGGACGAGCCCTTTTCAGCCCTCGACGCCGGCCTGCGCGTGGCGACCCGGCGGGCCGTGGCCAAGGTCCTCAACAAAGCCGGCGTCACCACCATCCTCGTCACCCACGACCAGGCCGAGGCCCTGTCCTTCGCTGACCAGGTGGCCGTGATGCGCGGGGGCAAGCTGGCACAGATCGGCAACCCGTTTGTGGTTTACACCCGCCCCGCCGACCGCGCCACTGCGGAATTCCTCGGCGACGCCGTCATCCTTGACGCCTGGATGGAAGGCTCGCTGGCCACGTGCTCACTGGGCGGAATTCCCGTGCGCCGCCCGCCCGCGCAGGGCCGGGTGCAGCTGATGCTGCGTCCGGAACAGATCCGCATTGCCGAGGATGGCCCCATCCGCGGCGTGGTGGTGGACACCGACTACTTCGGCCCGGAAACCACCGTGCGACTCAAACTCTCTGTGCCACCTGAGCTGGCCGGCCGCGCCGACCACCGCTATCCCGGCGGCGGCGAAGTCATCACCATCCGGCACTGGAACGCCTCGATTGCCCGGCCGGGCATGGAACTCTGCCTGCGGGTGGTTGGCGAAGCCGTCGCTTTCCGGCAGGACGACTAACCCCAACTGAGTAGCAGTAACTGTCGTTATGAGCCCTCAAAACGACACTTACTGCTACTCAGTTGGGTGGGGGCGGCGGGTCGGCGGGCTTCTTCTTCTGCGGATACGGCGCCTCGCCCCGGGCCAGCATCTCCACAAAGCCGGCAATTTTCCGTTCACGCGTGGACGCCTGCTTCACGGAATTCGTCCGGTAAATCAGCGCATACCGGTTCACGGAGGTGAGGACGTCGAACATGGCCTGGGCCTCGGGGACGGCAGCGATGGCGGCGGCCAAATCCTGCGGAACTTCCGCCGTCGACTGTCCCACATAGGCTGCTTCCCAGCGCCCATCCGCCTTGGCGGCGTCGACGGCCGCGCGGCCCGCTGCGGTCATCCTGCCGGCAGCCTCAAGCTTCCCGATCCGGTCCACATTCCGCGCCGACCAGACGCTCTTCGGGCCGCGGCGGGTCATCCGCTGGAAGGAGGTGTCGTCGTCGCGCCTTTTGCCCTGACCGTCGATCCAGCCGAAGCACAGCGCCTCCTGCAACGCTGCTTCGTAGTCCAGTTCAGTGGTGTTGCCGCCCTTCTTGTGCAGGACCAGCCACACGCCAGGACTGGTGGCGTGGTGCTGTTCCAGCCACAGCCGCCACGTCGCCGCGTCCGCTACCAGCAGTTCCTCGAGTTCAATGGCCATGGCCCTATTCTGCCCGCCTTCTGCTGGAAGTGGCATGATGGCGGTAACCGACCTGTCCCGGTTTCGAGGAGGAACCCATGCTGCGTGTCCGACCCGTCCATTTCACCTCCCGGCCGGACCGTTGGGAACAGCTCCTGACTGCCCTGGGGTTGGCCAAGACAGTTGATGACGGCCCATGGCGGGAGTTCGACGCCGGTTCCGGCCGGCTGGCCCTGCATGTGGCCGACGCCAGTGCCACGGAGGACGGCACCACCGCCCTGGGCGTTGAGGTGGGCGATCTGGCGGAATTCGCCCGGCGCACCACCCTGGCCGCGGAGGAATCCGGGAACACCGTTGCCGAGCTCATCGCCGCTGACCACGGCAAGTCCTGCCGCGTCACCGGCCGGGATGGCTTCAGTTTCCTGGCTGACAAGGGGGCCCGCGAGCCGAACGCGACTGACGCTGATCCGGCCATGACCGTCGTCGGGGTCTGGTTTACGGAGGATCCCGGCGCCGCCGCGGTGACGCTGCAGGACATCGGCGCCAGGTTCCGCCCTGTCCCGGACGCCGACGAAACCGCCGACTTTACCGCCAAGAATGGCGGCGTGCTGATGGTACGCCCGGCGTCCGGCCCCGCGCGGTCCGGCTTGGGATTTGAGTACGACGGCGATCTGGGCGCCTTGCGTGACCGGCTCACCGCCGCCGGGCTGGACGTCAGCGAAACGGAGGAAGCCTTCGGCCGGACCCTGCACGTGGCCAACCCCGACGCCGCAGGAAGTTCCGGCCGTGCCACAACCGCCTCGCATGTTTCACCCACGCTCTGGATCTCGCAGCGCCTCGCCGCAGAGTGATCCGCCCGTAATCCGGCCATGATCCGGCCATGGGGTACCCCAGGGTAAGCCGGGAGTAAGCCGGCCGAGGGGTGAGATCCGGCGCTTTGGGCGACGCTTTACGCTGATAGCTCACCCCTCAGCGGTCCGCGGCCGTCCGATGGGGTAGAACTTAACCATGAACGTTCGCACTCCTGACCCCAATCCCGGCTGGCTCTCTGAAGAAGACCTTTTTGAGGCCCGCGGGAGGCTCCCCATGATCTACGTGGAGGCCGTGCCGGTCAGGCTGGATCCGCTGGGTTTTGTGAACGAGGTTGGCACGCTGCTCCAGGCCGATGAGGACGGAAACATGATCCGGTCGCTTGTATCGGGCCGAGTGATCTACCGCGAGACCATCCGCGCCGCACTCCTTCGCCATATGGAAAAGGACCTGGGGCCGCTCGCCTTTCCGCAGCTCCCCATCAGCCCGGTCCCTTTCACGGTGGCCGAGTACTTCCCGGCCCCGTCCCAGACCGGCTTCACCGACGACCGCCAACACGCCGTGTCCCTGGCGTACGTCATCCCCGTCACGGGCGAATGCGAGCCCCGCCAGGATGCCCTGGAACTGACTTGGATGACTCCTGCGGAAGTGCTTAGCGCCGACGTCCAGCTCGAATTCAGCGGCGGCCGCGGCTCCCTGGTACGCCAAGCGCTGGCCTTTGCCGGAGTGGGTAACTGACGCCCGCGGGTTCCCCGGCGTCCCCGACTTCCGGGGCCCCGCTTTGTAGACTGTAGGGCGGACCGCAAGAGAACTTAAGGACTCCCATGACCGAAACCCCAGCCGCCAGGCACTACAGCGAACAGCAGGCTGGATCTCTGACCACCGGCGATCAGCTCCTCCTCCCCGACGGTGAACGCACCGCCGAAATCCAGCGCGTGGAGTTTGAACCGGATGATTTCGGGACCCCGGCGTTGGTCCTGGCAAACCTCACCGGCGGCGGCACTCTCCGCATCGCAGCCGGCTCCACCGTGAAGATTCTGGACACAACAGTCCGGGTCATCACGGTTCCGGACCCCACCCTCCAGGACACAACGCCCGACGCCGTCACGCAGCTTCCGGTCGCGGCGCAACCCCCTGCCGAACAGCCCCAACACACCGGCGAAGCGGAGGCAGCCCCGGCGGCTCCCGCCGTCGTCGTACCTCCCCTGCCGGCCATCCCGCCCGCGGCGAGTGGCCCGTCCGAGGAAGAACTGGCTCGGATTCCGGCGCCGCAGGGCACACCCGAAGCGGTGGTGGAGGCTGCCGCGGAAGCGCATCCGGACGCCGTTGGGGTGCTGCTGCTGGCGGACAAGCTGGCCAAGGGCATCAACTTCAAGTCCGGCAGCTGCCTCAAGGACCTCAGCGACCTCGCCCACGAACTGTTCATCACACACAAGGATCCGGACGGTGCGCTCACCGTGGCGGACCTGCTCAACGTCCTGCCGTTCGATGGCAACCCGGGCCGGTGGGCGTCCGTGGAGGCGTCGCTGGCGTTGTCCAGCTTCATCTGCCGCCAGGAGCGGCAGGAGGAGCGCGCCGAAGTCTACGAAAAGCTGCTGCGCACGCCGGAAAACCAGGAAACAGACCCATTCAAGGCGCGGATGAACGCCAAGGTGCGCCAGCGTTCGCTGAACGAACCAAATCTGTACGACAAAGAGATCTTCCGCTCGATCGACAACTCCAACCATGAAGCCGAGCGGGAGTGGCGGCTGCTGCGCCTCGAATCCCTGCTGTTCCTCCGGGCACACGGCGGGTCTGAGACGATCGGCGTCGGCGAACTCCAGCGCCGGATCAGCAACGAACTCGAGGCCGTCCGGGCCTGAGCTGTCCGGGCGGGGGAATTACCCCCTACCCGGGGCTGCGCCCGCGTTGTAGATTCGGGCTATGACGAACAATCTAAGCGTGGTGATAAATGCTGACGCGCCGCAGGTCTGGACCATGCTGCGCGAACCGGCCAAAGTGGCCCAGTGGCACGGCTGGGAGGCTGACGAACTGGCTGATGAGATTGACGGGATCTACTTCAGCAGCAACGTCGTTGAAGCCCCGGACCACACCAGCCTGACCACCAACGGCGGCGACGTCTTCGACCTGAAACCGGTGCCCGCCGGGACTCTGGTCAGCGTCACCCGGGCAGCCCTGGACCATAACTCGGAATGGGCGGCCTGGGACGAGGACATCACCCAGGGCTGGCTGACGTTCCTCCAGCAACTCCGCTTCGCGCTGGAACACCACCCGCACGGCAAACGGCACACGTTGTTCTTCGAACTTCCCGGTGAGCCGGCTTCCGCCATCGAAAAGCTGGGGTTATCGGACGTGCCCGCGCCGGGTGAGACGTACGTGCTGACGCTGGCTACCGGCGAGGAGATCACCGGCAAGGTCTGGTTCCACAGCAACCACCAGGTGGGGCTCACCGTCCACGGTTACGCGGGGCACGGGGACGGCCTGCTGATTGTGGCGGACCAGCCCGTCATTGAAGGGCTCAGGCCCCACGGCGGCGCCAGGGTGATCGCGTCGACATACGATCTGGGGGCCCACAAAGTGGAGTCCATCCATTCGCTCTGGGACAGCTGGCGGGCTGAGAACTACCCCACATCGGAAGCGGCCCACTGAGGGATCGGCGACGTTTGCTGGCACACTGGAACCGTGCCAGCCAACCCCGCCTCCGCTACATCTGTGTCCGTTTCGGCCGTCTCACCTGATCCCCTCTCAGCCGCGGCAGTCTCCGCCATAGCAGCGGACCAGTCGCAGTTTTCCTTCACCGTTGGCACACGGCTTGCTGACAGCTGTGCGGCGTCGGCCGCCCAGCTATCTGCCAACGGCGGCGAATTCCTGGGCCGCACGGGGACCATCAGCACGCCCCACGGCGAGATCCGCACGCCGGCGTTCATCGCCGTCGGGACCAAAGCCACGGTGAAGTCCGTCCTGCCGGAATCCATGGCGGACCTGGGTGCACAGGCGCTCCTGGCCAACGCGTACCACCTGTACCTGCAGCCCGGAGCGGACATCCTGGACGAGGCCGGCGGGCTGGGAACGTTCATGAACTGGTCCGGCCCGACGTTCACGGACTCCGGCGGGTTCCAGGTGATGAGCCTCGGGTCCGGGTTCAAGAAGGTCATCGACATGAAGTCGGTGGACACCTCCGGCCCGGACGACGCCGTAGCACCGGGCAAGGAACGCCTGGCCCACATCGACGACGACGGCGTCTGGTTCAAATCGTATCTCAACGGGGACCGCCACCGCTTCTCCCCCGAAATTTCCATGCTGGTCCAGCACCAGATCGGCGCGGACATCATGTTCGCCTTCGACGAGCTGACCACGCTGCAGAACTCCCGCGGCTACCAGGAGGAATCGCTGGAGCGCACCCGGTTGTGGGCACTGCGCTGCCTCGAGGAGCATTTCCGGCTGACCTCCGAGCGGGTGGGGAAGCCGTACCAGGCCCTGTTCGGCGTGATCCAGGGTGCGCAGTATGAGGACCTGCGCCGGAAGGCCTGCCGGGACCTTGGCGCCATGGACTTCGACGGCTACGGCATCGGCGGGGCGCTGGAGAAGGAGAACCTGGGCACGATTGTGCGCTGGTGCAACGAGGAGCTGCCGGAGGACAAGCCGCGGCACCTGCTGGGTATCTCGGAGCCGGACGACATCTTCACGGCCATCGAGAACGGCGCGGACACCTTCGACTGCGTCTCCCCCACCCGGGTGGCCCGCAACTCCGCGTTCTACACGCCTGCGGGCCGCTTCAACCTGTCCGGCGCCAAGTACAAGCGCGACTTCGGGCCGCTCCAGGAGGGGTGTGACTGCTACGCCTGCGCCAACTACTCGCGGGCCTATATCCATCACCTGTTCAAGGCCAAGGAAATGCTCTCCGCCACGCTGATCTCCATCCACAACGAACGCTTTGTGGTGAAGATGGTGGACGACGCCCGGCTGGCCATCGAAGCCGGGACCTTCTTCGAGTTCAAGGCCGAGACCCTGGCGCAGTACTACTGAGTCACACGCTCCCGGGTGGGCGGCGCCCGAAGGCGAGTCCCGCCGTCGTCCTCCGATATCCTGACCAAATGCTCATCGAAATCGCTGCCGCAGAAGGCACAGCCGAGGCCCTCATGGCCCGCCCCTCTTCCGGCGAAGGCCCCTTCCCCGGCGTCATCCTCTACATGGACGCCTTCGGCCTGCGCCCCCGCATCGAGGAGATGGCGCAGCGCATCGCCGACTGGGGCTACGTGGTCCTCGCGCCGAACGCCTTCTACCGCGAAGGCACGGCCGCGGAACTCGCGCCGGCCCTGGACATGACCACTCCGGATGGCCGGGCAGCTGCCGGCAAGGCCGCGTTCCCGCGCGTCGGACGCCTCACCACGGACAAAGCGCTGCCGGACATTGATGCGTGGGTGGAAGCGCTGGGAACGCTCGACGGCGTCGCGCCGGGTCCGATCGGCACGTTCGGCTACTGCATGGGCGCCCGTCTCGCCGTCCGCACGGCCATCGCCCACCCCGAAGCGGTGGCAGCCTGTGGCGGCTTCCACGGCGGCGGGCTTGCGAGCGATGCCCCGGACAGCCCCCATCTGGGACTCGACAAGGCCCGGGCGCGGTTCGTCTTCGGCCACGCCGACCACGACAAGAGCATGGATCCCGACGCCGTTGCGCGCCTGGGCGCGGCGCTTGACGATGCCGGGCTCAAGGCTTCCAACGAGATCTACGCCGGGGCGCCGCACGGCTATTCGATGGCGGACACCTCGATGTTCCACTCGGAGGCCACGGAGCGGCACTACGCCGAGCTCCGCGCCCTCCTCGACGGGACGCTCAAGGGCTGAGGCTAGGCGGGGGCTGACCCTGCGCCGTAGCTTGGTTCGCGCTTCTTGATCCACCCGATCACCAGGGACGTCACCGGGACGAACAGGAACTCAACCAGGGTCTTGTAGACAAAGCCCACCACCACGTAGTTCACGAACGTGCCGAAGTCGGTGATGCCGATGACGGAGGCGGCGATGCTGCAGAAAATCAGGGTGTCCACGAATTCACCGGCACCGGTAGAGCTCATCAGCCGCGCCCAGAGGGATTTCTCCCCGGAGCGGGCCTTCATCTTCACCAGGATCCACGAGTTGATGGTCTGGCCGGCCAGGAATGCCACCAGCGAGGCGAGCACAATCTGCGGCACCGGACCCAAAGCCCCCTCAAGGGCCACCTGCTTGGACGTGCCGAAGTCATCATCAAAGCCGGGCAGGGCGATGATCACCCAGTAGCAAATTGAGGCGAACACGGACAGTGCGAAAGTGGTGAAGATGGCTTTGCGAGCCACCTTGAAGCCGTAGACCTCGCTGATGACGTCGCCCAGGATGTAGGCAAGCGGGAAGAGGAAGAAGCCGCCGTCGGTGATGATCGGGCCGATCGCCACGCCCTTGGATGCGCCGATGTTCGACAGGATCAGCACCACGGCCATAAAGGCCAGCATGATGCCGAAGTACGGCGAGCCGATCGATGCAAATTTGGGTGCCGTCGGGGCGGAGCTGTCGATGGGCAGGGCGTCAGGGCCCGAGGGGGAAGACATGGGGAGATTCCATTCGTAGTGGTTCGCTCGGCGTACCGTTCCCGCAACGAAATTTGCGGCGGACGCCGGCTGTATTAGCACTGTCACGACATTCTCCCACCGAACATACATCGCCGCAGTTTTGAACACGTTCAGTTTCATGCCATACTCACTTTTGAACACGTTCAAAAGGGGAGAAATCATGGCCGCCAAGAGCGAACAGACCAGGCAACTGGTAGCGGACGTCGCGCTGCGCATGTTCCGCGAGATCGGATTCGAGAAGACCACCATGCGGGCCATCGCGGCCGAAGCCGGGGTCTCCGTGGGCAACGCGTATTACTACTTCGCCTCCAAGGACGACCTGGTGCAGGAACTGTACGTCCAGGTCCAGGCAGAGCATGCGGCCAAGGCGGACGAGGCACTCGAGGGCCTCACCGATCTGGGCAGCCGCCTGAAGGCCACGCTGCACGCCGGCCTGGATGTCATGGCGCCGTACCACCGCTTCGGCGCCGACTTCGCGGCCACTGCCATCCGGCCGACGTCGCCCGTCAACCCCTTCGCGGGCGAGTCGACGGCGGCCCGAGAGGCCTCGCTCGGCATCTTCCGGGCAGCGGTGGAAGGCGCCAGCCCGCCGGCCCCGAAGAAACTCCGTGCGGACCTGCCGGAACTGCTCTGGCTGGGCTACATGGGGATCGCGCTGTTCTGGGTGTACGACACGTCGGAAGGCCAGCGCCGCACCCGGAAACTCGTGGACGGAGCCGTCCCGTTGATCGCCCGGGGGCTTTCGCTGGCAAGGATTCCCGGCGTCAACAAGGTGCTGGACGATGTCCTCAGCCTGAGCCGCAGCATCCGCGACTGAACACGCCACCGAACACAAAGCAGGGGGAAGAAATGAACAGGACAAACACCGTGGTGCTCGCCGGAGCCTCGGGCTTCATCGGCACCTATCTCCGGGACCGCTTCGAACAGGACGGCTGGACGGTGCGCACCATCGGCCGCCGGGCCACCGAGGGTACGGCCGAAGCGGCCAACTGGAACGACGACGGCGCCATCACCAGGGTTCTGGACGGCGCCGACCTGCTGGTGAACCTTGCCGGACGATCGGTCAACTGCCGCTATAACGCCAGGAACAAGGCGGCCATCCTCGATTCCCGCGTCTCCACCACGGCGGCACTCGGCCGTGCCCTCGGACGTTGCGAGGCGCCGCCGTCGGCCTGGCTCAACGCCAGCACCGGCACCATCTACCGGCACGCGGACGACCGGCCCCAAACAGAGTCCGACGGCGAACTCGGCACCGGGTTTTCCGTGGACGTGGCTCGCGCCTGGGAAGGCGCCCTGGACAAGGCCCGCACCCCCGGGACGCGGAAAATCCCGCTGCGGATCTCGATCGTCCTGGGGCCTGGCGGCGGCGCCCTGCGGCCCTTTGCTACGTTGGCGCGGCTTGGCCTGGGCGGACACATGGGCCACGGCAATCAGAAGTTCAGCTGGATTCACGTGGAAGACCTGTACCGCGCCGTCCGCTTCCTCCAGGCGCGAACGGACATTTCGGGCCCCGTGAATGTCGCCTCCCCCGACGTCGTGGATAACCGGGAACTGATGCGGCTGGTCCGCCGGGCCTACGGCGCCAGACTGGGCATCCCCACACCCGCCTGGCTGCTCCGGCTTGGGGCCGTACTGGTCCGCACGGACACCGAATTGGTGCTGAAAAGCCGGTGGGTGCAGCCGCAGAAGCTTCTCGATGCGGGGTTCATCTTCCGGCAGCCCGAGCTGGGCCGCGCACTGCTCACCATCGCCAAAGGGACGGCATGAGCCGGCCGCACCGGCTGACGTTCGGCCCCGGAGCGTTCCTGTTGGGAGCCGCCATCACCGTACTGCTGTTCGGCTTTCCGCATGGTGCGACAGGCTACGTTTTCGGAATCCTTGCCGCCGTGATTCTCGGCATGCCCCTGGCCCTGGCGACGGGAATCCTGATGCGGCCCGTCCGTGACCAGTGGCTCCATATCCTGGCGATTGGCGGGGCGGGGTTGGTCACAGGCCTTCTTACCCTCCCCTTCCTCATGGGGACCCACTGGCACACCATGTGGGGGTTGGTCCTGTGGACCGGATTCTGCGCGGCCGTAGGGAGATCGGCTGTGGTTGGCCGCGTGACCACACATGACCACGGTGAACACGCCGAGCATGTTGGCCCGACGCCGGATGGCAGGATAGTGCCATGACTTTAGCTTCAGCTGCCCTCCAGTCCCCCGTGTCCGCTCCCGCCGTCGTCCTGACCATCGCGGGGTCCGAAGCGACGGGTGGCGCCGGTGCCCAGGCCGACCTGAAGACGTTCCAGGAGCTGGGCGTGTTTGGTATCGCCAACCTGACCTGCATCGTGTCCTTCGATCCGAGCGACAACTGGAACCACCGCTTTGTGCCGGTGGACCAGCAGGTGATCGCGGACCAGTTGGAAGCCACGACGGCGGCCTACGGTCCGGCGTCAGGGGTCACCGCTGGCGGGGCGTCAGGCGAGCCGTCGGTGCCGGGCCGTCCGGTCCTGGACACCGTGAAGATCGGCATGCTGGGCAGCCCTGCCACCATCAGCACGGTTGCGGCGGCACTGAAAACGGGCCAGTTCCGTAACGTGGTGCTGGATCCGGTGCTGATCTGCAAGGGCCAGGAGCCGGGCCACGCACTGGACACGGACCAGGCCCTGAAGACGCAGATCCTGCCGCTGGCCACGTTCGTCACGCCCAACCACTTCGAAGCCGAATCGCTGTCCGGCCTGGCGATCACCGACGTCGAGTCCTTGAAAGCCGCAGCAGTCCTCATCCACGAGCTCAGCGGCGCTGCAGTTCTCGCCAAGGGCGGGGTGCGGCTGGCTGGCCCGGACGCCGTCGACGTTTACTACGACGGCGAGACCCTCGAAGTCCTCAGCGCTCCCAAGGTGGGCGACGTGGCGGTGTCCGGTGCCGGCTGCTCGCTCGCCGCGGCGGTGACGGCAGAACTTGCCAAGGGGGCCACGCCGCTGGAAGCTGCCCGGGCCGCCAAGGACTTTGTCACGGCAGGCATCCGCAACCGCGTGGCCTCCGGCGCGCCGTTCGACGCCCTCTGGCAGGGTGGCCCGCGCTAAACCAGCAACCCCGGACGCTCTCTCACTTCCTGCATGTTTTTCCCACACGCTCTATCAGACGGCACGGCTAGCGGGGGTCGGCCACCGTTCCCATGAACAGCGGCAGGCCGGTCTCCACGTGCACGATCTGGTAGTGGAACGGCCTGTCGAAATCGATGGTCCGCTCGGGCTGCGGCGGGCGCTGGTGGCCATTCCGTTGATCTGGGTTACCGCGGCCGCGATGGTGCCCTTTTCGGCGACCGTGATGTTGGCAGCCTGGGCGGCCTGGGTGATCATCATCTGCGGCTGGATGTTGTTGAAGTCCTCCGTGGTGTCGAGCGTCTTCTGCAGGCCCAGCGACTCGAAGACCTTGCGCAGGTCAAAACTGCTCTTGTGGTCCCAGCGCGGTAGCTGGATGTGCACTGACGCGGGCTGGGGTGTATCAAAGATGTCGGCGATTTCCATAAGCTTTTCCACGCCAAAGGCCGCAGAGGCGGGGCGGGTCGCGGGATCGGTCGTTTCTTCCGGCAGGACCAGCCGCATGACGAAACCGTCGGCGTAGGGAAGGTCCACACCCTGCCAGCCAACACCTTCCGCAAACTTCATCTTGAGTTCGTTATGCATGGCTGGCGCCTCGATTTCCTCGCCCGCGGCTGTTGTGAAGGGCAGGTCAGAGGTGGCGTTCGGGTCGAACGGTGCGCTCCAGGCGGAGGCAAAGTACAGGGAATTGAGCAGGCTGAATGTGTTGTCCGGGTCGTACTTCGCGGGGGCTTCCTTGATCCGGCCGCCAGTGTTCCGGTTCACCCAGGCATCAATGGCGGGCTTCGTTGCTCCCTCATCGCTGAAGTCCACGGGATACACGCCGGTTCCGTAATGCCGGGCCAGAGTGTCCAGGAAGGACTCCCCGGTGGGCACGTCCTTGTCCACGAAGAGTCCGTTGGCGGCGTGCATGACCGGTTTTCGCGGCGGGTTGTCCTCATCAACGGCGCCGGGGTCGCCGTCGAACATTTCGAGCGAGCGGAGAACCGAGTTCATGGCCTCATCGCGCTTCTCCGCGGGGAATCGCAGGACGCTGTCCATCTCGGCCGCCGTCTCGCCGGACGCTCCCGCACGAAGCATGGCGAGGGCAATCAGGAGGCTCCCGGGCGAGGACACCACGTTTCCGTTGGAGCCGTCGCCGCCGTCGGTCAGCAGTGCCTCGCCGAGGACGAGAGCGGAAGTCCGGAAGGAACGCAGCTCGGCGGTATACGCCGCCCGGTCCACCGAGACCCGTTCGACGCCGTCGGCTGTGAGGAGTTCCGGCGGCGCCGGGGCTGCACACCCTGCCACTGCCAGCACCGCGCCGAGCGCCATCATCTGCTGTAAACGAAACATTTTCGGTTGCCTCCCGCGGCGCACAAGGGCGGGAATCCGCCTTCTCCCAGTCAAACAGCGACGGCGGTGCGAGACGATGCCGGCAGGGTCACACTTTGCACTCATTTTGGTCTCGCGCGATGCGCGGGGCGCACCGGACGCGCCGAACCCTGGAGCCTAGCGCCGCGGAATGTTCCGCAGGTTGCTCCGGGCCATACTGACCGCTTCACCTGCACCGCGGTTCAGGACCACCTTGGACATGGCGGTAGCGAAACCAAGCACTTGGGAACCCGAAATCTTCGGCGGAATCGAGAGTGCCTTCGGATCGGTGATCAGCTCCACCAGCGACGGGCCGGGGTGGGCGAACGCCGCACGGTAGGCCTCCTCGATCCGCGCCGGGTCGGTGACCCGCACGGCGTGGAAACCCAGGGCCCGGGCGACGGCCGCGTAGTCGGCGTCGGGCACGTCCACCCCGAAGTCAGGAAGTCCGTCGACGAGCATTTCAAGTTTGACCATGCCCAGCGTGGAATTGTTGAAGACCACAACGTTGACCGGAAGTTTGTGCACGGCCACGGTGATGAGTTCGCCCAGCAGCATCGACAGCCCGCCGTCTCCTGACACCGAGACCACCTGGCGCCCCGGATAGGCCAGTTGGGCGCCGATGGCGTGCGGGAGGGCGTTGGCCATGGAACCGTGCAGGTAGGAACCGATCAGCCGGCGGGTGCCCAGCGGATTGATGTACCGGGCCGTCCAGACGTTGCACATGCCGGTGTCCGCCGTGAAAATGGCATCCTCCGCAGCCACCTGGTCCAGCAGGGACGCCGCGTATTCCGGGTGGATCGGCTGCTTTTTCTCCACGTTGCGGGTGTAGGCTCCCACGGCCTTGTTCATGAGCCTGTCGTGCTTCCTAAGCATCTGATCAAGGAACCGGCGGCTCTTTTTCGCCTTCACCAGTGGCATCAGCGCGGCAAGGGTGGGCAGCACGTCGCCGTGGACTGCGATGTCGACGTCGGTCCGCCGGCCCAGTCTGTGGGCTGCCCGGTCCACCTGTGCGGTGCGGGTTTCCGGCAGGAACTGGTCATAGGGAAAGTCGGTGCCCAGCAGGATCAGCAGGTCGGCGTCCTCGATCCCTTCGGCAGCGGCGCCGTAGCCCAGCAGACCGGTCATGCCGATGTCGTAGGGGTTGTTGTACTGGACGAAGTCCTTGCCGCGGAGTGAGTGGCCGATGGGCGCGTTGATCAGTTCCGCAAGAGCGATCAGTTCGTCATGGGCGCCCGCAACGCCGGCCCCTGCGAAGATCGCCACCTTCCCGGCCGCATCGATCGCATCTGCCAACTCCCGGACGCTTGCCGGGTCCGGGATCAGGCTCGCTGGCCGGAACGTGGCGGGCAGCGGCGTTTCGGCGGTACCTTCCAGGCCTGCGATATCGCCGGGAAGTGTCACGACGGCGACTCCCCCGAGGCCAACGGCGTGCTGGATGGCGCTGTGCATCACGCGCGGCGCCTGCTCTGCAGTGCTGACCATTTCCGAATAGACCGAGCACTCGTTGAAGAGCCGGTCCGGATGCGTTTCCTGGAAGAAGCTGCTGCCGATCTGCTTGCTGGGAATGTGCGAGGCGATGGCCAGCACGGGAGCTCCGGACCGGTTCGCGTCATACAGCCCGTTGATCAGGTGCAGGTTACCTGGCCCGCAGGACCCTGCGCAGACCGCGAGCTTCCCGGTCAGCTGGGCTTCGGCAGCGGCGGCGAAGGCGGCTGCCTCTTCATGCCGGACGTGGATCCAGTCGATCCCACCCTGGCCGGAGCCTCCAGTCTTGCGGACGGCATCCACGATCGGGTTGAGGCTGTCCCCCACGATCCCGTAAATCCGCTGCACACCGGCAGCCTGGAGCTGTTCAATGAGTTGGGTGGCGAGTTCCTTGGCCATGAGTGCACACTCCCGCGATGAGGTTGATGGGCTGACTGGTTGATGAGCTGACAGGGCCAATATAGCCCCGCCGCCTAAACGAGCGTCAGGACCCAACGTCCAGTGCGGTGAGCGGACGACGGCGGGCGGCCACCCGCCGTCGTACGCTCACTGGAGCCTGCCCCGGCGCTAGACGTCGATGAGGTCCTTGTCCTTGTCTTCGTCCTTGGCCGGGCGGTTCCAGGCATCGCCCTGTTCGCGGTCCAGGTGGGTGGCCTTCTTGTTCTTCAGGGCGAAGATGTAGACCACCAGCGAGATGGCGATGGCAACGGTGACGTAGGTGAAGAACAGGTCCACGCGCTCAGCCTTCTGGAAGGCCGCACCAAGGAGCGGGACGGTGCCGCCGAAGAGCGAGTTGGCGATCGCGTAGCCCAGGCCGACGCCGAGGGCGCGGATGGAGGCTGGGAACAGCTCAGCCTTCACCAAAGCGTTGATGGAGGTGTAGCCGCCAACGATCAGCAGGCCGCCCATCATGAGCAGGAACGCGGTGAACGGGTCCTTGGTGTTGGACAGGGTGGACAGCAGCGGCCAGGTGAAGAGGACGCCGGTGATGCCGAACCACAGGAGCAGCGGTTTGCGGCCTACCTTGTCCGAGATGATGCCATAGACGGGCTGGAGGATCATGAAGATGAACAGCGCCCAGAAGTTGATGACCGACGTCTCGGTCTTGGCGATGCCGGACGTATCGTTCATGAACTTCAGGATGAAGTTGGTGTAGGTGTAGAACGCCACGGTGCCGCCGAGGGTGACTCCGATGCAGATCAGCAGCGGCTTCCAGTACTGGGTGAACAGCAGCCGCATGGTGCCCGGCTGGGCCTCGCCAGCCGCGACGGGCCTCTTGGCGGCCTCGACCTGCTCTGCGGAGACGGTTTCCTCCATGGAACGCCGCAGCCACAGGACCACCAGGGCGGCCACGCCGCCGATGGCGAACGGGATGCGCCAGCCCCACTCGGTCAGATCGCCCTTGGGCATAACGTTCTGCAGGACGACCAGAACCAGCAGGGCCAGCATCTGGCCGCCGATCAGCGTCACGTACTGGAAGCTGGAGAAGAAGCCGCGGCGCTTGGACGTGGCGGCCTCGGACATGTAGGTGGCGCTGGTGCCGTATTCTCCGCCCACGGAGAAGCCCTGGATCAGGCGGATGACAATCAGCATCACCAACGCCCAGACGCCCACCTGCTGCGTAGTGGGCAGGAGCGCGATGGCGAAGGAGCCCGCGGACATCAGCGTCACGCTGAGCGTCAGCGCGGCCTTGCGGCCCTTGCGGTCGGCGTAGCGGCCGAAGAACCAGGCGCCGATGGGGCGCATGAGGAACGACGTCGAGAAGACAGCCATCGCCTCCAGGCCGGCCTGGAGGTCGTCCGTGGAGTTGAAGAAGTGGGACTGGAAGTAGGCGGCGAAGACGGTGTAGACGTAGAGGTCGTACCACTCCACAAGGTTGCCCGCTGAACCTTTGAGGATGTTGCTCACGGCCCGGCGGGTCTGGGCCGCCTCGCTCTGGACTTCGGCCTGCGGGGTGCTCATCGCTGAACCTCCCCGTGCTGCGGCGATTCCTTGCTTGCTTTCGTGCTGTCCATGGCTACGTTGCCCATGGTTCCTCCTCGACGTTGACGGTCCCCCTCAAACGCCGAGGGCCTCATCCAAGTTATGCGTGATCCAAGGCACATCCAACGTGGGAGGGCATTTCCTAACACTTCCTTAGGTTTCGCCGGAGGCTAGGGGTAATCTCCAAAGCGGGCAGATTGCAGCTGCCCAGTCATCGAAAAGGGACCGTGCCATGGAATTGCTGATCGTCGAGGACGACGACGCCATGGCCTCGGCGCTGGCCGCGGCCGTGGTGACCGCGGGGCACAACCCCACCCGGGTTGCCCGCGGAGCCGACGCCCTGCTGGTCCACCGGAAGTTCGAAGTGATCCTGCTGGATCTTGGCCTACCCGACATGGATGGCCTGGACGTACTCCGGAAACTGCGCCAGGTCACGCCGGTGCCCATCCTGATTCTCACCGCGCGCGACGACGAACGCAGCGTGGTGCTCGGCCTGCGGTCCGGAGCGGACGACTACCTCGTCAAGCCAGTGAAGCTCGTGGAACTTCTTGCCCGCATCGAGGCGGTCACCCGCCGTGCCGGCCGTCATAGCGGTACGCGGCAGCAGAGTGTGGTGCTGGGTGATCTTGAGATCGACCTCGAGCGGCGCGTGGCAGCCCTCCGTTCCAAGGTGCTGCCGCTGACGGCCACGGAGTTCGACCTGCTGGCACTGTTGGCCAGCCACGCCGGTTCGGTAGTCACCCGCGAACAGATCCTGGACGCGTTGTGGGGCGACGCTTTTGTGGCCTCTTCCCGGTCCCTTGACGTGCACCTGACGGGGCTGCGGGCGAAGCTCCAGTTGCCGGGCTTCATCATCAACGTCCGCGGTGTCGGCTACCGGGTCGAGGCGGACCCGGCGTGAAACTGCGCGTCCTGGGCATCCTGAGTGTCCTGGCGGTACTTATCGTCATCATCGCCTCCAACGCCATCCTGACCTCGGCCGGCCGCGAACTGACCCAGGAACTCCAGATCAACCGTGCCGCGTCGCTCAACCGCCTGGCACAACTGGCGTTCGACGCAGCTTCGGCCGGCGAAACCGCTCAATTGCAGGCGGAAATGGACAGGTATTCCGAACTCTACGGAGAGGGAGTCCTGATCCGCCTCCAGCAGGGCACCCTGCGCTCCGGCGGCCTGAGCGAGGACCGGCCGGGCGTCCGGGACGCGGTGGCCAGGGCCAACCTGAACCTCAGCGACACCACCCTCGCCCCGCTGCAGCCGTTCGGGCCTTCCTCCGAGGTGATCTCCCGCTCCTTCGGCAGCGCGAGCCAGGTCCTGGGCGAAGCCGTCCTCGAGGTCAACCTGGACGCGGCCCGGCAGAACCTGCGGGAACGATGGCTCATCGTGGCATTGGCGGCGGCGGTCCTGGCTGCAGTGCTCCTGCTGGGCGCGGCCCGAGTGACCGAGTGGGTCCTCCGGCCCGTGCACCGCCTGAACGCGGCCGTCACCGAACTTGAGGCAACAGGCCGGACCGGTCAGCTTCCCGAGGCCGGGCCGCCGGAACTTCGGCAACTGAGCCGTTCATTCACCACCATGGCGCAGACCGTCAGCCACAGCCTCGATTCGCAACGGCAACTGATAGCGGACACGTCGCACGAACTGCGCAACCCGGTGGGCGCCCTGCGGCTCAGGATCGATCTGCTGCAGCTGGAACTGAAGACCGCCCGGGAACACGACGCCGCGGCAGGGGTGCTGGCCGAGCTCGAACGCGTGGAGGAGATCCTGGACGGGGTTTTGCGGCTGGCGGCCGCCGAGCACAGGGCCTCTGAGGACTCCGCCTGGAGCCCGCTGGGAACCGCGTCGCCCGCGGCACAGACCCCCCTTGATCCCTACCCGGTTCTGCAGGAAGAAACCGAACGGGCGGGCCCCGCCGCCCAGCGCGGCGGAGCATCGATCGAACTGACAGATCCGCCGGACCCCGCCGTTTACATCGCCTGCAACTCCGCAGAACTGGCCCAGATGGTCGGCGAACTTCTGAACAACGCCATGAAATATGCTCCCGGCGCCCACATCTCGGTTGCTGCCCGCACGCGCCAAGCCACGGTCAGCATCGAAGTGTCCGACGACGGCCCCGGGCTTTCCGCCGACGAACGGACGGCGGCCACAACCCGCTTCTGGCGGGCCCCGGCGCACCGGACCAGCCGCGGCACCGGGCTGGGCATGACCATTGTGGACAAGCTGGCAGCGGCCAACGGTGGCCGGCTGGTGCTTGCTGACGCATCGCCGCATGGCCTGATCGCGCGCCTCGAGTTTCCGCGTGTAGCGGACGTGCCGGGACCTCTTGCCGGGCCGGAGCAGGTGGCTCCGCGTGGCTGACCTGTCTGGAGCGCGGGCCCTGCCTCCGCGTCCCCCGCGGCGGACCGTCCTCAAGGCCGGCCTGGCTGCCGGGTTGTCCGGGCTGCTGCTGCCGGCCCTGAGTGCATGCACGCCCACGGACCGTCCGGGCGCTGTCACCGTGGCCGGCGGCGAGCCCGGAGGCTTCTATCTGGAGTTCGCCGAACTGTTGGCGGCGTCCCTCCAGCGTCACGGGGTGGCCGGCCAAGCCACGGCACTGACTACCGGCGGCAGCCTGGACAACCTCGAACATCTGCTGACCGGCAAAGCGACGTTCGCCGTCGCGCTTGCGGATTCGGCTGCCCAAAGCACAGCGGCGGGTGAGACGCCCGCCGTCGGGCTGTCCGCCGTTGGAAAAGTGTATGAAAACTACGTCCACTGCGTCATCCGGCAAAACAGCGGGATCCGGGACATCGGCGCGCTTGCCGGCCGGACCGTGGCTGTTGGCGAGCCCGGCTCGGGGACGTCGCTGACCACTCCGCGGCTGATCGAGGCTGCCGGGCTCAGCTCCACTGCCGGAACGGCGGGCGGCGTCACAGTGCTGAGCCTCGGCCTCAACGAGGGCCTCGCGGCCCTGCGGGACGGAACAGTGGACGCGTTGTTCTGGTCAGGCGGCGTGCCTACCGCGGCCATTGCTGCCGCGCACGACGACGTCGGGCTGGCTTTCCTCGATCTGTCCCCGCTGCTGCCGGCGCTGCGTGCCAAATACGGCGTTTTCTACGACCGCGTGCTGATCCCGGCAGGCGCCTACGCGGGCATTCCGGCCGTGTGGACCGTGGGCGTGGCGAACCTGCTGCTGTGCCGGAGCGATCTTGATGACCAAACCGTCAAGCGGACCGTAGAACTGTTGGTGGGCCATGCCGAGGAACTGATCCCGCGCTCCAGCCTGGGAGTCCAGTTCCTGAGCCCCGAATCCTTGATCAACACCGCGGGTTTGCCCCTGCACCCCGGCGCCGCTGCGGCGTACCGGGAGCTCCACGGGTAGGTTTGCGCGCTCGCGCAGGCTCCCCCGGCTGGCTGCCGCGTCACGCACAGCATGCTTTCAGCGGGCTTTGTCCACGGCGCGTGCCTGCTTTCCGCGGATTTCCGGGGATTTCCAGCCCTCAGCTATCCGGCTGGGAACCAAAAGCATGCTCTGCGTGACGCTCGCGCTCAGCTCCCCGAGTGCGCAGCCAGGAACGCATAGACCTCGGTCTCGTCCACGCCGGGGAACGCGCCGGGCGGCATCGCGGCGAGCAGGTGCGAATGGGCGCGGGCAGACGGCCAGGCGTTGCCCGCCCACTCGGAGGCCAGCGCGGCCGGTGGACGTTTGCAGCAGTTCGGGTCCGGGCACGTGGACTTTTCGCGGGCCGTGGTTTCCCGGCCGCGGAACCACTTCACATGCTGGTACGGCACCCCGATCGACAGCGAGAACTCGCCATTGGCCGAGCGCTCGGTCCGCGCCGTGCACCAATACGTGCCGGACGGAGTATCGGTGTACTGGCTGTACGCGCTGAACTTGTCCGGCACATCGAACACTGCCCGCGACGTCCACGCCTTGCACGACGGCTGGCCCTCGATGGCGCCGGTATGGTCCATCGGGAACGTCACGCCGTCGTTCTCATAGGCCTTGTAGATGATTCCGCTCTGGTGGGTCTTCTGGAAGTGCGTGGTGATGCCCAGGTGCTTCGTGGCGAGGTTGGTGAAGCGGTGCGCGGCGGTTTCGTAGGACACGGCAAAGGCGTCCCGGATGTCCTCGACGGCGATTTCCTTGGCAGCCTTGGCTTTCTGCAGGAAGTCCACAGTGGCCTGCTCCGGCAACAACAACGCCGCAGCGAAGTAGTTGGTGGCCACCCGCTGGGCGAGGAAGTCGCCGTAGTTTTTCGGCGTCTCGTGCCCCAAAACGTAGTGCCCTAGCGCCTGCAGCAGCACGGAGCGGGGGTCGTGATCCTGCCGCTGGCTCTGCGTCAGGTAAATTCTGTGGTTCTTCAAATCCGTCACGGAACGGGTGGAATGCGGCAGGTCGCTCACGTGGTGGAGGGTGAATCCGAGCTTCTCGGCGATGTCGGCGATGACGTGCTGGCTCAGCGGCCCGGCCGTGTAACCCACCAGCCCCAGCACCTTCTGCGCCTCGGCCTCGTACTCCGGGAAATAGTTGCCACGCTCGCGCATCATGGCACGCAGCTCTCCGTTCGCACGGCGGGCTTCCTCCGGCGTCGCCACCTGTTCGTTGAGCCTGCGTTCGAGCTCATGCAGCAGCCCCACCTGCGACTCCAGCACGTCGACCGGGAGCCGCGAGCTGATGCGGATTTTGGGCAGATTAAGGGACTCGTACAGGGGTCCGCGCTGGTAGCGTTCCAGCTCAATTTCCAGGGCCGCGCGGCGGCTTGGCGGTTCGGCGCCAAGCAGCTGGTCGATGCTCACGTTCAGGGCAGACGCCAGTCCTTGCAGCAGAGAAAGTTTGGGCTCCCGCTTGCCGTTTTCGATCAGGCTCAACTGGCTGGGGGCCGTCCCGACGGCGGCGCCCAGGTCATCGAGCGTGTACCCGGCCTGCTTGCGCAGATGCCGCACGCGGCGGCCCAGGCTGATGACGTCCAGTTCCGGGGAGGCGGCGGACGACGACGGTAGGGCGACTTCGCGGTTCCAGCTTCCAGGCGTCATTTCTTGAGGATACGCGAAGAAGTGCATTTCTTTCCATAGTTTTCCCCTAGAAAAGTGTTGAGAAGTGCTGAAAAGTAGTGATCACGGAAAGAAACACCGCACCGGGGTAGCCGGCCGGAACTGCAACGAAGCAGCTCCGGCCGGCAGATAACCACCCGGAGCTCAATCAAGGAGACAACGATGACTGCAGCATTTGAGCCCACCCAGCAGACGCCCGAAGAGCAGGCCGCCGCCCTGGAGCTCGAGTGGGCCGCCAACCCCCGCTGGGAAGGTGTGACCCGTGACTACAAGGCAACGGACGTCGTCAAGCTCCGCGGCCGTGTCTCCGAAGAACACACGCTGGCCCGCCGCGGTTCCGAGAAGCTCTGGAAGCAGCTCACCGAAGAGCACAAGACCGGCGGGTACACCAACGCCCTGGGCGCCCTGACCGGAAACCAGGCCGTGCAGCAGGTCAAGGCCGGCCTCCGCGCCATCTACCTCTCCGGCTGGCAGGTTGCCGCCGACGCCAACAACTCCGGCCACACCTACCCGGACCAGTCGCTGTACCCGGCCAACTCGGTTCCCACCGTGGTGCGCCGCATCAACAACGCACTCCTCCGCGCCGACCAGATCGAATTCTCCGAAGGCATCCAGACCGTCGAGGACTGGATGGTGCCGATCGTTGCCGACGCCGAGGCCGGATTCGGCGGCCCGCTGAACGCCTACGAGCTCATGAAATCCATGATCCAGGCCGGCGCGTCAGGTGTGCACTGGGAAGACCAGCTCGCCTCCGAAAAGAAGTGCGGCCACCTCGGCGGCAAGGTGCTCATCCCCACCCAGCAGCACGTCCGCACCCTGAACGCCGCACGCCTGGCCGCCGACGTCGCCGGCACCCCCTCGGTGGTCATCGCCCGCACCGACGCCGAGGCCGCCACCCTGATCACCTCCGACGTCGATCCCCGCGACAAGGAATTCGTCACCGGCGAACGCACCCCGGAAGGCTTCTACAAGGTCCGCAACGGCATCGAACCCTGCATCGCCCGCGCCAAGGCCTATGCCCCGTACTCTGACCTCATCTGGATGGAGACGGGCACCCCGGACCTTGAGCTGGCTCGCAAGTTCGCCGAGGCCGTCAAGGCTGACTTCCCGGACCAGATGCTCTCCTACAACTGCTCGCCGTCGTTCAACTGGCGCAAGCACCTGGACGACGCCACCATCGCCAAGTTCCAGCGTGAACTCGGCGCCATGGGCTTCACGTTCCAGTTCATCACCCTGGCCGGCTTCCACGCCCTGAACTACTCGATGTTCGATCTCGCCCACGGTTACGCCCGTGAAGGCATGAGCGCCTACGTCGAGCTCCAGGAAAAGGAATTCGCCTCCGAGTCCCGCGGCTACACCGCGACCAAGCACCAGCGCGAAGTCGGCACCGGCTACTTCGACGACATTGCAACTGCGCTCAACCCGAACGCATCAACCCTGGCACTGGTGGGATCCACCGAAGAAGGCCAGTTCCACTAATCCCCAGCCGCCCCCTCCACTCGCAAGCTCGCGAGGGAACCCGGCGGCCGTGGCCCCCTCCCCCAAGTAAGTAGCAGTAAGTGTCGTTTTGGAGGCTCAAAACGACACTTACTGCTACCCAGTTTGGGCACAGCACCAGGAGCAATTGAAATGAACACCTTCACTGACAGCTTCACCATCAACGGGATCACTTTGACCGCGCAGCCCATTTGCCGGCAGGACGAGGTTCTTACTCCGGATGCACTGGAGTTTGTCGCCAAGCTACACCGGGCCACTGCTGAGCGTCGGCAGGAACTGCTGCAGGCACGCCGTACCCGCCGGGCCGAGATCGCCGCCGGCCAGGATCCGAGGTTCCTCCGCGAAACCGAGGACATCCGCAACGACCCGTCGTGGCGGGTCGCTCCCCCGGCCCCGGGCCTGGAGGACCGCCGGGTGGAGATCACCGGACCGGTGGACAAGAAAATGACCATCAACGCGCTGAACTCCGGCGCGAAGGTCTGGCTCGCCGACATGGAGGACTCCTCCACCCCCACGTGGCGGAACGTCATCAAGGGCCAGCTGAACCTCACCGATGCGCTGGAACGCCGGATCGACTTCACGAGTCCTGAGGGCAAGGAATACAAGCTCCGCCCGGCCGGGGAGCTGCCCACGATCGTGGTGCGCCCCCGCGGCTGGCACCTGCCCGAGAAGCACATGATCATCGACGGCGCCCCCGTGGCCGGCGGCATCGTGGACTTCGGCCTGTTCTTCTTCCACAACGCCCGCCGCCTCCTGGCCCAGGGCAAGGGCCCGTACTTCTACCTGCCCAAGATCGAGAACCACCTCGAGGCACGGCTGTGGAATGACATCTTCGTTCTCGCCCAGGACCTGCTGGGCATCCCGCAGGGCACCATCCGCGCCACCGTGCTGATCGAGACGATCACCGCGGCGTTCGAAATGGAGGAGATCCTCTACGAACTGCGTGATCACGCCTCAGGCCTGAACGCCGGCCGCTGGGACTACATCTTCTCCCTGATCAAGAACTTCCGTACCCGCGGCCCCCGGTTCGTCCTGCCGGACCGCGCCCAGGTGACCATGACGCAGCCGTTCATGCGCGCCTACACCGAACAGCTGGTCCGTGCCTGCCACAAGCGCGGCGCCATGGCCATCGGCGGCATGGCCGCTGCCGTCCCCAACCGCAAGGACGAAGCCGCCAACACCAACGCGTTCGAGAAGGTCCGTGCCGACAAGACCCGCGAGGCCAACGACGGCTTCGACGGCTCCTGGGTGGCCCACCCGGACCTCGTGCCGGTCTGCCGCGAAGTGTTCGACGCCACCCTCGGCGAGCGTCCCAACCAGCTGGACCGCACCCGCGAGGACGTCATCCCCGATGACCGTGCCCTCATCAACGTGGCCGCCACCGAAGGCACCATCACCGAGCAGGGCATCCGGAACAACATCGAGGTCGGCATCCGCTACATCGAGTCCTGGCTCCGCGGGAACGGCGCCGTCGCCATCCACAACCTCATGGAAGACGCCGCCACCGCGGAAATCTCCCGCTCCCAGATCTGGCAGTGGATGTTCGCCAGCGCCATCACCGACCGCGGCGAAATCATCACCCACCAGTGGATCGAGGAACTACTCGACGAAGAGTTCGCACGCCTGGAACGCTTCGACGGCGACCGCTTCGAAGACTCCCGCGACATCTTCGAGGAAGTCACCCTCAGCCAGGACTTCCCGTCCTTCCTGACCCTCCCCGCCTACGCCCGCTACCTCACCGAAGCCCGCGAAAAGGCAACCAAAGAGGAGCTCGCCGCGGCCTAGGCTGCAGCAGGCTACTGAATAGATTTCCGTCCGCCGGGCAGGCACGCCCTTCGCAACAGGCACCCCCGAGATCCGGGGCGCCGGCCCGGCGACGGAACACCATCAACACAGCGCGAACCGGCAGCTAATGACCCCAAAACCCAGGTTTGAGGGTATTAGCTGCCGGTTCGCGCTGTTGTTGTGGGCGGGGTGGACTGCGTGCGGGTGGGGCGGGTGGAAGTAGGAGAACGTACGACGGCGGAACGCGTCAGCGTCCTTTCGGCACCAGCCGCACGGCCAGGGCTGTGCAGACGAAGAACATCAACACGGACCCCAGGATCACCAGTAGCGCCGGGGTCCAGGAACCCGAGGTGTCGTGCACGAACCCCACCAGTGGCGGGGCCACCGCACCGAAGCAGTAACCGAGCCCCTGGACGGTGGCGGACATCCGGCCCGCGGACGCCTGGTCCCTGGCCAGTTTGATGATGGCGATGAAGATCAGCGTGATCCCGCCGCCCTGCGCGATGCCGCCGGCCGTGGACCACAGCCACCACAGCTCCGGCGCCAGCAGCAGCCCGGCCGGCACGGTCGTCCATAACAATCCCACGGTGACTGCCGTCGTCGTCGTACTGAAATACTTGGCCGCGAACGGCACTCCCAGGCCGCCAACAATGGCGAAGATCTGGAACAGCGATGAACCTGCGCCGGCCTCCGAGGCGGACATTCCAAGCTCGTCGTTGAGGTAGCTCGGCAGCCACGCTGTCACCGCGTAATAGGAAAAAGCCTGCCCGGCGAAGCCTGCGGTCAGCCCGGCGGTAATCCAGCCGGAACCCTTGACGGCCGGGTGTTCCTGCCCGCCGGTCACCACGGTGCGGGAGGGCACAAACGCGGTGCGTGCGCCCACGGCGAGGGTCCAGAAGATGATGGCAATCACGGCCAGGATGCCCACGGACACCAGGGCCACCCGCCAACCGGCCAGCTCGGCAAGGGGCGCCGTGACCATCGATGTCAGGAACGAGCCGATGTTCAGAGCCGCGGTGTACACACCCATGGCGGTCCCTTGGCGCAACGGGGAGAAGTCGCGGCGGATAATCAACGGCACCGCGATGTTGCCCACCGTGATGGCCAGGCCGATCATCACCGTACCCACCACCACCGGTCCCGGGCCGCCCGCCGAGCGCACAATCACCCCTGCCAGGACGCCAAGGATGGTGAGGGAAACGGCGAACTCCGCGCCGAGTTTCCTTGTGGTCAATGACGCCAGCGATGCCGCGAGCGCGAAGCACAGCACCGGGATGCTGGTCAGCAGGCCCAACATCACGGGGGTAAATCCGAGGTCGGCCTGCATCAGGTCAACCACCGGGGCAACCGCGACGAAGGGCCCACGGAGGTTCAGCGCCAGCAGTCCGATGCAGGCGAGCAGGATCCAGCCCTTGGGAACTTTGGCCAGGAACTGTCCGCTCATGAGGATTCCGCGGTGGCTAAATAGGATTTCATCACTTCCATTGCTATCACGGCGCATTGCCCCGGACGCCCCCGCTGCGTCATGGCGCCCTGGCATACGATGAAGCTCACACCAGCCGGCCCCAACGTGCGGGATATTAAGCCGCACCCTCGGACGGCCGCACCCTCGGACGAAGGAACAGACATGCAGCAACGGCTTGCCATCCTCGACGACTACCAGGACGTGGCGCATGGCTTCGCCGACTGGGCCTCCCTGGAACAGGACGGCATCGCAACGTCCGTCTTCCGCGAGCCCTTCCAGTCCGATGACGCCCTGGCAGCGGCGCTCGCCAACTACGAGATCGTCATTGCGATGCGGGAGCGGACCACTTTCCCCCGCACCGTGCTGGAACGGCTCCCGGGGCTGAAGCTGCTGGTGACCACCGGAATGGCCAACGCCGCCATCGATGTGGCCGCAGCAACGGAACTCGGCATTACCGTGTGCGGCACCCCGGGGTCACTCACCGCCGCGCCCGAACTGACCTGGGCCTTGCTACTCGCGATCGCCCGCAACCTCCCGGCCGAGGAGAACTCGCTGCGGGCCGGCACCTGGCAGACCTCGGTGGGCATGGAGCTGTCCGGCAAGACCCTGGGCATCGTGGGCCTGGGCAAGATCGGGCGGCGGATCGCGGCGTACGGGCAGGCCTTCGGCATGGAGGTGCTCGCCTGGAGCCAGAATCTCACCGCTGAGGCCGCCGCCGAGGCCGGGGTCCAGAAGGTCAGCAAGGAGGACCTCTTCAGGAATTCCGACGTCGTCTCCCTCCACCTGCGGCTGTCTCCCCGTTCAGAGGACATTGTGGGTGAGCAGGAACTGCGGCTCCTGGGGCCGGAAGGCATCCTGGTGAACACCTCGCGGGGTCCGCTGGTGAACCAGGATTCCCTGGTGCGGGCCCTGAACGAGGGCTGGATCCGGGGCGCGGCCCTGGACGTTTTTGACCAGGAACCACTTCCCGCGGGCCACCCGCTGCTCAGCGCCCCCAACACAGTCCTGTCCCCCCACCTCGGCTACGTGACGGCAGAGAGCTACCGGCAGTTCTATGGTGGCGCGTTCGAGGACGTCAAGGCCTGGCTGGAGGGAACACCGGTCCGCGTGATTTCGGGCTAAAGCCTAGCCGGCCGCCTGGAGCGTCGCCTCAATGGCTGCCGGCGACAGTACGTGTTGCGTGACCATCTGGCTCGCACCAAGAATCGCCGACTGGTCCCCGGCAACAGAAAGAGCGATCCGCAGGTGGCTGGTTGCCAGCGGCAAGGACCGCCGATAGACCACTTCGCGGACGCCGGCCATCAGGTGCTCGCCTGCCTGGCCCAGGCTCCCGCCGATGACGATGACGGAGGGGTTCAGCAGGTTGACCACGGTGGCCAGCACATCGCCCACATCCCGGCCGGCCTGGCGCAGGGCGTGGATGGCCTGCGGATTGCCCTCGCCGACCAGCCGCAGCACGTCGCTGCCCTTGCGCGCCGGCACACCCTGCCGCTCAAGTTCAGCCGCCAAAGCCGGTCCGGACGCGAGCGCCTCCAGGCAGCCGTAGTTTCCGCACCGGCACAGCACGTCATCGCCGCGCGGCACGCGTACGTGGCCCAGATCGCCCGCAGTGCCGTTGGCGCCGCGCTGCAGCTCACCGTTGCTGATGATTCCGGACCCAATGCCGGTGGCAACCTTGATGAACAGGAAATTCCCGTGGTCCGGCCAGTGCGCCGACCGCTCCCCCAGCGCCATGATGTTCACGTCGTTGTCCACCAGCACCGGCACTGCCAGCGAGCGCTGAACGTAAGAGACGACGTCGAACCCGTCCCACCCCGGCATGATGGGCGGCTTGACGGGCTTTCCGGTGGCGTGCTCTACGGGCCCCGGCAGGCCGATCCCGATGCCGGCGAGATCGCGAGGGTCCCGCCCAGCCTGTTTCAGCAGCGCCAGGCCCTCCTTGATCACCCGGCCAAGCACCGCCTCGGGGCCGGCAGCAACATCCTGGGCCAGCCGCTGCCCCGCCAGGACCCGGCCGCTGAGATCGGTGACGGCAACAATCACGTGGGTGGCTCCGACGTCGACGGCCAGGACGGCGCGTGCCGCCGGGTTGAAGGCAAAGCGCGACGGCGGCCTGCCGCCGCTGGAGTTCGCCTCACCCGCCGCGCCCACCAGGCCGGAGGCGATCAGGGCGTCGATGCGAGCGGCGACTGTGGAACGCGCCAGTCCGGTGGTCAGGGCCAGCTCTGCCCGCGTCCGCGCCTTGCCGTCCCGCAGGAGCTGGAAGAGGTCGCCGGCGCGCGCCAGGCTGACGCCGTGGTCTGGGGCGGCGTGCTCGGTTCCGGGGCTGAGGCTCATGGATCATGAATAACACATGTAACTTCTGCCTGTCACGCGGAATAAAGAATCTCGGCATTCGAGCAACTTTTGCTTGACGATCGGCAAAAGTCATTCTAGCTTTAGTGGAAGTGGCATCGCCCTCAGTACGGCAGCACCCCGTCAACGTGGATTCGTCTGCAATCAGGAGAACCAATGAACTACTCGATCCAGCTCTACACACTCCGGAACCAGATCCAGGAGGACCTTTCCGGCACTATCCGTAAGGTCGCGGAGATCGGCTTCACGAAGGTTGAGCCGTACAACTTCGTGGCATCGGCCGCAGAACTCGGGGCTGCACTGAAGGAGAACGGCCTGACGGCGCCGTCCGGGCATGCACCGCTGCTGAGCCAGGACCAGGATGAGATTTTCGCCGCGGCCAGGGAGCTGGGCATCACCACCGTCATCGACCCGTTCATCCCGGCCGAACGCTGGCAGTCCGCCGAAGACATCCAGGCCACCGCGGCCGGCCTCAACGCCGCAGCCAGGAAGGGCGCCGAATACGGCATCCGCGTGGGCTACCACAACCATGCATGGGAGCTGGAGTCCACTATCGAGGGGCGTACGGCCCTGGAGTATTTCGCTGACCTTTTGGACCCCGAAGTTGTTCTCGAGGTGGACACTTACTGGGTTGCCGTGGGCGGCCAGGATCCCGTAGCGGTGCTGGAGCGGCTCGGCGACCGGGTGAAGTTCATCCACATCAAGGTCGGACCGCTGAACACCGACACCAAGGCGCAGCAGCCGGCGGGCCAAGGCAAGGTCGCTGTTCTGGACGTCATCGCCGCCGCCAGGTCCCTCGAGGTGGGCGTGGTGGAGTTTGATGATTACGCCGGGGACATCTTCGAAGGTATCGCCGAGAGCCTCGCCTACCTCAATGCCGCACAGGCCACCGGCACGTCCGGAGCACGCGCATGAGCCACACAGCATCGACCCGCCGCGGCCCGGTGGGAGTTGCCGTCATCGGCGCCGGGAACATCAGCAAGCAGTACCTGGATAACCTCACCGTCTTCCCGGACCTGAAAGTCCTCGTCATCGCCGACCTCTTTGAGGAGACCGCCGAGGCCCGCGCCAAGGAATACGGCATCGCGGAGTGGGGCGGCGTTGACGCGGCACTGAACCATCCGGACGTGGAAATCATCGTGAACCTGACCATCCCGGCGGCGCACGTGGAGGTGGCCACCGCCGCCGTCAATGCCGGCAAGCACGTCTGGACCGAGAAGCCCTTCTCCCTGGACCGCGCCTCCGGGCTTGCCCTGCTCAAAACAGCCGATGCCGCCGGGATCCGCCTCGGCTGCGCCCCGGACACGTTCCTCGGTGCCGGCCTGCAGACCGCACGCCGGCTGATCGAACGCGGCGACATCGGCACGCCATTGACCGCCATGACCACGTTCCAGACTCCCGGTCCGGAATCCTGGCACCCCAACCCGGCTTTCCTTTTCCAGCACGGCGCGGGCCCGCTCTTCGACATGGGCCCGTACTACCTCACCACCTTGATCCAGGCGTTCGGCTCCATCCGCAAGGTGGCCGCCGTCGGCTCCAAGGCCAAGGAATTCCGGGTCATTGGTTCAGGGCCCAAGGCCGGCGAGGAGTTCACCGTCGAAGTGCCCACGCATGTGTCCGCCATGGCGCAGTTCGAGAGCGGGGCGTCCTCGCACAGCGTCTTCTCCTTCGAATCCCCCCGCGTGAGGATGGGCTTCGTGGAAATCACTGGCACGGAAGCCACGCTGTCCCTGCCGGACCCCAACTATTTCGACGGCGACATCCGCCTTTGGCGTGCCGGTGACGAGGACTGGACCACCGTCCCGGCCACGGGACCCGCCAACGGCCGTGGCATGGGCGTCCTGGACATGGCGCGCTCCATCCGCGCCGGGGTGCCGCACCGCGCCACCGGCGACCTGGCCTACCACGTCCTGGATTCTATGGTCTCAATCACCGAATCCATGGAATCCGGAACTTTCGTGGACGTCGAAAGCTCTGCTCCGGCATCCCCAGCCCTCCCTGAGGACTGGGCGCCGGAAGCCGCTACCCTCTAGGAACCCACCATGACTTCACACGAACCAGCGAACAATCCGCGCCCGCAACTCAAAAAACTGGGTGTGGCGATGATCGGTTATGCGTTCATGGGCAAAGCCCACTCGAACGCGTGGCGGAACGTCGCCAGCTACTTCGATGTCCCGGCGTTTGAGCAGAAGGTCCTGGTGGGCCGGGACGCCGCCGGGGTTGCCGAGGCCGCCGGGAAGTACGGCTGGGCTGAAACGTCCACCGACTGGCGGACGGTCATCGAACGCGATGACATCGACATCGTTGACATTTGCGCCCCGGGCTGGCTGCACGCCGAGATCGCGATCGCCGCCCTCGAGGCGGGCAAGCACGTGCTGCTGGAGAAGCCGCTGGCCAACACCCTGGCTGAGGCCATGACGGCAGCAGCGCAGGCTGCCCGGTCAGCAGGAGTGCAGTCCATGGTGGGGTTCAACTACCGGCGCGTCCCGGCCCTGGCCCTCGCGAAGGAGCTGATTGCGGAGGGCAGGCTGGGCACCGTCCGGCACGTCCGTGCCGCCTACTTCCAGGACTGGCTCGCTGATGACAGCGCACCCATGACGTGGCGGCTCAAAAAGGAGACCGCGGGCTCGGGAGCGCTCGGGGACATCGCCTCCCACGCGATCGACCAGGTGCTGTTCCTGCTCGGGGACCAAGTCACCGAAGTGTCCGGCCGGACGCACACGTTCACTACGCAGCGCCCCGGAGCTGCCGGACTGGAGGAAGTAACGGTCGACGACGCCGCTTGGGCAACGCTGTCCCTCTCCTCCGGAGCAATTGCCTCGGTGGAGGTCTCCCGGGTAGCCACCGGCCGGAAGAACTCGCTGAAACTGGAGATCTACGGGGAAAAGGGCGCCATCCTTTTCGATCTGGAGAACCTGAACGAACTGGGTTTCCTGGACGCCACCGTGCCCGTCCGCGAGCAGGGCTTTCGCCGGATTCAGGTCAATGAACCAGAGCATCCGTACCTTGCAGCATGGTGGCCGCAGGGCCACATCATCGGCTGGGAGCACACGTTCACGCACGAGGTCCGCGATTTCCTGTTGGCGATCGACGCCGGGACCGAGCCGTCGCCGTCGTTCGAGGACGGCCTCACCGTCCAGCGCATCCTGAATGCGGTGGAAGAATCCGCCGCCGCGAAAAGTTCCATCATCCAGCTGGCCGGCACCCCGGTCGGCCCGCCGACAGCCCTGACCGCAGCTTCTGAAGGAGCCTGACATGCCCCGCCCCTACACCCTGTTCACCGGCCAGTGGGCCGACCTCCCGTTCGAGGAAGTCGCCAAACTGGCCTCCGGCTGGGGCTACGACGGCCTGGAAATCGCCGTGTCCGGGGACCACCTGGACGCCTGGCGCTGGGACGAACCCGGCTACGTCGAAGCCAAACTCGCCGTCCTGGACAAGTACAACCTCAAGGTCTGGGCCATCTCCAACCACCTCAAGGGCCAGGCCGTGTGCGACGACCCCATCGACTTCCGCCACGAAGCGATCGTCGGCGCGAAGGTCTGGGGCGACGGCGATCCCGAAGGCGTCCGCCAACGCGCCGCCGAGGAAATGAAACACACCGCCAGGCTGGCCAAGGCCCTCGGCGTGGACACCGTCGTCGGCTTCACCGGCTCCTCCATCTGGCAATACGTCGCCATGTTCCCGCCCGTCCCCGCCGCCGTGATCGAGGCCGGCTACCAGGACTTCGCCGACCGCTGGAACCCCATCCTGGACGTCTTCGACGAATGCGGCGTCCGCTTCGCCCACGAAGTCCACCCCTCCGAAATCGCCTACGACTACTGGACCACCGTCCGCACCCTCGAAGCGATCGGCCACCGCGAAGCGTTCGGCCTGAACTGGGACCCGTCCCACTTCATGTGGCAGGGCATCGACCCCGTCTCGTTCATCTGGGACTTCAAGGACCGGATCTACCACGTCGATTGCAAGGACACGAAGCTCCGCCCCACCGGCCGGAACACCGTCCTGGGCTCCCACCTGGCCTGGGGCGACCCCCGCCGGGGCTGGGACTTCGTCTCCGCCGGCCGCGGCGACGTCCCCTGGGAATCCTCCTTCCGCGCCCTCACCGCGATCGGCTACAACGGCCCCATCTCCATCGAATGGGAAGACGCCGGCATGGACCGGCCCCACGGCGCACCGGAAGCCCTCGCAGCGCTAAAGAAGTTCGACTTCCCGCCGTCGAAGACCTCCTTCGACGCCGCCTTCAGCTCCAAGCCCTAGGAGTTTTTGTCCAGATAACGAGAGCAAAAGCGCCTTTTGGGGACGTTATCTGGACAAAAACTCGGAGGAAGCGCACGTAGAATCCCTGCATGACCCACACCATCCGAAAGGCAACAACGGACGACGCCGGCCCGCTCGCCGAACTGGCGGCCGTCACCTTCCCGCTGGCCTGCCCGCCGTCGTCGTCACCGGAGGACATTGCCACGCACGTGGCCAACACGCTCAGCGAAAGGCACTTCCGGGAGAACCTGGCGGATCCTGATGTCACCATCCTGGTGATCGACGCCGACGGCGCCCTCCGCGGCTACAGCCTGCTCGTCAACCGGCCAGCGGAGGATCCGGATGTGGCGTCCTCCCTGAAGGTGCTGCCTTCCATGGAGCTCAGCAAATGCTATGTCCACCCCGAACATCACGGCCTGGGTGCCGCCGCCGAACTGATGCACGCCAGCCTGGAGGCTGCCGCCGAAGCGGGCGCGGCGGGGGTGTGGCTCGGCGTCAACAGCCAGAACGCGCGGGCCATCCGTTTCTACGAAAAGTCCGGTTTCCGCAAGGTGGGCAGCAAGTCCTTCCGGCTGGGAACCACTGTGGAGCACGACTTCGTCCTGGAGCGAGCCGTTTGACCCGACACTGCACCACACCCTCAATGGTGACTAATCTGACACCGCGCCGGGGAATGGCCCCGGGACATCCGCAGTTGTGGCAAGCATGAAGATTGAGATCTGGTCAGACGTCGCGTGTCCGTGGTGCTACATCGGCAAGCGCCGGTTCGAGGCCGCCCTGGCCGAGTTCCCGCACCGCGACGCTGTGGAGGTGAAGTGGCGCAGCTACCAGTTGGACCCCACCCTCCCGGAGCACTATGACGGCACCGAACTGGACTACCTGAGCACGCGCAAGGGCATGGCCCCGGCACAGGTCTCACAGATGTTTAACCACGTCACCGAGCAGGCAAAGGGCGAGGGCCTGGACTACCGGTTCGACCAGGTGGTGGTGGCCAACAGCTTCACCGCCCACCGCCTGATCCACCTGGCAGCCCAGCACGGACTGCAGGATGCCGCCAAGGAACGCCTGCTGAGCGACCACTTCGAGCACGGCAAGGACATCGGCAGCGCCGAGTACCTCACCGCCCTGGGCCAGGATCTGGGCCTCAACACTGCTGAAGTCGCCGAACTCTTCACCACGGACAAATACGCCGACGACGTCCGCTTCGACTTCGAGGAAGCCCGCGCCCTGGGCATCACCGGCGTCCCGTTCTTCGTGATCGACCGCAAGTTCGGCCTCTCCGGCGCCCAGCCTGCCGAGACCTTCACGGCGGCGCTCGACCAGGCCTGGCAGGAATCCCACCCGCTGGTGCTGGTCAATACGGCGGACGGCGAGGCCTGCGGCCCGGATGGCTGCGCAGTCTAACCCCGCCCAATCCAACCCCCGCCCGATGAGTTTTTGTCCAGATAATCCACCCAAATCATGTCTTTGGCGTGATTATCTGGACAAAAACTCCAGGTTTACTGACACATCGCGATAAAGTGTCTGCATGCCTAGGATTTCGGCGGCCAACAACGCCGCGCAACGCGCCGAGACGCAACGCCGGGTCCTGACAGCCTTCGGCGAACTCCTGTTCACGCATGGCCTACCCGGGCTGACCATGACGGACGTCGCCCGGCATGCCGGGGTGGGACGCACCGCGGTCTATAACTATTACGCGGACATCGAAGAGCTCCTGATCTCCTATGCCCTGGATGAGACCGAGCGATTCCTCGCCGAACTCCGGGAGTCACTGAGCACGCTCCAGAACCCCGTCGAACGGCTGGCCCTGTACGTGCGCACCCAGGTGGAGGACCTCAGTCGCCGCCACCTCCCGCCCGGACCGGCGATGGCGGCGGTCCTGTCGCCGTCGTCCTTTGCCAAACTCGCCGATCACGTCGGTGAACTCAGCGTCCTGCTGCAGGGAATCCTCAGGGACGGCATGGCGCAGGGCTACCTGCCGCAAGCGGACATTGGCCAGCAGGCGCAGCTCATCCACGGCACGCTCTCCTCCAGCGCCGCACGCGGCAGCATCGAGCCCGCGGAACTTGAAGCCCGGATCGCGCGGACGGTGCGGTTCATCCAGCTGGGCGCCGGGGCAAGGTTCGACGACGACGGCGCACCCCTGCGCGTTAGCCAGGGTGTGGGGGCCCAGGGTGTGGGGGCCTAGGGTGTGGGGCCGGCCGTCGGAATAACCGGCCACTTGGCATCGTCAGCGATCCTCCGGCTTTCACGCGGGCAACTGAGCGTCCCTGGTGTCTGGTCCACGCGGTCCACGGCGGCGAGCTCCCGGTAATCGTTGGAAAGAATGACGTCAACGCTGGCGTCCGGCCGGCCATCCTGGAAGTAGTCGGAGCCCGGCAGGTTCCGCTGGACGCTGAAGGCGGCAGACTGCCCGGCAGCCCCGGAGACCACCGCAGCCACGCCGCGGAACCCGGCCTCCGTGTTGGCCACGGCCCCCACCACAAACTTCCGGACCAGCAACTCGTCTGCCACAGAGCGGGCTAGCCCGGGGCGGCTGGTGGAGTTGTAGACGTTGAGGTTGATTTTGTCGTTGGGAGTGTAGTCAAAGGTGGCCCCGGGACAGGTGGTCCGGGGCTCATCGCTGCCTGCCGTCGTCGGAAGCTTCAGTTGTCCGTTCATGATGGCCACCGCAACGATGATGGCGCCGGCAATGAGGCCCAGCAGCAAAACCAGGACCACGCCATGCACCACGCGGCGGCGCAACCGCACCGGATTGTCGGGGTCGCCGGCAGCCTCAAAGGTGGCCCGCAGTTCGGGACCGGTGACAACGTGGTGGCCGTGCAGGACGCTGGCGTCCTTGGGTTTCCTAGCCATCTATGACCAGCACGCGGGCGTGGATGGCGGTCCGCTGGTGCAGGGCTGTCCGGACGGCGCGGTGCAGGCCGTCCTCCAGGTAAAGGGTTCCCTGGTACTGCACCACATGGGGGAAAAGGTCACCGAAAAAGGTGGAGTCTTCGGCCAGGAGCGCTTCGAGGTCCAGTGTCCGTTTGGTGGTCACCAATTCGTCGAGGCGGACAGGGCGCGGCGGCAGCGACGCCCACTGTTTGGGCGTGTTGAAACCATGGTCGGGATACGGGCGTCCCTCGCCCACAGCTTTGAAGATCACCATGCCACCCTAGGCACCTTGGCGGCCCAAGAGAAGTGTCCGGCCCGCAGCTTCCCAAGGTTGTAGCCAAACAGTGACCATGTGTCTCATGCCGCGGACATTGCGGCGCGGCAAAGGAACCGATGGTCCCGGCTGACACAATGGAGCCATGACTGCACCCGAATTCCCTGCCGGCACCACGCCCGGCGTCCGCCTGCCGTCCACCCCGCCGCTCGCCCTCCTGCTCGACGTTGACGGACCCGTGGCCAGCCCCGTGACCCGTGACGTGAAACCGGGCATCATTGCGGATCTCGTGGCACTGGCCACCGCCGGGATTCCGGTCGTTTTCAATACCGGCCGCTCCGATGCCTTCATCCGGGAGCAGGTCATGGGGCCGATGATCGCCGCCGGTATTCCCGCCGGGACGGTCATCCACGCCATTTGCGAGAAGGGTGCCGTGTGGTTCAGCTACACCGCTGCCGGGGCCGGCCCCATCCACGTTGATCACGAACTTGCCGTGCCCAAGGCCTACGGCGATGACGTCCGCAGGCTCGTGGCCGAGGACTACTCCAGGCACATGTTTTTTGACGAGACCAAGCGCGCCATGGTCTCCGTTGAGCAGCACATCGAAGTGCCGTCCGCCGATTACCTGGCCGAACAGAAGCTTTTCGATTCCGACGCCATGGACCTGATGACCCGCCACGGCATGGGCGTGGTCCGGCTGGAGCACCACGCACCGAATTCCGACGACGAGGTGGACTACCGCGTGGACCCCACCATCATTTCCACCGATATTGAGTCCGTGCGGCTGGGCAAGGACCTCGGCGCCAGCCGCGCCGTGGAGTTGCTGGCGGCGCAAGGCATCACGCCACAGGCGTGGCGGACCGTGGGTGATTCCCGCACGGACTACGCGATGGCGGACTGGCTGCACCACAATGACCATCCCGTGAAGCACGTTGATGTCCGCCCGGCGGACGGCGTTCCGGTCAAACCCTATGACGTGCTGACGGCCACCGATCTGGGGCTTGGGGAAGATGTCATTCACGACGACGCCGGCGGAGCTTTCCTGCGCAGCTGGCGGGAGGCAATGGTCAGCTGAGCCCGTCCCCGGCCGGCAGCCGCCCGTTTGAGGCCTGCCGTTTTGGCGGTGCCGCTATTATTCAGATAAGAACGCTTACCATTTACCCGCGACGGAGACAACCATTACAGAAGCACCTGTCCAGGACGAGATCTACTACGGCGGCCAGGCGTCCGTAGAACCACGCACCCACGCCGAGGTCACATCTCCGGCGGCTGAGGCGCGACTCAAGCACCGGCCGGACGTCGTCCGGCATAAGGGCAGGTACGCCCTGATCAACCACAACCGGACGCCGTATCAGGCCATGGTTGAGGACCTGTTGTTCCTGCGTGGTGTCCTCGCGGGCGAAGGCCTGGACTACCTGTTGGTCCGGGGCAACAACGACCGCCCGGTCATCGCCCTGGACTGGAAAGACCGCAAGAAGCTGCGGGCCGCCTTGGTGGAGGCCTGCCGCAACGAGCCCGTCTACTCCATGACCGTGGACGCCAAAAAGAAGTCCTCCGTGCTGGTGGCTGACGGGGATCTCTCCCCCAACCGTCAGGCCCGCATCTTCCGCCTCTACCGTCCGCGGGTTGAGCCCGACGGCGGTTTCGAGTTCGGTTCCTCCGCCGGCGTCCAGATTGAGCTTTGGAGCTTTGAGGGCGATCAGCTGATCCTTCCGATCGAAAACTCCCTGACCCGGCGCACCATGCAGTCCCAGGACGCTGTCCGCGGGACGGTTGAACGGTACGGTCACACCTGGCCCACCATCGAGAACATGTTCGCCGACCACGCCAGCGACATCAGCTTCGACATCGATCTGGTCTTCTCCTGGGTTGATGGCAGCTCGCCCGATTACATCGCGGCCCGCCGTGCCCAGCAGAAGGGCGTGATTCTCGGCGAAGGCGACGACAATGAAGCCCGCTTCCGGCAGATCAACGAACTCAAGTACGCCCTGCGCTCGGTGTACATGTTTGCGCCCTGGATCCGCCGTATCTTTATCGCCACGGACTCCCCCGCCCCGGAGTGGCTCGCCGAGCACCCATCGGTGACCATTGTCCGCAGCAAGGAATTTTTCGCCGACCCCACAGTGCTGCCCACCCACAACTCACAGGCAGTGGAATGCCAGCTCCATAACATCGAGGGCCTGTCCGAGCATTTTCTTTACTCGAATGACGATATGTTCTTCGGCCGGCCTGTGGGCCCGGACATGTTCTTCACACCGGGTGGCGTCACCAAGTTCATCGAGGCCGAGACCCGGATCGGACTGGGCGACAACGATGCCGAGCGCAGTGGCTTCGAGAACGCCGCCCGCGTAAACCGCAAGCTGCTCTGGAACCGCTTCGGTCGGATCACCACGCGGCACCTTGAGCACACCGCCGCCCCGCTGCGGCGAAGCGTTGTGGCCAGGATGGAGCGTGAGTTCCCGGAGGAGTTCCAGAAGACGGCGGGCAGCAGGTTCCGCGCCGCGGACAACATCTCGGTCACCAATTCCTTTTACCACTACTACGCCCTGCTCACAGGCCGTGCGGTCACCCAGACCGCGGCCAAGGTGCGTTACGTGGACACCACCGCCCGCGCCGGGCTGAACTACCTGCCCAAGCTGCTGGCCAAGCGGAACATGGACTTCTTCTGCCTCAACGACGGCAGCTTCCCCGAAGTCCCCGCGGACGAGCGCGCCGAGATTGTGACCGACTTCCTGGAGAAGTACTACCCCATCAAGGCGCCCTGGGAGCTCTGACGTTCGCAGCCCTGACGTTGGTCTCGCTGACGTTGGGAGCTCCCGCCCGCCGGGCTATGCATGGCTAGATAGCGTAGTTCGGAAGGGCTACCTTCCTGACGCCTCCTGCTTTCGCGTTGTCAGGGATGCTGACGCCCGCGGCGGCCAGTCGCTCGGCAGTCATTTCCGAGGTGACATGCTCCCCTACGGTGGCCGCGCTCCCCAGCGGAACCACGGAGTGGACAATGGTGTGCTCGTAGACGTGCACCAGGTTAAAGGCCTGCCCGCCGTCCCGGCCGCGGGTACCGCCGACTGCGACGTTGAGGTCCTGGGTGTAGCACGTGGCCGAGGCGACGGAGACAGGAATCCCCGCAAAGGTGGCGGTGGTCGAGTAGTGCAGATGCCCGGCAAGAATGGTCCGGACGTCGGAGTTGCGGACCACGGAGGCCAGGCTTGCCTGATCCCGCAGTTCCACGAGCACGGCAAGGTCCAGGACCGACGGGACCGGCGGATGGTGGAGCGCCAGGATGGTGCCGTCGGGGGCCGGGGTATCCAGCTGGCGGGTGAGCCACCCCAGCTGTGACGGGCTTAGCTCGCCGTGGTGGTAACCCGGGACCGAGGTGTCCATGGTGATGATGCGCAGGCCATTGATGAAGTAGCTTCGGTCCACCGGTGCATCGCTTGCCGGCTCGTCCAGCAGCCCGGTCCGGAAGTTGGCGCGGTTGTCGTGGTTGCCCATGGCCCAGATGACTTGGGCGCCCATGTCTTCGCAGGCGGGATCAACTATTGCCCGGAGCTTTGCGTAGGCTTCAGGGTCTCCCCGGTCGGCGAGGTCGCCCGTGAAGATCACGGCTTCGGGCCGCGCGCCGGAAGCCCTGACCTCTTCAAAAAGCTGAATGAGCTTGGCTTCGCTGTCAACTGCGCCGTGAAGGGGATCCGGACCTCCCAACAGGTGGGGGTCGCTCAGGTGGAGAAGGAAGTGGCGTGGCCGGGGGTGTTCGGCCTCGATGTGCTTCATTGCTGCCTCTGTGGTTGGTGGGAAACGGCGTTTCCCTTCTACCCTTCAGTAACTATTATCCAATCAGACAATTGGCAAACTGTGGGTAAATTGCTGCGGCCAAGTTGGAAAAAACTAAGAATTACGCTCCGGAAAGTTCCGTGATCGCCGCCGGTCCGTCAAATTCGGCCAGTGCCATTTCTATGGCATCGATGACTTCGGCGGAGTCCGGTTCGACGGTGGGCGCGAAGCGTGCCACCACTTCGCCCTTGCGGTTGACCAGGAACTTCTCAAAGTTCCATTTCACCAGTCCGGGCAGCACACCGGCTTTGAACCTGGTCAGCTCGGCATAGAGCGGATGCTGGTCCTTGCCACGCACATTGGCCTTGGCCGTCAGCGGGAAAGTGACACCGAAATTCCGCTCGCAGAACTCGGCGATCTCGCTGTCGGTGCCCGGCTCCTGGCCTGCGAATTGGTTGCACGGGACTCCGAGCACGTCGAAGCCGCGGTCCCGGAACTTCTCGTAAACCGTCTCAAGGCCCGCGTACTGAGGCGTGAACCCGCACTTTGACGCCACGTTCACCACCATCACCACGCTGCCCTTGAACAGTCCGAAATCGGATTCGGTGCCGTCGTTGAGGGTGAGGGGAATGGTGTACAGGTCTGTCACAGCGCCGTCCTTGAAAGGTTGGTCATGCAGGTGATTCGTTGCCAACCATCAAGGGTATGGGTGCAGTCTGGGAGTTTGCCGTCAGGGTCCCGCCGTCTCGGATCCGGTTGCGGTATCTGTATGCGTGGCGGTGGTTGTGGCTGTAGCTGTAGCTGTAGGCGAGGGCGACGCTGTTTCCGCTGAGGACCCGGTACTCGTTGTGGCTGATGGCTCCACCGCTGGCGCCGGCGTTGGCGTCGTGCGCGAGGTAGGCCTGAACGGCCGCGACGTGGAGACAGTGGGCGTCGGGGACGGGGACGCGCTCGTCGTCGGCGCAGGCGAAGTGCCCGTGGGGGTGGGTGAGGTGCCCGTGGGCGTGGGTGACGTCGTCGTCGGCGTTGCGCTTGAGATGTCCGCGGAGGTGGGTGATGACGTCGTCGGCGTTGCGCTTGAGGTGCCCGCGGAGGTGGGTGACGTCGTCGTCGGCGTTGCGCTTGAGGTGCCCGTGGCGGTGGGTGACGTCGTCGTCGGCGTTGCGCTTGAGATGTCCGCGGAGGTGGGTGATGACGTCGTCGGCGTTGCGCTTAAGATGTCCGCGGAGGTGGGTGATGACGTCGTCGGCGTTGCGCTT
>NZ_JBWZCI010000010.1:0-135937 GCF_059383495.1 Pseudarthrobacter sp. RHLT3-21
CTGCCCCTCCGACGACAACGCATTGTCACCCGCGCCGTCAAACGCAAGATGTCCAACTGGCCACTCAAACGAATACCAAAGAAACCTAAGTAAACGGCATTGGGTCTAGTCCCGGGCCAGCCACCACCGAGCGGGGTTCTCACCCGCGTCACGCCAAGCACCCTTTTGGAAAGCCCGACGGCGGGGTCCCCCGGAATCACACGGCGGGCGCCGCCGTCGTGGTCCAAAAGCGTGCCCTGCGTGACGCGATTCGCATCTGTAGGTCAGCCAGGCTCTTGACATCACTCAGCTGAACCGGTTAAGTAGAGTCTACTGAACCGGTTCAGTGGCGTGCGTCACGGGACCCGAAACCTGAAGGGCCCCACATCATGGCAGTAACCATCAGCGACGTCGCCCACGCGGCCGGCGTCAGCAAAGGTGCTGTCTCTTATGCGCTCAACGGCCAGCCCGGCGTCAGCGATGCCACCCGGGGCCGGATCCTGCAGGTCGCCAAAGAACTTGGCTGGAAGCCGAGTCTTCGCGCCAAGGGCCTGTCCTCCGCGAAGGCCTACGCGTTGGGCCTGGTGGTGGCCCGCGATCCGAAGCTCCTCGGCACGGACCCCTTCTTCCCGGCCTTTATCGCGGGCATCGAAACCACCCTCGCCGAGCATGATTACACGCTGGTCCTGAGCGTCGCCACCGCGCCCGGCGCCGAGGAGCGGGCCTACCGCAAACTTGCCGACGGCGGCCGCGTGGACGGCGTGATCCTGACCGATGTGCGGCACAACGATTCCCGGATCGGCCTGCTGCGCGAGCTCAAGCTGCCGGCGGTGACGCTCAACAGGCCGGATTCGGACTCACCCTTCCCGGCAGTGTCCATGGATGACACGGACGGCATCACGGCCGCCGTCGAACATCTGCTCGCCCTGGGGCACGTCCGGATCGGCCATGTGGGTGGCGCCCAGGAATACATCCACGGCCGCAGCCGCCGCCGGGCCTGGGAAGCGGCCATGGCCGCCGCCGGCCTCGCAGCGGATCTGTTCGCGGAAGCGGATTTCACGGCGCCCGGGGGAGTGGCCGCCACCGCGGACCTGCTCCGCCGGCCGGACCGCCCCACCGCGATTGTCTATGCGAACGACCTGATGGCGACGTCCGGCCAGTCCTTCGCCCAGTCCCAGGGCCTGAGCGTTCCGGGTGATCTGTCCATCACCGGTTACGACAATGCAGAGTTCACCCAATACCTCAACCCGCCCCTCACCACTATCGCCACTGACCCCATGCGCTGGGGCAGAGTTGCTGCGCAGGCCCTCCTGGACCAGCTCAACGGCACGCACTCCGGCCAGGATACGGACCTGCAGGCACCTTCCCTGCTGGTCCGCGCCTCCACCGGCCCCGCCCCATCCACAACCACCAAGCCAGCAAACAAGCAAGCCACCAAGCAACCAAAAGAGCACACCAACCCGTAGCAGATCCCCACCGGGACCAGTACCAAGGAGTCGCAATGAAGCGCTTTACCAAAGCCACGCGAATATTGTCAGTGGCCGCCCTGACCGTGATGGGCGCGGGCCTGGCTGCCTGCGGCGGCAGCGGAGGGGGCGGCGACGGCGGCTCCGGCCCCGCCACGGAGGCCAAGGGCCCCATCAAGATCTGGTACTCCAACAACGAGTTCGAGGTTAAGTGGGGCAAGGCCATGGTGGAATCCTGGAACTCCGCGCACCCGGACGAGAAGATCGATGCTCAGGAAATCCCTGCCGGCAAGAGCTCCGAAGAGGTCATCGGCGCCGCCATCACCGCCGGCAACGCTCCCTGCCTGGTCTTCAACACCGCGCCTGTGGCCGTTCCCCAGTTCCAGAAGCAGGGCGGTCTGGTGGCCCTGGATGAATTCCCGGACGGGCTCCAGTACATCAAGGACCGCTCCGGTGACCTGGCGGACCAGTACAAGTCCGCGGACGGCAAAATGTACCAGCTGCCCTGGAAGTCCAATCCCGTCGTCCTCTTCTACAACAAGGACACGTTTGCCAAGGCAGGGCTGGATCCGGAGAACCCGAAGCTGGGGACCCACCAGGAACTGCTGGACACCGCCCGGACCCTGGTGTCCTCAGGTGCTGCCACCACTGCCATCTGGCCGTCACCGGCCAGTGACTTCTTCCAGGCCTGGTTCGATTTCTACTCCTTCTACGCAGCCAACTCAGATGGCACTCCGCTGGTGACGGACGGCAAAGCCACGTTCGACAGCGAGCAGGGCAAGCAGGTAGCCACCATGTTCGAGACCCTCTACAAGGAGAACCTCGCCTCCAAGGAGGTCTACCAGGGTGACTCCTTCCTGGAGGGCAAGGCCGCCATGTCCCTGGCCGGCCCCTGGGCCATTTCGGCCTATAAGGACAAGGTGAACTGGGGTGCGGTCCCGGTCCCCGCTGCCGCGGCAAAGACTGATACCTCAACCTTCTCCGACGCCAAGAACGTGGCCATGTACTCCGCGTGCGAGAACCAGGGCACGGCTTGGGAGGTCCTGAAGTTCGCCACCGGCGAGGAGCAGGACGGCAAGCTGCTGACCGACACCGGCCAGATGCCCATGCGCAAGGACCTTCCCACGGTTTACGCGGACTACTTCGCCAAGAACCCGGCGTACACCCAGTTCGCCGAGCAGGCTGCGCGGACCGTGGAGGTCCCCAACGTCTCCAACTCGGTTGAAGTCTGGCAGACCTTCCGCACCGCCTACGCCAAGGCCGTGATCTTCGGGAACGAAAGCATCGACACCGCGTTCAAGGACGCGGCGGACAAGATCGACCAACTGGTAGCCCAGAAGTAGCGGTGACCCCCAATGTCACTCCGCTCTTCTAGTGGGAACCCCGTCACGGGGACACCGGCTGGTGGAACGGCGGACCGGCGGCTGGTGCCCAGGAAGCGTAAGAACTTCCTAGGCCCCCAGCCGCTGGGCCTGCTGTTCAGCGCCCCCTACGTCATCTACGTCCTGGCTGTCCTGGCGTTTCCCCTCGGCTACGCCGTCTACATTTCGTTCCACGATTTCTTCTTCACCGCACCACGGGTCAAGGTGGAGCGGCCGTTCGTGGGGTTCGAAAACTACATCACCGTCCTGTCCGACCCTGCGGTCCAGCGCTCCTTCCTGAACATCGGCGTCTTCCTCATCATCAACGTCCCGCTCACGGTGGGCCTGTCCCTGCTGCTGGCCAACGCCCTGAACCGCGTGACCCGGCTCAAGACCTTCTTCCGCCTCAGCTACTACGTCCCCTACGTGACGGCGAGCGTCGCCGTCGTGGGTGTCTGGCTGTTCCTGTTCCAGGGAAACGGGCTGGTGAACACGCTGCTGGGGCCCCTGGCCCCAGCCCCTTCCTGGCTGGTTAATTCGTGGCTGGCAATGCCCACAGTGGCCCTGTACGTGACGTGGAAACAGCTGGGATTCTTCATCCTGCTGTACCTCGCGGCGCTGCAAAACATCCCCGACGAGCTGTACGAATCGGCGGCCGTGGACGGTGCCAACAAGTGGGTCCAGTTCTGGAACATCACCGTGCCAGGCGTCCGGCCCGCCAGCGTCCTGGTCACGCTGCTGGCCACCATCACGGGCGCGAACCTCTTTACCGAACCGTACCTGCTGACCGGCGGCGGCGGCCCGGACGGGGCCTCGGCCTCCCCGGTGTTCATCATGTACCAACGGGGCATCCTGCAGGGGAACCCCGACGTCGCTGCCGCGCTGGGCGTGGTGCTGGTGATCGGCGTCCTGCTGATCGCCCTGATCCAGAAACGCCTCGTGGGCGGGAAGGAGGACTGATGTCCGTCACCAACGCACAAAACGCCAAGAACGACGACGACGCCCGCCGGCACCCGGAACCAGCGGAACCCGCCCTGCGTCCCGACTCGGGCGTCGAAAAGCGTCGCAACCTGGGTGTGGGCAGCTTCATCCTGCTGGGCGTGGGCGCCTTCGTTTTCCTCTTCCCGTTCTATTACATGCTGATCGGTTCGCTGCAGACCTCCCCGGACACCTCGATTTTCGGCGCGTTTCCCAATCCGGCCAATATCACCGGCGCGAACTATGTACAAATCAACGAGTCCATCAACCTGTTCCGCGGCCTGCTCAACTCCGGCATCTTCACCGGCGGCGTCATCCTCTTTACGGTGATTTTCGGGCTGCTGGTGGGCTACGCCCTGGCGCAGATGAAGTTCCGCGGCCGCGGCGTGGTGTTCGGCATGATGCTGCTGGTCCAGATGATCCCGTTCCAGCTGCTGCTCATCCCGCTCTACGTCATGATCGTGCGCGATTACGGCCTCGCGGACAGCTACCTGGGCATGATCCTGCCGTTCGCCATCAACTCCACGGCGGTGTTTGTGTTCCGCCAGTACTTCCTCCAGTTGCCCTCAACCCTGTTTGAGGCGGCCCGGATCGATGGGGCCTCGGAGCTGCGGATCCTGTGGCAGATCGTCATCCCGCTGGTCCGGCCTGCCATCGTCACCGCCGTGCTGCTGACCTTCATCGGCCCGTGGAACGAATTCCTGTGGCCGTTCCTGGTCACCAAGGAGCAGTCCCTGCAGCCCCTGGCCGTGTCCCTGGCCAACTTCATCTCCAACATCGCCGGCCAGGCCGGCAACCCGTTCGGTGCCATCCTTGCCGGTGCCTGCGTCCTGGCGGCCCCCGCCGTCGCGCTGTTCATTTTCTTCCAGCGCCAGTTCATTTCCACCAATATCGGTTCCAGCGTAAAGGGCTAATCCATGACTTCCCCCCACACTTCTGTACTTCCCACTGTCCCCTTCACCCTCACCCGCGCCGGCGTCATCATGACCCCCGAGCCCGGCAACGACTTTGAAGCCGAGGGCGTCCTCAACCCCGCCAGCGGCCGCAGCCCGGACGGCGAGCTGTACCTGCTGCCGCGGCTTGTGGCCACGGGCAACGTGTCCCGCGTGGGACTCGCCAAAGTGATCATCAACGACGACGGCGTGCCCACCGGCGTGGAACGCGAAGGCGTGGTCCTGGCCCCGGACGAAGGCTGGGAACGCGGCATGAACAACGCCGGTACCGAGGATCCGCGCACCACCTGGGTACCCGCACTTGGCAAGCACCTCATGACCTACGTGGCGTACGGCCCGCTGGGTCCCCGCCTCGCCTTCGCCCACTCCGAGGACCTGAGGAACTGGGAACGCCTGGGCCCCTGCTTCTTCGAGTACCAGGCCGATCTCTCCATGGACCTGAACCTGTTCCCCAACAAGGATGCGGTGTTCTTCCCGGAACCGGTGAACGACCCCGACGGCGTGCCCTCCTACGCCATGCTGCACCGGCCCATGTGGGACCTGGGCTGGATCCGTCCCGGCGAAGGCGAGCACCTGCCCGCCGGCGTCACGGACAACCGTCCCGGCATCTGGATCTCCTACGTGGCCGTGGCCGACGTCGAGCGCGACCTGCGCAACCTGGTGCACATGGGCAAGCACCGGCTGGTGGCCCTCAGCGAGTTCCCCTTTGAGGAACTGAAGATCGGCGGGGGCCCGCCCCCCATCCGCGTGGACGAAGGCTGGCTCCTGATCCACCACGGCGTGGCCGGCAAGATGGCCGCCTCTGCCTTCGAGCAGCAACAGAACGTCAACTACACCGCCGCGGCCATGATCCTGTCCGCGGACGATCCGTCCAAGGTCATCGCCCGCAGCGACAAGCCTTTGTTGGCGCCCGAAACCGAGGACGAGATCTCCGGGATCGTGCCGAATGTGGTGTTCCCCACCGCGATCGAAAAAATCGGCGACCAGCTGTTTGTGTTCTACGGGATGGCCGACTCCAAAATCGGTGTGGCCAAACTGGACCGGGTCTGACGGTGATGGCATCACTGTAGGCCACGCGGCCGGTGGTGACGGCGGTGGCCCCGGGCGGCTTCACCCTGGTGACACTGACCGCCGGCTGAGGTTCACTGCCGGCCGGTCGGCGTCACGCACGGCAGCCTTTTAGAAAGCACGACGGCGCCCTGCCGCGGATTTGCGCGGTGGGGCGCCGTCGTCGGGCCTAAAAGCCTGCTCTGCGTGACACGACGCGACGCGAGGCCAGCGACGGAAGGTGAGCCCCGCCGTCGGACTTTACACGGTGGCAATAGACGGGACATTCAGGCGAAACCGCCCGGCGGAAACATGGATTGCGGCCCCTCCTGTCTTTCCGGGCCAGGCCCTGCTTAAGGAGTGCACGCATGGCTACGCCGTTGAACCAGAGTGTGGCGGATTCCGCCTTGCTGACCCGATCGCTGCCGCTGGGGCTGCTGCGGACGTTCATCCAGTCGGACCTGGCGGACGAAGGCTTCACTCCCACCCTCCTGGCCGAACTGAAGGTCCTTGCCCGCGTCCCCGGGCTTTTGGTGGCCTGCAACTACGGCGGAACACTGTGTGACGCGGAGGGAATCTCCACCAAGACCCTTCCCCTGGGCAGCGCTGCGATCGCACTCCGAGCCCTGGCGGCCCTGCCCAACACCCACGCCGCCGTCATCTCCGGGCGCTCGCTGCGTGACCTCGCCGCTGTGTCACGGCTGCCCGCGGAGGTGCATCTCATCGGATCGCACGGCGCGGAGTCGGACATGGCCTTCGCCCACGTCCAGGACCTCGCCACCGAAGCCACGCTCCACAAAGTAGGCACTGCACTTTCGGAGGCCGTGGGTTTCCAGGAGGGCATCTGGATCGAACGGAAGCCCGTGGCCGTGTCCGTGCACACGCGGCCGGCCTCGCCGGAGGTGGTGCGGCTGGTGACGGATACGGCGCGGGAGATCGCCAGGGCGCATGGGCTGTTCTTCATCGTGGACGGTTCGGTCCTGGACCTCTCGGTATTGAAACCGGCCAAGGCGGACGCTATGGAATTCTACGGTCCCGGCTGGGCGCCAGTGCTGCGTTGTACGCAGGGGACGCCTACAGCGACGAACTGGCCATCGCCACTTTCCGCGGCCCGGACCTGGGGTTGCGCGTGGGGCGGGGGGAGACCCGCGCTTCCCACCGGCTGCGGGACCCGCAATCCTTCGCCCGCGTCCTGGCCTCCTGTTCGAGCTGCGGCGTGCCTGGCTCTTCGGCGAGGACGCCGTAGGGCTCGAGGGCCACACGATGATCGGCAACGGATCCTCCACCGCTTTGGTCACTCCGGATGCCAAGGTCTGTTGGATGAGCAACCCGCTCCCGGATTCAGGGTCGCTGTTCGCCCACATCCTGGGCGGGGACGCCGCCGGGCACTTCTCCGTTGAGCCGCTTAAGTCCTCGCAGGTTCTGGGCCAGCGCTATGTGGACAGCACCATGATCGTGGAGACGCGCTGGGCGGACGTGACTGTCACGGATTACCTGGAGCCGGCACCGGACGGGATCACCAGCCTGGTCCGGGTGCTCACCGGCACCGGCACCGGCGGCGCCAAGATCGTCTTCGCACCCCGGCCGGATTACGCCAACGCGCCGTTCAGCATGGAAGCCCGCGGCGATGAGCTCCATGTGGTGGCAACCTCCGATCCCATCTTTCTTTTTGCCCCGGGCGTCAGTTTCACCATCACCTCGGACGGCCTCCACGCCACGGCCACCGCTTCGGTCAACCTGTCTACACCAAGGTGATGTGCTGGGTGACGCTGAACCGCGCACTCCGGACCGCCGCCCGGCACGGCAGAACGCCGGATCCGTCGTGGGAACCCACAGCCCGGACCATCCAGGCGGAGTCCTGCGCGAAGGCTGGGATGACTCGGCCGCGTCCTACACGGTGGCCTACGACAGCCCCGACCTGGATGCAGCCGTCCTGCACATCGGGCTCTCCGGCCTGCTGGATGTCACTGACCAGCGGTTCCTGGACGCCGTCACCGCCGTGGAACGGGAACTGCGGGTAGGCCCCACTGTTTTCCGGTACAGGTACGACGACGGCTTGCCGGGTTTGGAGGGCGGCTTCCACATCTGCACCACCTGGCTGATTGGGGCTTACGTTGCGGTGGGCAGGATCGAGGAGGCCTGGGACCTGTTCGACCAGTTGGTGAACCTTTTCGGCCCCACCGGCCTGCTGCCCGAGGAATACGATCCAAGTACGGAGACACACCTGGGGAACCACCCGCAGGCCTACTCGCATCTGGGGTTCATCCGCTGCGCCCGGATCCTGGACCGGCACAAGCCAGAGGCCAAGTGGCCGTAACCCCGCGGGCTCGTTCCCGGCTGCCTGCCGGTTTGTCACGCACGGCACCCTTTTGGAGAGCACGACGGCGGCCGGCCGCGGAATGGCGCGGTGGGCGCCGCCGTCGGGCGCTAAAAGCCTGCCTGGCGTGACGCGGGGACCTACCGTAGGGCGCAAGCCGCAAATCAGTTAAGCAGCAGGGCGACGCCGATCATGGCGGGTACCGCCAGCACCGTGGTGATCAGGACGGTGTCCTTGGCCACGGTGAGGCCGGTCTGGTAGCGGCTGGCCGCAACAAAGACATTTTGCGCCGTGGGCAGGGACGCAACCACCACGGCCGCGAACAAGGCCTGGCCTTCGATGCCCAGGACAAAGCGGGCAAAAACGTAGGCAATGGCAGGGTGGACCACAAGTTTGAATGCGCTGGCCAGGAGGGTGTCCACGCGCCTGCCGGCGGCCGCCTGCAATGGCCGGCTGCCGCTCAGGCTCATGCCGAAGGCGATCAGCATGGCCGGAATCGCCGCCCCGCCAATGAGGTGGATGGGCTCAAGGACCAACGGCGGAACCTCCCAGCCCGTCCCTGCCACCAGCAGGCCCAGGCCGGAGCCAACAATCATCGGGTTCCGCAGGACCATCAGAATGAATCCCCAGGGAGTGGTGCGGTGCGAGCTGGTGCTGGCGTCCAGGATCATCAGGAAAACCGGCGTGAAGAAGGCCAGCTGGAAGATCAGCAGCGGCGCCACGTAGCTGGCGTCGCCCAGGACGTAGACGGCGATGGGGATGCCAAGGTTCGCGGAGTTGGCCAGGGAGGCGGCCATCGAGGACATCAGTGCTTCCGGCAACGCGCGCTTCAGGACGAAGTTCACGATGCTGAAGAAGACAATGGCGGTGCAGACCGCGGATACTGCCGTGACCAGCAGCGGTTCCGCGAAGACTTCCCCCAGCTGCGCCTTGCTGAGGGTCTCGAAGAGCAGGGCGGGGCTGGCCACGAAGAAAGTCAGGCCGCTGAGGACCTGGCGGGCGTTGTCACCGAGGATCCGTTGGCGGCCCACAACCAGCCCACCATGATGATGAACCAGACAACAAAGAAGCCCTGCAGCACGCCTACGAAGACAAGCCTCCGAGGCTGCGGCGGCGGTGTCTGCCCGGACTCACCCTCCGGCTACAGGGCGGCGTTGTTAAGGGCGAACGGCGGGCGCATCAGGCCCGGCGTGAGGCCCTCGGCGGGGTCATTGCCCAGCTGGATGATTCTGTTGTCCTGGTCCACGTGGACCACGCGGGGCTCATAGGCCCGGGCTTCCTCGGTGGTCATGGCCGCGTAGGTGATGAGGATGACCACGTCATTTTCATGCACCAGGTGCGCGGCGGGGCCGTTGATGCCAATGACACCGGAGCCGCGCTCGCCGGCGATGGTATAGGTCTCCAGGCGCGCACCATTGGTCACGTCCACGATGGCCACGAGCTCGCCGGGAAGGATATCGGCAGCATCCAGCAGGTCCAGGTCAACGGTGACCGATCCTACGTAGTGCAGGTCGGCGTGCGTGACGGTGGCCCGGTGGATTTTGGACTTGAACATTGTGCGATTCATAACCCGCCCAGTCTAGCGCCGGCTCCCGGATCGCGCTGTGACGCACTGAACATGGCGCCGGAGGCTGTGCGACGGCCCGCCCGGCAGGTGACCGGGCGGGCCGGCACCTACCCGGACGCGCCGCCGTCGTCCGTCCTTGCTACTGAGATGGCGGTGGCTGCCAGCGTCTCTCGGGCGGCGAGGATGGCGGGCCGCTGGGCGCTGGAGCGGCGCACCGACGTGAACACCGTCCTGCGCGGATGCCCCGGCAGATCCAGCAGCCGGGCGGTGGTGCCCCGCCCCGTCCAGACGAGGTCCGGCATCAGCCCCACGGCATTTCCGGACTCAATCAGCCTGATCTGCGCCTGCAGGTCCGCTGTTTCGAAGCGCACATCGGGCTCGAATCCGGCACTCCGGCAGGCCTGCTCCGCCCAGTGCCGGGAGGCTGCGCCGCGGGGCTCCATAACCCAGGGCAGTGCGGCAGTGTCTTCCAGCGACGTGATGGGCGGCCGGCTGGAATCCGCCGGCGGAACAGCCAGCCGGATCGCGTCCGTGGTCAGCTTGACGCGGTCCAGCTCCGGGTACCGCGGGGCGGCGTGGCCCGGATACTGTTCGGCGATGACCAGGTCAAAATCGCGTGCCCACGTCTCATGAAGGGCTGTTTCGGGTTCGCGCTGGATCATTTCGATCCGGACCTCCGGGTACTCTGCCGTCATCCGCGAGAGTGTGTCAGGCATCAGCGCCAGGGCCGCGGACTGGAACACCGCAATCCGGACCGTTCCCGTGACAGTGGTCAGCGACGCCGCCAGGTCCGCCTCCGCCTGCTCCAGGGTTTCGAGCAGCTGGGCGGTGTGGGCCACCAGGACTTCGGCCTGAGGCGTCAGCTGCACGCGGCGCCCCGATTTCCGGAGCAGCTCCACACCTACTTCCTTTTCCAGCAGGGCCAGCTGCTGGGAGACCGACGACGGGCTGTACTGCAGTGCCTCCGCCACCTCCGCCAGCGTGCCCCGGATTTTCAGTTCGCGGAGAAGCCGCAGGCGCCGGACATCGAGCATGGCCACATTCCTTGATGAATCTAATGGATATTGGTTAGAAGTAGTCACTTTATCTAACGCAATTGCGCTTGCATACTGGTGTACCTGAGTTACCCCCGTCACAGCCCCATGCCGGGGCGCCGTGATGGGGCCGCACCCACGCAGGAGTTCCTGATGAGCCCTAAAGATATGTCCCAGTCGATCATGCGGCGCAAGCCGCTCGACGACATCGAAGAAGAGAACAAACACAGCGGTCTGTTCAAGTCCCTTGGGCTGTGGCAGCTCACGGCCATCGGCGTCGGCGGCATTATCGGCGTCGGAATCTTCTCCCTCGCGGGCCTCGTGGCGGCGGGCAGTCAAGGAAACCCGGGCGTGGGGCCCGCTGTCCTGTTCTCCTTCCTGATCGCCGGCCTGGCCTCAGCAGCTGCCGCACTCTCCTACGCAGAGTTTGCCGGAATGATCCCCCGGGCCGGCTCGGCCTACACCTACGGCTATGTTGCGCTGGGCGAGGTGATCGGCTGGTTCATCGGCTGGGATCTGCTGCTGGAATACATAGCGATCGTGGCCGTAGTAGCCATTGGCATCTCCGGTTACCTTGAGGCGTTCCTGTCCGGCATCGGCATCCACCTGCCTGTGTGGATGACCTCGACGGCGGATGAGGGCACGGGCGGCATCGTCAACATCCCCGCCATCCTGGTCTGCCTCCTGGTGACTTGGATCCTCTCCCGCGGGACCAAGGCGTTCGGCCGGTTTGAACTCGTGGCCGTTGCCGTCAAGGTTGTCCTGATCCTTTTCATCATCGGGCTCGGCATCTTCTACATCGACACCAATAACTACAACCCGTTTATGCCCAGCGGGTTCGGCCCGGTCCTGGCGGGATCGGCAACAGTGTTCTTCGCAGTATTTGGCTACGACGCCATGAGCACCGCGGCCGAAGAAGCCAAGGACGGCAAGAAGCACATGCCCAAGGCCATCGTCCTGTCCCTGATCATCGCCATGCTGCTCTATGTCGCGGCCACCCTGGTCCTGACCGGCATGCAGAACTACAAGGACATCGACCCCAAGGCCGGCTTCGCCTCCGCGTTCACGGGGGTGGGCCTGCCCGTCATTGCCACCATCATTTCCGTCTTCGCCGTGCTGTCCATCCTCACGGTGATGCTGACATTCCTCCTGGGTGTCACCCGTGTCTGGTTCTCCATGAGCCGCGATGGCCTGCTGCCCGGCTGGTTCGCCAAAACAGACCGGCATGGAACGCCGCAGCGCGTCACCTGGATTGCCGGCGTTGCCTCCGCCCTGCTGGCGGGTGTGTTCCCTATCAAGGCCGTCGCTGACCTCACAAACATCGGCATCCTGGCCGCGTTCGTCGTGGTCTGCTTCTCTGTGATCGTGTTCCGCTACAAGAAGCCGGACGCCCCGCGTACTTTCCGTCTGCCGCTGATGCCGGTCATTCCCGCGTTCGGTGTGCTCGCCTCCGCGTTCCTCATGTTCCAGCTGCACTGGGAGACCTGGGCGCGGTTCGGCATCTGGCTCGTGATCGGCCTGGCAATCTACTTCTTCTACGGCCGCAAGCACTCCCTGATGAACCCGGACAGCCCGCGCCACGTGGAAGCCGTGGAGATGCACCGCCCGCTCAGCTGACCGCTGCGTCCCCGCCCGGACGCTCTCTGAACCCTCGGCAGGTCCAACTCCCCCCGCGTTGCCCTATCACTTTTGGTCCCCAAACCCGCGTTTTAGCGACCAAAAGTGATAGGGCATCGGGGCGGGGCTGGGCCTGCCGATTCTTGTTTAAGTCCTCGAAAATAGCATTTGGTTTTCTAACCTGTATTGCTTAGAAAACATCGCTTTATCTTATGTGATTGCAAGCTCATACTGATGAATAAGACCCCTTCCAGACCTAGGAAAGAACGAGCAAACCATGACCCACACTGCAACGGAAGCCACCGGACAGACAGATGTCCCGCAGGCCCGTGCCCTCGCGGCAAACACCATCACGCTGGTGCGCCGCTGGCTGACCGAGGCTTCGAAAGTTCCTGTTGATGCCTCGGCTGAGCAGCTCGCCGGTGTGCTGAAGGACCCGAACGGCCTGGACTTCACGGTGGGCTTCGTGGACGGCGTGGTCCGCCCCGAAGACCTGCACGTCGCTGCCCGCAACCTCGCCGCCCTGGCGCCCAAGGTCCCGGCGTTCCTGCCCTGGTACATGCGCAGCGCCGTCCGCCTCGGCGGCACCATGGCCCCGGTCCTGCCGCAGCTCGTCATCCCGATCGCCCGCCGGGTGCTCCGCGAAATGGTGGGCCACCTGATCGTTGACGCCACCGACGCCAAGCTGGGCCCGGCCATCGCCAGGATCCGCAAGGACGGCATCAAGCTCAACGTCAACCTCCTCGGCGAGGCCGTGCTCGGCGAGCACGAGGCCTCCCGCCGGCTCGCGGGCACCCACACGCTCCTGGCTCGCCCGGACGTGGACTACGTCTCCATCAAGGTGTCCTCCACCGTGGCCCCGCACTCGGCCTGGGCATTCGACGAGGCCGTGGAGCACGTCGTTGAGAAGCTCACGCCTCTGTTCACCAAAGCCGCGTCCTTCGCCAAAGCCGCGTCAGGCGCGGACGCAGGCCAGAACTCCAAGTTCATCAACCTGGACATGGAGGAATACAAGGACCTGGACATGACCATCGCGGTCTTCACCAGGATCCTGGACAAGCCCGAGTTCAAGAACCTCGAGGCCGGCATTGTGCTGCAGGCCTACCTCCCGGACTCCCTCGCCGCCATGATCCGTCTCCAGGACTGGGCCGCCGCACGCCGCGCCAACGGCGGCGCCGCCATCAAGGTCCGCGTGGTCAAGGGCGCCAACCTGCCCATGGAACAGGTGGAAGCCTCACTGCACGACTGGCCGCTGGCCACCTGGCACACCAAGCAGGATTCGGACACCAACTACAAGCGCGTCATCAACTACTCGCTGCACCCGGAACGGATCCGGAACGTCCGGATCGGCGTGGCCGGCCACAACCTCTTCGACATCGCCTTCGCCTGGCTGCTCGCCAAGCAGCGCGGCGTGGAGTCCGGCATCGAATTCGAGATGCTCCTGGGCATGGCCCAGGGCCAGGCCGAAGCGGTCAAGAAGGACGTGGGCTCGCTCCTGCTGTACACCCCGGTGGTGCACCCGGCCGAGTTCGACGTCGCCATCGCCTACCTGATCCGCCGCCTCGAAGAAGGCGCAAGCCAGGACAACTTTATGTCCGCCGTATTCGAACTCAGCGAAAACGAAGTGCTGTTCGAGCGCGAGAAGCAGCGCTTCCTCGCCTCCCTGGACACGCTCGACGACGAGATCCCCCCGGCCAACCGGCAGCAGAACCGCAGCCTCCCGCCGCAGCCCCTGCCGCGTGACCCGTTCGCAAACACTCCGGATACTGACCCGTCCCTGCCCGCCAACCGCGGCTGGGGCCGGGCCATCCTGGACCGGGTCCCGTCCTCCACGCTGGGGAACGCCGCCGTCGAAGCCGCCACCATCACGGACGCGGACACCCTCAACACCCTCATCGCCACCGCGATCGAGAAGGGCAAGGCCTGGGGCGCGCTGACCGGCGACGAGCGCGCCGGGATCCTGCACCGCGCCGGCGACGTCCTTGAGGCCCGCCGCGCCGACCTTCTGGAGGTCATGGCCAGCGAGACCGGCAAGACCATCGACCAGGGCGATCCCGAGGTCAGCGAAGCCGTGGACTTCGCCCACTACTACGCCGAGTCGGCGCGGAAGCTGGAAGCGATCGACGGCGCCACGTTCGTCCCAGCGAAGCTCACCGTGGTAACCCCGCCGTGGAACTTCCCGGTCGCCATCCCGGCAGGGTCCACCCTCGCGGCACTCGCCGCCGGCTCCGCCGTCGTGATCAAACCCGCCAAGCAGGCGCGCCGCAGCGGCGCCGTGATGGTCGAGGCACTCTGGGAAGCCGGCGTCCCGCGGGACGTGCTGACCATGGTCCAGCTGGGCGAGAGTGAACTCGGCCAGCAGCTGATCTCCCACTCCGCCGTGGACCGCGTGATACTGACCGGCGGCTACGAAACCGCCGAGCTGTTCCGTTCCTTCCGCAAGGACCTGCCGCTGCTCGCCGAGACCAGCGGCAAGAACGCCATCATCGTCACCCCCAGCGCGGACCTGGACCTGGCCGCCAAGGACGTGGCGTACTCCGCGTTCGGCCACGCCGGCCAGAAATGCTCCGCCGCGTCCCTGGTGATCCTGGTGGGGTCCGTTGCCAAGTCCAGGCGCTTCCACAACCAGCTGGTCGACGCCGTGACCTCGCTGAAGGTGGGCTACCCGCAGGACCCCACCAGCCAGATGGGCCCCATCATCGAGCCCGCCAACGGCAAGCTGCTCAACGCTCTCACCACCCTTGGCGAGGGCGAAACCTGGGCGGTGGAACCGCGCAAGCTCGACGGGAGCGGCCGCCTCTGGAGCCCGGGAGTGCGCTACGGCGTCCGCCGCGGGTCCTACTTCCACCTCACCGAATTCTTCGGGCCGGTCCTGGGCGTGATGACCGCTGACACGCTGGAGGAGGCCATCGCCATCCAAAACGAGGTGGAGTACGGCCTCACCGCCGGCCTGCACGCCCTGGACCCGGACGAGCTCGGCACTTGGCTGGACTCCGTCCAGGCCGGAAACCTCTACGTGAACCGCGGCATCACCGGCGCCATCGTGCAGCGCCAGCCGTTCGGCGGATGGAAGAAATCCGCCGTCGGCGCCGGCACCAAAGCCGGCGGTCCCAACTACCTCACCGGCCTCGGGTACTGGGTCAGCGCCGAAGCCTCAGCCACGGCAAGCGTCACCAACGCGGGCGTCGGCCGCATCCTGAACGCCGCCGCAGGTGCCCTGGATCCGGCCGGGCTTGAGTGGCTGCAGCGCTCGCTGGGGTCCGATGCCGTGGCCTGGGCCGACGAGTTCGGCACCGCCAAGGACGTTTCCGGACTGAGCGCGGAGCGGAACATCTTCCGCTACCGGGCGCTGCCGGTCACTGTGCGACTCTCCGAACGTGCCCCGCTGGCCCACCTGGCGCGGACTGTGGCGGCCGGCGTCCTGGCGGGTTCGGCACTGACCGTGTCCACCGCCGTCGAACTCTCCGCCCAGCTGCGCGCCGTGCTCACCGGGCTGGACATCAATGTGACGGTAGAGTCTGACGCCGGCTGGCTGGCTTCGGCGGCACGCCTCGCCGCGGCGGGCAAACTGTCCGGGGCGAGGATCCGCCTGATCGGCGGCGACGCCACCGCCCTCGCCGAGGCCACGGACGGGCGTCCGGACCTGGCGATCTACGCCCACGCGGTCACCGAGGCCGGCCGGGTGGAGCTGCTGCCGTTCCTGCACGAGCAGGCCATCAGCATCACGGCTCACCGCTTCGGCACCCCGAACCACCTCTCCGATGGGCTGATTTAGCCCGGACCTGATCCAGGGCGGACCGAAGACCCAACAGACGCGAAAGGCCCGGTGGCCGCCTTCGGGCGGTTGCCGGGCCTGTTCTCTTGATTGGTTGCGTAGTGTTGAATGGTTGCTTTGTGATCAGGGGGCTACGCCGGGGCGAGCCTGGAGACCGTTGGTAAATTAGCCCAGATACCAGCCTGGGGGAGTCCACGATGCGGGAACATTGTGGGCCGAGAAATCTTCGCAACGGGTGCAGGTGTAGGCGACTTCGCCCAGTGTCCTGACCGCCCCGTCGCGCCGGTAAGCCGGTGGAATGTAGGACTCTAGGTAAATGAATTCATCCGTGCCGCACTTGTCGCACGTGGGCTTGCCGATGTACTCGGCGGCCCGCGAAATGCCGGTGTTGTGGCTGGAATGATGGGTGACCAGCGGCCGTGCAGTGCTATGCCGCTGGGTATATACAGTGTGTAAATGGGTGTTCTCGGCTGTCGTCATTGGCTGCCTATCCCGAGTGCGGCCGCATCATGGGCTGCTGGGCGCACTCGTAGTGTTGAACCGGCCTCTGCTTGACCCCATGGATATTCCAGCATAGAGGAGGCGGGCTTTTACTTCAATGGTTCGTTTCCAGCCCTGATTCCTGCGGCAAATTCGGTCAAACCGACTTCTTGAGCGTCCGCCCGACGATGGTCTGGGTCAATGCATCGATCACTTCGGCGTTGGCCAGCGGGTTGCGGATCAGGGTGAAATCGACGTCGCCCACCGGCGGCAGGTCGAACCGGCGGGTGATGATCAACAGGTCTTCGGGGACCAATGACGTCGGCATCACGGCAACGCCGATGCCTGCCCGGAGTGCCGCCAGGACGCCGCTGATCTGCCGGGTGGTGCACGTGATCCGCCAGGTCCGGCCGCTTGATTCCAGCGCATCGATGGCCAGCTTCCGGCTGAGGCTGGGGGAGGGGTAGGCGATCAGCGGTACGGGGTCCCCGGGCTCCAGGGACGTCTGCTCCAATCCTACCCAGGAAAAGGTGTCGTGCTGGACCACGGTGCCGTCCTTGACGCCGGCCACCCACTTCACAAACACCAGGTCCAGTTGGCCGGCGTTGAGTTTCTTGTATAGCTGGTCGCTCTGGCCCACGGTGAGCTCGAGGTTGATCTGTGGATAGACCTGCCGGAACTCACGCAGGATCCGGGGGAGGCCGGTGATGGCCAGGTCATCGGCCGTGCCAAAACGCAGGCGGCCCCGCATGGCCGAGCCCGAGAAATACCGGGTGGCGGCATCGTGGGCCGAAAGGATGGTGCGGGCGAAGCCGGCCATCGCGTCCCCGTTGTCCGTCAGGCGGACATCGCGGGTGTCCCTGCTGACGAGGTTGCGCTTGGCCGCCGACTCCAGCTTGCGGACGTGCTGGCTGACTGTGGGCTGTGCCAGGCCCAGGCGTTCCGCTGCCTTGGTGAAGCTGAGCGTCTCGGCCACAGCAAGGAAGGAACGGAGCTGGGCGGGTTCGAACACGATGGACTCCTCTTGCTGCCGGGCCGCTTGTTCACCCACGTCAGAGTAGGTGATATTACGCTTTGTAATGGTAGTTATAGGCGCGATAGGGCTACATAATCACCTGGAACCAGCCTAGCGTGGGAAGCATCCCAGTCCGCCCGCTTCCCTGAGGACATCCCTGTGGCACCCCCACCGCCAACGTCGGCAACCGTCAGCCAGCCCGTCATCGACTCCGCCTCCGCGTCCGCTTCCGCCGCTTCCACCCAGACCCAACCCATCGCCGTCGTCAGTGAACACCTTCCCTGGCGGCACACGTTCATCTCCCTGCGAGTCCCCAATTTCCGCATCTTCGCGATCGGGCATTTTGTCGCGGTGGTTGCCCTCTGGATGCAGCGGATCGCCCAGGACTGGCTGGTGCTGGAACTGTCCGGTTCCGTCACCGCCGTGGGCATCACCGTGGCGCTGCAGTTCATGCCCTCGCTGCTTCTGGGGCCGTGGGGCGGCATGATGGCCGACCGGTTCGCCAAGCGCAGGATCCTCATCCTGTGCCAGAGCCTGGCCGGCGTCCTCGCGGCGGCGCTCGCGGTGCTTGCCCTGACCGGCGCCATCGAAGTGTGGCACGTGTACGCCATCGCGCTGCTGCTGGGCCTGGTCACCGTGCTGGATCAGCCCGCGCGGCAGGTTTTCGTCAACGAACTGGTAGGTCCGAGATACCTCCGGAACGCCATCAGCGTCAACTCGACGACGTTCCAGCTGGGTGGCCTGATCGGCCCGGCACTGGCGGGACTGCTGCTCACCGCCGTCGGCGCAGGCTGGGCCTTCGCCGCGAACGCGCTGGCGTGCTGCTCCACGGTGACCATGCTGCTGCTCCTGCGCAAGGACCAGCTGTTCGTCAGCGCTCCCGCCCCCAAGAAGAAGGGCATGCTGCGGGAAGGGCTGCAGTACGCGCTCAGCAAGCCCACCATTTACTGGCCGTGGCTGATGGCCGGCTTCATCTCCGTTTTCGCCATGAGCCTGCCCGTGCTGCTCGCCGCGTTCGCGGACCACGTGTTCGACGTCGGCGCCGGCGGCTATGGCCTGCTGAACGCCTTGGTGGCCCTGGGTGCGTTGGCCGGTGCCGTCGCGTCCACCCGGCGCCGCCAGTTGCGGCTCCGCTCCGTGGTGTTCTGCGCCGGAATGTACGGCCTGATGCTGTGCCTGGCCGCACTGGCGCCGTCCATGGTGTGGTTCAGCGTGGTGATGGTCCTGTCCGGATTCTGGTGCCTGATGTTCCTCACCGGCTCCAACCAGCTGGTCCAGATCAGCTCCAACATGGGCATCCGGGGCCGGGTCATGAGCCTGTACATCATGGTGCTGATCGGCGGCCAGGCCATCGGCGGGCCCATGCTCGGCTGGATCGCCGAGCACGTGGACCCGCACGTGGCACTCATGGTCTCCGGCGGGGTGCCGGCGCTCGCCGCGGTGACTGTCGCCGTCGTCCTGGCCCGAAAGGGTGCGCTGGCGCTCAGGGTTGACCTTAAGGACCGCCGCCGCCCGCTACGGATCGTCAGCCGGGTGGCTGTGGCATAAAGGGCCGCGGCCCAGGTGGCCGCGGAGTAGGGCCGCCGCCCAAAGGGGGCTGGCTAGGCGGGCAGGTGCGGGTACTCGGCCTCGCGCCGCTGGAACTCCAGCACGTCCTTGTTCAGGACCACGCCCTCGCGGATTTCGATGGCGCGGGAAATGGTTTCGCTCCCGTCCCACTCCGCGGGGCCGCCGATGACCGTCTCGAGGAACGGCAGCAGAGCCTGGCTGATCTCCCAGCTGGAGGAATTCCAGAGGTAGGATGGGCTGTGGTCCACCGCGTAATAGTTGATGTGGTTCCCGATGGTAAACATCGGTTCGGCGAACGTGGTGGAGCGCGCCCAGCTGAAGCCCATTCCCTCATCACATGACACATCGACCACCAGGCTGCCCGGGCTGAACGCCGCGAGGTCCTCAGTCCGCAAATACGTCAGCGGATTGTTTGGATCCTGCAGCGTGCAGTTGACCACGATGTCGCTCTCGGCCAGGAACGGCGCCAGCGGAACCCTGCCCCGCTCGGTGATGACCTGGCTCAGGAAGGGGGCCTTGTCGTCGTGATCAAACTGGACGATGTTGACGGAGTGGATCGGGGCGCCAACGGCGGCGACTCCCCGGTTGGTGAGCACCTGGACGTCGTGGATGCCATGCGCGTTCAGCGCGGTCACGGCGCCGCGGGCGGTAGCGCCGAAGCCGATCACCACGGCACTGAGCCGGCGGCCGTAGTCACCCGTGGATCCGGTGAGCGAGAGCGCATGAAGCACCGAGCAGTACCCGGCCAGCTCGTTGTTTTTGTGGAACACGTGAAGCCCGAAGCCGCCGTCGCTCGCCCAGTGGTTCATGGCTTCGAAGGCGATGAGCGTGAGCTTCTTGTCGATGGCCAGCTGGGTGATGGCACGGTCCTGGACACAGTGCGGCCAGCCCCAAAGGATCTGGCCGTCCCGCAGTTCCGCGAGGTCCTCCGGCTGCGGTTTGGGCAGGAGTACGACGTCGGCCTCCGCAAGCAGCGCTTCCTTGGTGGCCATTTTGCCCACGAGGGTTGAGAGGTGGTCATCCGAGACGCCGAAGCGTTCGCCGTAGCCCTGCTCCAGGATGATGCGATGGCGCAGTTCCGGAGCGATCCGCTCGAAATGCAGGGGATGGATGGGGAGGCGGCGTTCGTCCGGTTTCCGGGTGGATGCCAGGACGCCCAGGGTCAGGTGGCTCTGTTGGCCACTCACTTCTTTTTTGCGGCCTTGGACGTGATGTCCAGGGAGGTGGCCGGCGCTCCGGCGGCCCGCTTGTCGGCGCGCTTTTCCTTGATGGACTTGCCGGCTTTTTTGGATGCTGCTTGACGCGGGGACTTGTCAGCCATGATTGCTCCTGTAACGGCACCGAAGAGGTTCCTGACTTCTGACGATACACGCCGGGACCTAACGTGCTGCTGGGAATTGCCGCGGGAGAGACGGTGCCGATGCGCCGGCGCGCCGGACATTGTGCCGGCGGGTTCCCGGTGTGAAAATGGCGCTCTGGGCACTGTGCCGGGCAGGCCTGCGGAAGTACGGGAACAGCATCATGGGAACCATCACGATTGAAAGCACAGTCCTTATCCCCTGTGGACGGCCGGAGGTCTACGCATTCTGTGTGGATGCCCATGCCCGCTCGGCAGTTTTCGGCCAGGAGGGTGTGCAGTTGCAGTTGCAGGTCGAGGATCAGGTCACGGACCGGTCGTGGACCGAAACACACCAAACGCGCACCGAAACCGTCATCTGTTCCTGCGTGGTGTACCCGGTGGCTGACAGCACCCGGCTGACTGTGACTGCGCAGTACGTTCCCAAGGGAATCGGGCGCATGCTTTCCGGGGCCAGGGAGGGTACCTACCGGAAACAGGAGGCCGCCAGGCTGGCGGCGCTGAAGAAGGCCGTGGAACGGGAAATCAGGAAGGCCAGGAGCAGCTAGGAAGCGCTGCGGAGGTGCGAAGACTTTGGAGCGGCTGACGGGAATCGGACCCGCGTATCAAGCTTGGGAAGCTAGCGCTCTACCATTGAGCTACAGCCGCAACGCCCCATTTTGAGCGGGGCAGAACTTAGCTTAGCGCAGATGCGATCCCGCGACTGCAACCATGATCACGCCCCGCGCCCGTGTCCGCCCGAATGGCCCGGACCCGCGGCGTCATCCAGTAACTCTTCAATAACGGCGGCGTCGATGGCTAGGTCCCGGGCGGGCCGAGTGGCTACTCTGAACCCGTTAGCTGCGGTGTCATGGGGGTGGGGCGGGCTTCCACCTGACCGGCGCTAACTAAGGACTCCCATGGCATTTGCAGAGCACGAGGTGCTTATCCGGTGCGACGCAATGACCGTGTACACGTTCCTGGTGGATGGAATGAACCTTCCCCAATGGCGCATGGGTATCCGCAGCATCGGCCTGATTTCCGGTGCGGCCGGAACCAAAGGCGCCGTCTACCGGCAGACCACCACTGGCCGGTCAGGACGGACCATCCGTGCCGACTTCGAAATAACCCAGGCCAGGCCCGGCGCCGAGATCCAGTTCCGTGTGATCTCCGGACCGTCGCAGCACTCCGGCGGGTACTACCTCAGCACCGAACCGGCCGGCACGCGGGTCAGGTTCGCCCTCGAATACCAGCCCAAAGGCCTCCTGGGCCTGATGAACACCGGCATCCAGCGCACTATCAAGGCCGAAGTGTCCCAGCTGGCGCGGCTCAAGGACGTCCTGGAAGTGCGGACCGCGGCCTGAGAGCTACTGCGCCAGCCGCTGGCCCGTCCAGCTTCCGGTGATGTTCGACGGCGACGCCAGGCTTCCGGCGCTCAGGTCCCAGTACTGCAGCACATCGTTGGCCCGGCGCAGTGCCACTCCCGTGGAGTTCAGGGCCGTCACGTCACGCAGCGGACGGATCCCGGTGGCATCAGTCCAGCCGGTGGTGACGGTGGGCCGGGCTTCGGCGCGTGGCGCCGGAGTGCCGGCTCCGCGGTAGAGCTGCACCCCGCCGTCGGCCTTTATGGCCAGAAGATCCTGGAAACCGTCGGCGTCATAGTCCACCATGCCCAGTCTGGTGGCCGAGACGGCGCTGGCCATGAGGGTGCGCGAGGACATGTCGGCCAGGCCCACGTTCGGGTAGAGATAGAGGTTGCCGTCGGTATCTAGGGCAACCAACTGGGGAAGTCGGTTGTTGGCGCACCAGCCGCCGACGGCCAGCGTCATAGTCTCCCAGCCGCCCGTGCCCAACGTTGCCGCCGTTTGGAACCCGCCGGAGGCGATGCCTCGGTGGAGCGTCAGCCGTCCGTCGTTCCACTGGGTCAGGAGGTCATAGGCGCCGTCACGGTTCCAGTCGGTGGTGAACACTTCCTTGGCCGTTCCGAAACCGGAGCCGATGACCTTGGCAGCCCCGTAGGTCCTGTTCCCTGTGGAGGGGCGGTTGAGGAGCTGTCCTGACGCGTTGATGGTGACCAGATCGGCGGCACTGTTGATCGCCGCGCTGGCCAGATCCAGGGTAGGCGGCATGTGTTTGACGGCCGGATCGCACATGGTGGGCGCCGGGGCGGGGAAAGCGCCCCCTCCGGCGGAGCTGCCTCCGGGGGAGGTGACGGTTCCGGCGGGAAGCGTGGTGTAGCCGAAGAAGTTCACCACGCCCCAGATCGTGTAGAGGTTGTTGGTGTAGGAAATCCCGGCGCCCATGACGTTGAACCGCGGATCAAGCAGCATGGCGTTGTGGCCGGGTGAGGTTTTCCACCATTCCACGAGCATTGCCGCGTTCCGGTCCGTGCGGATGGCAATGACCTCACCGGCGCTGCTCGGGTTCAGGGCACGGGGGTCGGTCCAGAAGCTGGCGCGGTGCTCGATGACGTCCCGGGACGCGATGCTGTTGGACCATTCCTGCGCCATGCCGGCCACCGTGGGGTGGTACTTGACCGGGGCCAGGCTGTTGGCCGCCCGGTAATTGTTGATTTCGTTGAAAACCGTGAGGATGGCGGCTGTGTTGCTGTCCGGCACCAGGGCCTCGGTGCCAAGGGATTCGGTAGTGAGGGACTCCGTTGCGGGGGCCGGCGGGGCGGGAGCCGTGGTGTTGTTCTGTGCAAGTTCAGATTCGGGGGCCCAGAGGGGTGGCAAGGAAGGCGGCTCGGGCGCGATTGGTTCGGAGGTGGTTGTCAGGGGTGCAGCCGCTGGCACCGTCGCGGTGCCTGACGTGCCTTCTTCCCCTGCGGGCGACGCCGGTGTGATCACCGGTTCCACGGCGGGGGCGAGCGGAGAACCGGCGCCGGTGTCCGCGTAGGCTGCGCCGCCGTCGTCGTCCGCTGTTCCCGCCGGGCCCAACGTGACCGTGCTCGGCCCCAGGGCACCCGCTTGGACGGACGGCTCATCCGCCGGCGGGCCGGAATACATGCCGGCGGCCGGGGACACGAGTGCGAGCGCGCACAGCATCGCCACAACGGCGGGCGCCGCAAATTTATTCAAAACCAACCCCAGATCAGTTCAGTTGTACCAGCCGGGAGACCATCCGGCGGCTGTCATTCTGAGGCAACATTAGCCCCAGTAGGCCACAGCAACAACGAAAATGTGTGCGCTGTGGACAACGCATAGTAATTTGGGACGGTGCTGATCTCTGACCGCGACATTCGTGCCGAACTAGACTCCCAACGGATCGTCCTCGAACCGTACGATCCCGCGATGGTCCAGCCGTCGTCGGTGGACGTGCGGATCGACCGGTTTTTCCGACTTTTCGACAACCATAAGTACGCGCATATCGACCCCGCGGAAGAGCAGCCCGAGCTGACGCGGCTGGTGGAGGTGGAGGGCGGTGAGCCGTTCATCCTGCACCCCGGCGAGTTTGTGCTGGGCTCCACCTACGAGACCGTCACGTTGCCGGACGATATTGCTGCCCGGTTGGAAGGCAAGTCCTCGCTGGGCCGTTTGGGCCTGCTGACGCACTCCACTGCCGGGTTCATTGATCCGGGATTTTCCGGTCACGTCACGTTGGAGCTGTCCAACATGGCCACGCTGCCCATCAAACTCTGGCCTGGCATGAAGATCGGCCAGCTGTGCTTCTTCCGGCTGACCTCTGCCGCCGAGTTTCCTTACGGCTCAGGCGAATATGGCAACCGCTACCAGGGCCAGCGCGGCCCGACAGCCAGCCGCAGCCACCTGAACTTCCACCGCACCGAGGTCTGAGCCCCTTCACCGAGGGGTTGGTCGAGGGGTGCGTGGTTGGTCCGTGGGCTACGCCTTCGCGGCCAACCGGGCCTGCCCGCCGAGGGCCTTGAGCACCGGCTCCACATAGCGTGCGGCCAGCGGCCCGAGGATGGCCATAATCAGCACGTAGGCGGTTGCCAGGGCGGCGAGGTCGTCCGGGACCACGCCGGATGCCACGGCCAGCCCGGCAATGACAATGGAGAACTCGCCGCGGGCTATCAGGGCGGCGCCTGCGCGGAAGCGTCCGGGGCGGGCAATGCCGGCCCGCTTGGCGGCCCAGATACCGGTGAGCATCTTGGTAGTGGCGGTGATGACCGCCAGGACCAGGGCCCAGCCGAGCACTGGCGGGATTGACGACGGGTCCGTATTGAGTCCGAAGGCCACAAAGAAGATGGCCGCAAAGAGATCCCGCAGCGGTTCCAGGATCCGGGTGGCGTTATGCGCAGTGGCGCCCGAGATGGCGATGCCCAGCATAAACGCGCCCACCGCTGCCGAAACCTGCATCGCGGACGCCACACCGGCCACCAGCAGCGCGGCACCGAGCAGGTTGAGCAGGAAGACTTCGGAGTTTTCGCTGTGCACCGCTTTTGATACGCGGTGTCCGTGCCGCAGTGCCACCATCAGCACCACGGTGACCACCGCCAAGGAGATTGCTACCGTCGTGAGCCCGCCCAGGAAGCTCACGCCGGCGAGCGTTGCGGTGAGGATGGGGAGGTACACGGCCATGGCCAGGTCCTCGAACACGAGGATCGACAGCACCACGGGGGTCTCCCGGTTGCCGATCCTGCCGAGATCGGTGATGACCTTGGCAGCGATCCCTGAGGACGATATGTACGTAACACCGCCCATGACCATGGCGCCCACCAGGCCCCAGCCAAGCAGGAGGGCCAGCGCAGCGCCGGGCAGGAAATTCAGTACCAGGTCAAGAACACCGGCCTGCCAGGATCTGCGCAGACCGGTGAAAAGCTCGGCAGCCGTATATTCCAAACCGAGCATAAGCAACAGCAGGATCACACCGATTTCGCCGGAGAGATGTGCGAATTCGTGCATACCTTCGAGCTTGACCACGCCGCCTGCGCCGAAGGCGAGTCCGCCAACGAGGTAGAACGGGATGGGTGACATTCCGATCCGTCCGGCCAGCCTGGCCAACAGGCCAAGGCAGAACACAACGGCCCCCAGCTCAATGAGGGTCAGGGCCAGCGGGTCCATGCCGCTCAGCCGTTACGCAGGATATCGGCCGCCGAATCGAGGCCTTCTTGCGTTCCAACTGCAATGAGGAGGTCGCCGGAGTGAAGTACGACGTCGGGTCCCGGCGACGGGAGCACCTCGCCTTCACGCATGATCGCCACGATCGAGACTCCGCAGCGGGTGCGGATGCAGGCCTTCCCCATGGGCTGGGTCTGGAACGGGGATTCCGGGGCGATGGAGAACTGCCGGGTCACGATGCCCGGGATCTCCCTGTGCTCTTCACTCAGCTTCATGGCCAGGTGCTGGCCGCCCAGGAGGTTGCCCAGGGTGGCGGCCTCATCTCCGGTCAGGGGAATCGACGCCTGGCAGGTGTCGGGATCGTCCCAGGTGGAAACAATGAGTTCCATCTGGCCTTCCCGCAGTTCCACGACGCCGATGCGGCGGCCGGAAGCCGTCATGAAGTCCTTCCGCCGGCCCAGGCCGGGGAGGTCAGTCTCGTCCACGTTCATACCACCAGCCTAGTCTTCACAGGCGGGTTTCGGGTGGGGGTGGGCACGCCGGCGCGAGCGGACAGTTGCGGTCCTTTGCGCACACACACGCAGCGCGAACTGGCAGCAGATGACGTCAAATCCCGGATTTGAGGTCATTAGCTGCCCGTTCGCGCTTCAAGCGGGTGGGGCTTAAGTGTCCGTTCGCGCTAGGAGGCGGGGACGACGGCGATGGGGGTCTTGTCCGGCGACTTCACCGGGAGCAGGACCAGCAGGCCGGCGAGCAGCACCACCATAATGCCGAGGATTCCCCAGCGCTGGGCCTCGCCGGGGGCCACCAGGGGAGCGGCCAGCGTGATGCACAGGGTGAACAGCGCCGGAGCCAGGAAACTCACGGCACGGCCCGTGGTGGCGTAAAGGCCGAACAGTTCGCCGGACTCGCCGTGGGGGGCCAGCCGGGCCAGGTATGCCCGCGACGAGGACTGGGCCGGGCCCACAAACAGGCACAGGAACAGCCCGAAGACCCAGAAGGTGGTGCTGCCGGCCCACGCCGTGCCAAAGAAGATGTAGTCCTCGTTGCCGAGGACCAGGATCATGGTCCCGGCGATCAGCAGCCCCACGAGGGAACCCACAATCACGGCCTTGGGCCCCACCCGGTCGTCCAGGAACCCGCCGATGACCGCCCCCACGGCCGCCACCACGTTTCCGAAGATGGCGAAGAAGATGACCTGTGACAATTCGAAGCCGAACGTGCCGGCCGCGATGATCCCGCCGAACGTGAATACGGCGGCGAGGCCGTCACGGAAGACTGCGCTGGCCAGGAGGAAATAGATGGTGTGCGGGCTGGTGGCGTAGATTGCCTTGATCCGGCGGATCAGCAGGCCGTAGGAGGCCAGGAAACCCAGCGGTTGGGCCCGCGCCGGACGTGGCAGCTCGGGGACAGCGAACAGGACGGGCAGGGCGAAGATGAAGAACCATAGTGCGGAGAACACGGCCACCAGCCGGATGTTCAGGCTGTCTTCGGTGGAGGCGCCGAACCAGTCGAAGCTCGGCTGCACAAAGAGCTGGAGCACAATCAGCAGTGCCACAATGCCGCCCAGGTAACCCATGCCCCAGCCGAATCCGCTGACCTTGCCGATGTTCTTCGGCGTGGAGATCTGGGCCAGCATGGCGTTGTAGTTGACGCCGGCGAACTCAAAAAACACATTTCCCAGCGCGATCAGGGAAATGCCCAGCAGCAGGAATTCCGGCCTTGGGAACACAAAGAAGCACAGGCCTGTCAGGAGGGCGACGGCGGCCGTGTTGACGCCGAGCCACAGCTTGCGGCGCCCGCCGTGATCCGAGCGCTGCCCGGTCACGGGAGCGAGCAGCGCGATGGCGATCCCCGCAATGGCCAGTGCACCGCCAAGAACGGCAGACGCCTGGTCCTTGTCGCCGAAGGCGTTGGAGGTGAGGTAGACGGTGAAGACGAAAGTGGTCATGACTGCGTTGAAGGCCGCAGATCCCCAGTCCCAGGCGGCCCACGCGAGCACCCGGCCCTTGCCGGCGGCCTGGGTTCCGGACGCGAGTTCCGATGACGGCTGCATGGCCTCAGGAGCGCTGGCGGTGTTCATAGGCTGAATCGTATCCGCCCCTGGCGAACAAGGCGGTGATGATACGCCGGACGCCCGGGAAATTCCAAGGAGGCGTGGTCCGGTCCGGGAAAAGTGTCAGTGCTGCCTTGATAAACTGTGGCCACCGAACCTTACGAATGAACCGCCTGCCCTAACTTTTTGACAATCGAATCCCTGACGTTGCGGAGATACCAGTGATCACAGTCCTTGCCGTGCACTTTGCGGTGGCTGCTGTGGCGCCATTTCTGTTCCGGGCCTGGGGCTGCAACGCCTTCTACGCGCTGGCCGCTGTGCCAGCCGCGTCCTTTGTCTGGCTGCTGTTCCAGTACAGCGCCGTGTACTCGGATTCCGGGGCGATCTCGGAAGTCTTCCCCTGGGTTCCCGGGCTGGATCTTGAATTCGCCTTCCGGCTCGATCCCCTTGCCTGGGTGATGTCGCTCCTCATCCTGGGCGTGGGCGCTTTGGTCCTCGTCTACTGCGCGAGGTACTTCAGCACGAAGGACCAGGACCTCGGTGGTTTCGGCGCCCAGTTCCTCGCCTTCGCGGGAGTGATGTTCGGCCTGGTGGTGGCGGACGATCTTCTTCTGCTGTTCATCTTCTGGGAACTCACCACTATCCTCTCCTACCTGCTGATCGGGTTCGCCCGCACCAGGCTGGCGGCACGGCGTTCGGCCCTGCAGGCGTTGATGGTCACCACCGCGGGCGGGCTCGCCATGCTGGTAGGCCTGATCATGCTGGGCCACAGCGCCGGAACCTACCGGATCTCGGCGATCCTGGCGCAGGCTCCCACCCTGATCAGCGGACCCACCAGCGCAATCGTCGCCGCCGCCGTCGTACTTATCCTGGTGGGTGCCATCAGCAAGTCCGCGCTGGTTCCCTTCCACTTCTGGCTTCCGGGAGCCATGGCGGCCCCCACCCCGGTGAGCGCGTACCTTCACGCCGCGGCGATGGTGAAGGCCGGGATCTACCTGGTGGCGAGGATCGCGCCGGGCTTCTCTGAGACCGCATACTGGCAGGTCATCGTGCTGGGGCTTGGCCTGGCCACCATGCTGGTGGGTGGCTACCGGGCGCTCCGGCAGACCGACATCAAACTCATCCTGGCCTACGGCACTGTCAGCCAGCTGGGTTTCCTGACCATGGTGGTGGGACTGGGCACGCCGGATGCGGCCCTCGCCGGCCTCGCCATGCTCCTCGCCCACGGCCTGTTCAAGGCCACCCTGTTCCTGGTGGTGGGCATCATTGACCACCAGTCCGGTACCCGCGATGTCCGCCAGCTGTCCGGCGTCTTCCGGTCGTCGCGGGCGCTCGGAATTATGGCCGGCATCGGTGCCGCCTCGATGGCCGGCGTCCCGCTGCTCGCAGGGTTCGTGGCCAAGGAATCAGTCCTGGAAGCCTTTGTCCACCACTCTTCCGACGGCGAGGCCTGGAGCATGGTGGTGCTCGTGGGCATCGTCCTCGGGTCCATTCTCACATTCGCCTACAGTGCCCGCTTTATGTGGGGAGCGTTCGCGGTGAAACCCGGGATTGAGCGGACAACGTTCAAGGCGGTCAAACCTTCCTTCCTGGCAGCCCCGGCATTCCTCAGCCTCCTCAGCATCGTCTACGGCCTCTGGCCGGCGCCGGTGGACGCCTGGGTCCAGCCCTACGCCGCGCTGTTCGCCTCAACCGCGCCCGACGCCGGCACACCGGCCGAGCAGGCCGGCCACCTTGCGCTGTGGCACGGTTTCACCCCCGCCCTGGGACTGACGGCACTGACGTTCGCGCTGGGCCTGGCGATGTACTTCGGACGAACCCTGGTGGCCCGCGCGCAGTCCCGCGTGCCCAGCTGGATCGACGGCGATCGCATCTACCAGCTCACCATCGGCGCCTTGGACGACACCGCGGTCTGGATCACGGGCCGCACGCAGCGTGGTTCCCTGTACTTCTACCTCGCCGTCATCCTCACCATGGCGTTCGTCCTGCCGCTGACGGCCATGCTGCTGGCGGGCAAGCCGCTCCCTGGGAACCTGTACTTCATTGATCCCTACTCGCCGCTGCAGCCCGTGGTCGGCGCAGGGATTGTGATCGGCGCGCTGGCCGCGGTCAAAGCCAACAAACGGTTCCTCGCTGTGCTGATGGTCTCCGTGACCGGATACGGGATCGCCCTCATGTTCGCGCTCCAGGGCGCACCGGACCTGGCCCTCACGCAGATACTCGTGGAAACCATCATCCTGGTGGCCTTCGTCCTGGCCATGCGCAGCCTGCCGGCCGAACTCCGTGACCGTACCGGCGGCAAGTACCGGGTGATCCGGGTGATCATCGGGGCGGCTTTCGGCGTCACCATGGTCTTCGCCGCCATCCACGCCATGGGCGCCCGGGTGGCCGTCCCGGTGTCCCTGGAATTCCCCCGCCTCGCCTACGAGGGAGGCGGCGGGCTGAACATCGTCAACGTGACCCTGGTGGACATCCGGGCCTGGGACACCTTCGGTGAAATATCGGTCCTTGCCCTGGCCGCCACCGGTGTTGCCAGCCTCATCTTCGTCCGCGGGCGCGGCGACCGGAGCAGGGTCTCCGAAACCATTGCCGAGGGCAGCGTAGGCCGCCAGGTTGCAGTGGATCCCGGGTCGCGGGAAGCCGCAGCGCTGGCCATCAGCCGCAAATTCGCAGCCTCCGCGCGGGACGCCTGGATCGTGGCGGGGCGCACCCTGGCACCGGAACGGCGCTCCATCATCTTTGAAGTGGTCACGCGGCTGATCTTCCACTCCCTGATCATCTTCTCCCTCTACCTCCTCCTGGCCGGCCACAACCTGCCCGGCGGCGGCTTCGCCGGCGGCCTGACGGCCGGACTTGCCCTGGCCATCCGGTACCTGGCCGGCGGCCGGTTCGAACTGCGCGAGGCCACCCCCGTGGGTGCCGGCACGCTGCTGGGGATCGGGCTCGCTACTGCGGCGGCGTCCGGTGTGGTGCCCCTGCTGCTGGGCGGCCAGGTGTTCCAGACCGCCATCATCGAACTCTGGCTTCCGGTGTTCGGGGACATCAAATTCGTCACGTCCACCATCTTCGACATCGGCGTGTACATCGTGGTGATCGGCCTGGTGCTGGACGTGCTGCGCAGCCTGGGCTCCGAGATCGATGAACACTTCGAAGAGCAGAGAACTGCGCCGGCCGAAGACCAGCCAACCGAAGACCAGCCAACCGACGACGCCCCTGCCGCTGCCCAAGTGCAGGAACCTGTGGGCGTCCCCGCCGAAACCACCGCGAAGGGCCAAGGATGAGCGTCAACCTGACCCTGCTGACCGTGATGGGTGCCCTGTATGCGTGCGGCATCTACCTGATCCTGGAACGCAGCCTCACCCGGGTGCTGCTCGGGCTGATGCTGCTGGCGAACGCCACCAACCTGCTGATCCTGGCCACCGGCGGCTATGCCGGCCTGGCGCCGCTGTACAACAAGGACACCGGCGCCCAGGAGTACGCGGACCCCCTTCCGCAGGCCCTGATCCTCACGTCGATCGTGATCTCCTTCGCCGTGACGGCCTTTATGCTCGGCATCATTTACCGCACGTGGGTCCTGGCGCGCCAGGATGAGATCCAGGACGACATCGAGGACCTCCGCGTCGCCGAGACGCCCCGGTTCGACGCCGAGGACGACGCCCCGATCCCGGCCGAAACTTCCGAGTTTCCCCTGACCATGCTTGGCAGCGACGGGAGCACCGTCTCAAACCACGCCACGCTCGCGGACGGTCCGGAAGCTGCCGGGGATTCCATCACGGCCGGTGCCAAGGAGATTCCCGCCGCGGATGCCGCCGCTGAAGAGCAACCCGGCTCGCGAAACGTAGCACCTGGTCCCGAAGGAGGTGTGCAGTGAACATCGCAAGCTTTGCCCCGCTCGCCGTCGTACTTCCCATCCTCGGCGCCGCCCTGGCCTTTCTACTGATCCGGCACTCCTTCGCCCAGCGCGCCCTGAGCATCGCGGTGCTGTCCCTGACGCTCCTGCTGGAGTGCTTCCTGCTCGCTTCGGTGTGGGACGGCGGAACCGCCGCCGTGAACCTCGGTGGCTGGCTGCCGCCGTGGGGCATCACGATGGTGGTGGACCAGTTCTCGTCCCTCATGCTCGTGGTGTCGTCGGCTATCAGCCTCGCAGTGCTGGTCTACGCCACCGGGCAGGGCATGGCCGACGGCGACCAGGACGCGCCGGTGTCGATCTTCCACCCCACCTACCTGATCCTGGTGGCCGGGGTCTCCAACGCGTTCCTGTCCGGGGACCTGTTCAACCTCTACGTCGGCTTCGAGATCCTGCTGACGGCAAGCTATGTGCTGATGACCTTGGGTGGGACCGGCCCCCGCATCCGCGCCGGTGTCACCTACGTGGTGGTCTCCGTGGTGTCCTCGGTGCTGTTCCTGATCTCCATCGCCATGGTCTACGGCGCCACCGGAACCGTCAACATGGCCGACCTCGCCATCAAGCTCGCTGACCTGGACGAGGGAACCCAGACCCTGCTGCACCTAATGCTCCTGGTGGCCTTCGGCATCAAGGCGGCCGTGTTCCCGCTCTCGTTCTGGCTGCCTGACTCCTACCCCACGGCGCCGGCACCGGTCACCGCCGTGTTCGCCGGCCTGCTGACGAAAGTCGGTGTCTACGCGATGGTGCGCACGGAGACCCTGCTCTTCCCCGGGGACAGCCTAAACACTCCGCTCATGGTCGCGGCATTGCTGACCATGGTGGTGGGAATCCTTGGCGCCTTGGCCCAGAGCGACATTAAACGTCTGTTGTCCTTCACCCTGGTCAGCCACATCGGCTACATGGTGTTTGGCCTGGCGATGTCCTCGGTGGCCGGGCTGGGCGCCGCCGTGTTCTACGTGGCCCACCACATCACCATCCAGACCAGCCTCTTCCTGGTCACGGGCCTGATCGAGCGCCGCGGCGGCAGCTCCTCCGTGGACCGGCTGGCAGGCCTGGCCAAGCTGTCACCCATACTGGCCCTGCTCTTCTTCATCCCCGCCATGAACCTGGCCGGGATCCCGCCGTTCTCCGGGTTCCTGGGGAAGGTGGGGCTCATCCAGGCCGGCATCGAACTGGGTACGCCCCTGGCCTACGCCCTGGTGATCGGCGGCGTGGTCACCAGCCTCCTGACCCTGTTGGCCGTTGCGAGGGTCTGGAACCGCGCGTTCTGGCGCAAGCCCTCGGACGCCGAGCACCCGGACCCCGTCCTGCTGGCTGAGCCCGAGGATTCGGATACCGGCAGCCGGGCCGGCCGCAAAAACGTCACCTTGCTGCCCCGCACCATGGTGGGCTCAACCCTGGGCCTGGTGGTCCTGGGCGTCTCACTCACGGTTTTCGCGGGCCCGCTGTTCAAAGTCTCGGACCAGGCCGCCCACGAAATGCTGGACAGGTCCGCCTACATCCAGGCCGTACTGGGTGAGGACACGCCCGTTCCCCCGCTGGCCCTCAAAGACGGAGGGGGCAAATGAGCCGCCGCCGGATTTCCCTGCGCCAGGAGGTGCCCCTGCTGGTATGGCTGGTGATTGTGTGGGGTGCCCTGTGGCAGGACTTCAGCCCCGGCAACCTGCTCTTCGGCGCGTTACTGGCAGTGCTCGTGGCCCGGATGTTCTACCTGCCGCCGGTGGAACTCAGCGGCCGCTTCAACATCCTTCACGCAGTTCCTTTCGCCCTGCGTTTCCTGGGCAGGGTGGCGGCCGCCAGTGTTGAGGTGATGTATCTGGCGGCTGTCCGTGGCCCGCGGGTGGTCAATGCCGTCGTCGCGGTGCCGTTGCGGAGCCACCAGGATCTGATGGTCACCGCAGTGGGGCACGTGACCTCGCTGATCCCGGGCTCCCTGGTGGTGGAAGTGGACCGGTCAACGTCCACCCTGTACCTCCACGCGCTCAACGTCAGCAGCCCGGAAGAGGTCGAAAACCTGCGCAGGGAAGTCCGCTCCATCGAAGCGGGCCTGATCAGGATCATGGGCACCCGCGACGAACTCGAAGCAATCCGGCAGGAGGCCGCAGCATGATGCAGACCGTCCTGGCTGTCACGGCAGTCATTCTTTCGCTGGCAGCGGCGGGAGCCATCATCAGGATCTCCCGCGGCCCGTCGCTGCTGGACAGGGTGCTGGCCTCCGACGTCCTGCTCGCGATCCTCGGCGCGGCCCTGTGCATCGACATGGCCGTCAACCGGCACCTGAACAACCTGATGCCGCTGGTGGCGCTGTCCATCGTCGGCTTCATCGGGTCAGTGACCGTTGCCCGCTTTGTGGCCGACCGGCGGGAGCAAGCCAATGAATCCTGAGGCCACCGTGGTTGACAGCGTCATCGATACCGTGTCGGCGGTATTCCTGGTGGTGGGTGCCCTCATGTCGCTCGCCGCCGCCGTCGGGCTGCTCAGCTTCCCGGACCTGCTGAGCCGTATGCACGCGGCCACCAAGCCCCAGGTGCTGGGGCTGTTCCTGCTCCTTGCGGCCATCGGTCTGCAGCTGCGCACCTGGTGGGTGTGGCCGGTGCTGCTGGTGGCCTGGATTTTCCAGCTGCTGACCGTGCCGGTTTCCGCCCATATGGTGGGCCGCGCCGGCTACCGCACCAAACACCTGCACCGCGAGCTCCTCAGCTCCGATGAACTCGACGCCGTGGTCCAGAAGGCGGCACAATCGGCCCGGGATGAGTCCTCCCGGGATGAAGCGTCCGACGGCGGCCGGCGGGACTGAGCGTCACCCACCGTCCGGACCGTCCCGCGTGAGTGACGCCGCCCGCGCGAGTTTTTGTCCAGATAACACGGTTTGACGGACGGTTAGAGGCCGTTATCTGGACAAAAACTCCGGGGTGGTGGTGCGGTTAGACGATGTCCTGGGACTTGGCGAAGCGGGTGATGGCCCGCTGCGTGCCGCGGTTGGCGAGCACCTGGATGATGGTGCTGACGGAGGCCGAAATGAGCGCGAACGTCAGCGCCGAGCGGAGGCTCGTGGGGGTGTCTTCGTCTTTGCCGGTGGGAGGCTTCCGGCCGGTGGACTTTTCCCATACGGTATTGACCATCTTGGTGCCGACGAATCCGGCGCCGAGGCTGATTGCGGTGCCGAGCAGCTTGATGAACAGGTTCATTCGTTGAACTCCTTGTGAGCGGATCCGGGATTGTCTTTAGCCTAACCCGGCTGCATGGACTCCAGAATCTCCCGCAGCGCCTCCACCACGAGGTCGTGGTCCTGTTGCTGGGGCAGGCCTGAGACCGTCACCGTGGCCACGGCGCCAACGCCGGCGACGTAGACCGGGAAGCAGCCGCCGTGCGGTGCGTAAGTCGATTCGTCGAACCAGCCGTGGTCTTCGATGCGGCCTCCGTGCAGCCTGCCACGGAGTCCCACCAGCAACGACGGGATCTCGTACCTGGCGGCGGTGCGCTGCTTGGCCCGGATCCAGTGCTCGTTGTCCGGGGTGGCGCCGTCCAGGGCCACGTGGAACAGCACCTGGTCACCCTTGGTGATGTCTATCGCGATGGGCAGCCGGCGCGTCTTTCCCAGCTCCACCAGGAGCAGCCCCAGGTTGAGGGAATCGTCCTTGGTGAAATGCGGAAACTGCAGCTCGCTGATCTCGGCCTCGATCCGGGCGATCAGCGCCTCAAGCAGCCCCTCCGCCTGGGCCACTCTCGAGTCGGGATTGAAGGCAGTCACAGTCGGGTTGTTGGCAGTCATGGCCCACAATCTACCCCGCCCGCGGTGTAAACTGGACAATGCCCATCAGGGCAGATTTATTAACGACAGGGGAGCGCCGCCGTCGGACATCACTGGCATTTGCCGGGGGACCGAAGACGGGCGCTGAGAGTGCGGACAGCCGCAGACCCTCGAACCTGATCCGGTTAGTACCGGCGCAAGGGAGTCGAGTTCTCGAAGTGTCCGGCAAACGGCGGCAGCGCCGCACACCTGGTACTTTCCCCTCCTGTTCCTCAGGAGGACCGAATGACAACTGCAGCAATCAAAAAGACCGGCAATACCTGGCGCGTTGTGGACATCGTGGTGGCGGCGCTCATCGCCATCACCGGCGGCGTGATCTTCTGGGCCTGGTCCCAGGGCGCCGGCATCATTTCCGCCCCCATGAACGCCGTTTACCCCCCGCTGACCGGCCTGATCGCCGGCGGCTGGATGATCCCGGCGGTGCTGGGCATGCTCATCATCCGCAAGCCCGGCGCGGCGCTCTTCTGCGAAGCGGTGGCCGCCACCGGCGAACTCATCATGGGCTCCCAATACGGCGCCACGGTGCTGATCTCCGGAATCCTGCAGGGCCTGGGCGCCGAACTGGTGTTCTTCCTGCTGGTGTACGGCAACGTCCGGTTCAAGTCCTTCCTGCACCAGAAGTACAACCTCATCGCCGCGCTGCTGGCCGGTGCCGGCGCCGGACTGTTCTGCGGCCTCAATGACTCCTTCCTGCCGTGGGGCTGGAACATCGCCTACGAGCCCGCCGACAAGCTCGCGTACATCGTGTTCTGCACCATCTCCGGCGCAGTGATAGCGGGCGCCTTGTCCTGGATCGCCACCCGCGGCCTGGCCAGGACCGGCGTGCTGAGCTCGTTCGCGTCCCGGAAGGCAGCTTCGGAGCCCGTCTTCAACTGATGACCGCTTCCGACGCCGGCGCTTCCGGAGTGCGCCCCGCCGCGGTGTCCGCCCGTGGCTGGGGCTGGCGGCATGCCGGACGTTCCGCCCCCGCCGTCCATGGGCTCGACCTCGAGATCGCTCCCGGCGAGCGGGTGCTGCTGCTGGGCCCCTCGGGCGCGGGCAAGTCAACGCTGTTGCACGCGCTCGCCGGGGTGCTGGGGGATGAAGGGGACGACGCCGACGAAACCGGTTCGCTGCTGATCGACGGCGTGGTGCCCCGCGGGCAGCGCGGCCGCTCGGGGCTGATGCAGCAGGACCCGGAAACGCAGGTGGTTCTGTCGCGCCTGGGCGACGACGTCGCCTTCGGCGCCGAGAACCTCGCCGTTCCGCCGGACGAGATCTGGCGGCGCGTCCATGAAGCGCTCGACGACGTCGGCCTCCGAAGTGCCGGGGGCCGCGTGGGTGGCGGAGCTGGTTTGAACGCCAACGGCGCCGGTTTGAACGCCGACGGCGGGCCCGGTGCCGCCGGGCTGCCGCTGGACCACCCGACGTCGGCCCTGTCCGGAGGGCAGAAGCAGCGATTGGCTCTGGCCGGTATCCTCGCGATGCGGCCCGGGCTGATCCTGCTGGACGAGCCCACTGCAAACCTTGATCCCGCCGGTGTGCTGGAAGTCCGCGACGCCGTGGGCCGCTGCCTGGACAAGACCGGCGCCACACTCGTTGTGGTGGAGCATCGCGTGTCCGTGTGGAAGGACCTGGTGGACCGGATTGTGGTGCTCCAGCCGGGCTCCGCAGCGGGCTCCGCTGGAAGTTCCGCCGGTACGTCCGCAGTCCTGCTGGACGGGCCGCCGGACCAGGTGCTCGCGGAGGCGCGGGACATGCTGATCGGCGCGGGCGTGTGGGTGCCGGGGTATGTTCCGGCAACCCGCCGCCGTGCGTCCACAGGCTCCGGTGACCTGCTGCTGGCCGCTGAGGACCTGGCCGTCTCCCGCGAGCGTCCGCGGCGCCGCGGCCTCCGGACCATCCCGCCCGTGCCGGTGCAGTCGGGCATCACGGCCCAGGTCCGTTCCGGCCACGCACTCACCGTCACGGGGCCCAACGGCGCCGGCAAGTCAACGTTTGCGCTGACGCTCGCCGGACTTTTGGCGCCGGTGGCGGGGAAGGTGTCCGCCGCTGTCGAGCTTTCCGAGGGGGCCGGGATCAATCCCTTCAAATGGAAAGCCAACCAGCTGATTTCCCGCATCGGAACCGTGTTCCAGGAGCCCGAGCACCAGTTTGTTACCGGCCGGGTGCTGGACGAGCTGATGTTCGGCCCGCGGCACCTGGGGCATGGCGAGGAGCGGGTTGATGAGCTGCTGGAACGGCTGCGCCTGACGCACCTGGTGGACGCCAATCCGTACACGTTGTCCGGCGGCGAGAAGCGGCGCCTGTCGGTGGCCACGGTCTTGGCTGCACACCCGCGTGTGCTGGTGCTCGACGAGCCGACCTTCGGCCAGGACGCCAACACCTGGGCCGAGCTCGCATCCTTCCTCTCGGAATTGCTCGACGCCGGGACCTCCGTGGTTTCCGTGACCCACGACCAGGAATTCAGCGCCGTCCTGGGCGGGGCCGAACTGCGGCTTGGCCCGGCCTCTCGCGGCGGCGCCCGCCAGGAAGCACGTGCGGCATGAGGGCTGCCCTGACCCTCCGCGGCAACCACGCGCTGCTGACGCGCGCCAACCCGCTGGCCAAGTTCGCCGTCGTCTTCCTCATCACACTGGTGCTTGCGCTATCCATTGACTGGGTATCAGCCACCACCGCGCTCGTGGCGGAACTGGCGCTCTTTCCGCTGGCCGGCCTCACGCTCCGCCTGTTGTGGCAGCGCGGCTGGCCGCTCATCATCGCCGCAGCCCTCGGCGGCTGGAGCACGGCGATCGTCGCGGCGGACGGCGGTGCTGCACTGCTCGACGTCGGGATCTGGTCCATCAGCGAAGGTTCCCTGCAGCTGGGAATCGGTTTTATGCTGCGCGGACTCGCGATTGCCCTCCCGGCGATCCTGCTCATGACCTGCACAGACCCCACCGACCTCGCCGATGCGCTGGCCCAGAAGGCCCGGCTGCCGCACCGGTTTGTCCTTGGCACGCTGGCAGCGATGCGCCTGGTGGGACTTATGGCCGAGGAGTGGCAGACCATCGGCATGGCGCGGCGGGCCCGCGGCGTGGGCTCGCAGGGCAGCCCGCTGCAACGGCTGCGGGCCACACTTGGGCAGAGCTTTGGGCTCCTGGTCCAGGCCATCCGCCGCGCGTCCCGGCTGGCCATCACCATGGAAGCACGCGGCTTTGGCACCGGGCAGCGGACGTGGGCCCGGGAATCCACGTATTCGCCGTTGGACGCCTGGGTGCTGGTGGGCGGCGTGCTGATCGCGGCGGCTGCTGTGGTTGCCGCAGCCGGGATGGGGACCTGGAACTTCGTCTGGCGTTAGTTGGTGCGGGTTCGGGTTCTGGATTCTGGCAACGGGGCAGCGGTTGCTAAATGCACGAGTAACCGTAGTCGAAGTCCCTGGAGACGAACTGGGTCAGGGTGACCGTGCCGCCTGCGGTCAACGGCGCATTAGAGCAGTTGGCGTTGGCTCCGGAGGCCGTGCTGGCTCCTGCCAGCCAGTTGGGCAGGGCATAAAGGTTGCTGGAGCTGCTTACGGTGCCCACGATCTGTCCCCATTGATGGGCCGACGAGTAGATGCCGACGTCGGCGCCGATGCTGTGAAAGAAGTCGGTCATACCTTCCAGGACGGCACGGTTGGCATTCTTGTCGAGGGACCAGCTGTTGCCGGTTTCAACATCGAGCCACCACAGGTAGTCCGAGGGGCTGCTGATGCCGCGGATGTACGCGTCGTCGTACGCCTTGGCGTAGCCGTACATATAGGCGCACGCCGTGCCAACGTCCTTGTCCTGGCAGGTGCCGTAGGGGTTGGATGCGGCCGGGGATTCCGGGTAGCTGTTACTGGTGGGCCACCAGGAGCCAGCGAGCTCCGGGTTGGCGGTGTTGACGTAAAGGGCGACGGACGGCTGATCGGTCGGGTTCACCGTGATGGCTTCGGCCCAGCGAAGCTGTTCGACGAGGCAGGGGTTAGTGGTGTTAGCAAGGCCATTGTTCACGCCCACGATCCCGAAAGCTGGAGCGACGGGAAGCGCCGTGTTGCACTGAGGCCACGAGACATCGTTACCCAATGCCAGCTCGGCGCCCTCGCCGGGTGACGGGGCGGCCACGGACACCGGCGCCACGGTAATCCCCCACAGGGCCATGAGCAAGCACAATATGGCACACGCCAAAGCACGGGATGCTGTAGCCGCATGCCCATACATGGCTGGCCTCCTGCATGACATTCTTCCGCTGATCGGGTTCACCCGATGTTTCAGTCTCCCGCCGGGCGGGGGCGGGGTCAAGGACAACCACAAAAGGGCGACTATCTCATGAGTCGGGTATTCCTGGGAGATAGGTACGCCATTCCGGGTCGTATCCCATCAAATAGCTCATCTGTGATATTTTTTTGTTATGACTCAGGAAACTGCCGAGCACGTAGCCGCCACCCTCAGGGACGCCCGAACTGAGAAGGGCTGGACCCAGGGTCAGCTTGCCGCGGAGCTGGGTACCAGCCAGAGCGCCGTCGCCCGGATGGAGCAGGGCAAGCAGAACCTGAGCCTGAAGATGATCCAGCGGCTCGAATCGATTCTCGACCGCAGCATCGTCAAAGTGGGCAAGCCGCAGATGACGCACCTGCGGATTGAAGGCGGCCGCACCCTGTCCGGGGCAGTGGACGTCAACAGCAGCAAAAACGCCGGTGTGGCGCTGCTGTGCGCCAGCCTGATCAACCGCGGCACCACCGTACTGCGCCGCCTCGCACGGATCGAAGAGGTCAACCGGATCGTGGAGGTCCTGACCAGCATCGGAGTCGAATGCACGTGGCTTAACGACACCGACCTCCAGCTCCGCCGCCCTGCCGTCCTGGACCTTGAAGCCATGGATGTGGACGCCGCGCGCCGCACGCGCAGCGTGATCATGCTGCTGGGCCCGCTCCTGGACGAATCCTCGGAATACCGCTTGCCCTATGCCGGCGGCTGCGATCTGGGCACGCGCACCGTGGAACCGCACATGCAGGCGTTGCGCCAGTTCGGGCTGTCTGTGGAAGCAACGGCGGGTTTCTACGCCGTGCAGGCTCCGCGGCCCGACGTCGAAAATCGCTCGTTTGTACTGTCGGAGCGCGGGGACACCGTGACCGAGAACGCCATCATGGCAGCGGCGCACCGCCGCGGCACCACCGTCATCCGCAATGCCAGCCCCAACTACATGGTCCAGGACCTCTGCTTCTACCTCGAGATGCTGGGTGTGAAGATCGACGGCGTCGGCACCACCACGCTGAAGATCACCGGCCGGCCGCTCATCGACGTCGACATCGAATATTTCCCGTCCGAGGACCCCATCGAAGCGATGAGCCTCATCACCGCCGGCATCGTCACCAACTCGGAGGTGACCATTCGGCGCGTGCCCATCGAGTTCATGGAGATCGAGCTGGCCACGCTGGAACAGATGGGCCAGAAGCTGGAGGTTTCCGAGGAGTACGTGGCGCGCAACGGCCGCACCCGGCTGGTGGATGTGACCACCAAGCCGTCAGAACTGCGCGCGCCGGAGGACAAGATCCACCCCATGCCGTTCCCCGGCCTGAACATCGACAACCTGCCGTTCTTCGCGGTCATCGCCGCCAACGCGCATGGCCAGACCATGATCCACGACTGGGTCTATGAGAACCGGGCCATCTACCTGACGGAGCTGAACAGGCTCGGCGCCCAGGTGCAGCTGCTGGACCCGCACCGGATCTACGTCAACGGCCCCACAAAGTGGCGCGCAGCCGAGGTGGGCTGCCCGCCGGCGCTCCGCCCGGCCGCCTGCCTGTTGCTGGCCATGCTCGCGGCGCGGGGCGTTTCTGAGTTGCGGAACATCTACGTGATCGAGCGCGGCTACGAGGACCTGGCGGAACGGCTCAACACCATCGGTGCCAAGGTGGAATACTTCCAGGACTGATCCAAACAACGCGGGGTCACTTCGCGCCCATGCGAGGTCCCTTCATGGGCTCGAAGTGACCCCGCGTTGCTGTTGCGTTGCTTCGTCTTTTCTGCACCACAACGCCCTGGACTGACGCACAATGTAAACATGCGCACTTTCGGTGTGGAGGAAGAGCTTCTGATAGTGGACCCCGGGACGGGGGAGCCGCTTGCTCTGGCTGATGCCCTGCTCGCCAGCCGCGAGCTTGCCGCGGATGACTCCCCGGACAAGCCGCGGCTGCCGGACGCGCAGGATAAACCGGACGACGACGTCGAAACAGGCCTGAGTGCCGAGCTGAAGCTTGAGCAGATCGAGACCCAGACCCGTCCGTGCCTGGAGTACGAGGAACTGCTCCGGCAAATCCGGCGGGGCCGCGTCCTGGCGGATCAGGCTGCGCGGAAGCACGGCGCCCGGGTGGCTGCCTTGGCAACATCGCCCATGACATCCACCAGCCACACCACCCCGAACCCGCGGTATGCGACCATGCAGGAACGCTTCGGACTGACCGTCCACGAACAGCTGACGTGCGGCTTCCACGTCCACACCTACATTGAATCTCCGGAAGAGGGCGTCGCCGTCCTGGACAGGATCCGGGACAAGCTGGCAGTTCTCACGGCCATCAGCGCAAACTCCCCATTCTGGAACGGCGTTGAAACCGGGTTCGAGAGCTACCGGACGCAGGCATGGAACCGCTGGCCGACGTCGGGTCCGTCCGCTATTTTCACCACCCTGTCCACGTACCGGCGGGTGGTGACACGGCTGCTGGACAGCGGGGTGCTGCTGGACGAGGGCATGATCTACTTCGATGCGCGCCTGTCCCGGAACCACCCCACCGTCGAAGTCCGCGTGGCCGATGTCTGTCTGCGGGCCGAGGATGCGGCACTGATTGGCGTGCTGGTCCGGGCCTTGGTGGAATCGGCCAGCCGGGAGTGGCGGGAAGGCGTGGAACCCGCTCCCGTTCCCACGGTCCTGTTGCGCATGGCCGCCTGGCAGGCCAGCAACTGCGGGCTGCGCGGCCACCTACTGGACTTCGGCAGCTTCCGGCCGGCACCGGCGGAGGAAGTTGTGGAAGCGCTGGTGGATTACCTTGAGCCCGTGCTGGCCGAACAGGAGGAGCTGGACCTGGTCCGGAACGGCGTCCGGGACATCCTGGCGCAGGGGACCGGCTCGGAGCTGCAGCGCCAGGTGCGGGATGCGGCAATGGAGGAAACAGGGTGCGACGACGGCGGGCTGGGTGCCGTCGTCGCGCACGCCGTGCGGACCACCATGCGCGGGTCTGGCGGTGCTGACGGTGCGGACACCGACGCCGACGCTGACCCCGACAGCGATGCCGGACCGAAAGCTGTGCCGGTGCTGCTGCGGGTGCGCCAGTCCTGACGCACCTCGCCGAGATGGCACTTCACGGCAGTGCGCGAGTGCGCGCGAGATCAACTGCCGCGAACTGAAGCGGCGCCTAGATCTGCTCCGGACCTCCGGACAGGTCAATTGATTCTTTGTGGAAGCACAGGTAAATGCCGACGGCCTGCTCCACCAGATAGAACACGAAGGGCGGTATGTCCTTCTTGGCCATAAGAATCGCACCGAATACGGGGGCGCTTGCGGCGGCGGTCACCCCCACCCACCGATTCACGGGCGTGCGAAGCAGGGCAGTTCCGAGCGCGCCCAGCGCAGCAACATGGAGACTGGAGAAGACCAGAAACGGCCAGGCAGGGCCGCGCCGGTAAGCGAACCGCTCGAGGTCTGAGGCGCGGCCTGCGACCGTGGCAATGAACAAGGGCGCGCCGACGAGCAAGGCCGTCGCGGCAGCCGCCGGCAGCTTTTTCGAGAGGCCGGGCCGAAGCGCCTGCGCGAACGCCGCGAAGCCGAAGGGCACGGCTGCAGTGCCGGCTGCGGTCAGGAACTGCCCCGTGACCCAGATCCGTCGGGAGCGCTGCAGCATGTCCAATCGTGCTGCAGGATCCGTCGTCGTGTAGACACGCGGCACTGGGGAAATACCGATTCCCCAGACAAGCGTTCCTGCGACGACGACCGCGCCGGCATGACGATACGGATGGTTCCTGCCCATGGCTGACTCTTCTTGTCTGAGCGGCCGCACTGTCGGAGGACAAGGTGCGTATGGCCCCGAAGCTACGCTTGTACACACGAGCCGTCAACGTGTTCCCGCCTGGCTTTCATCAATGCGGTGGTGTCGGACTCGTCGAAATCACTGTGCGTATCGTGGCAGGAGGCTAGATCCGCTTGAGCGCCTGTTCCAGGTCACCGATGAGGTCCTCCACGTCCTCCAGGCCCACCGACAGCCGCACCACACCGTCGCTGAGCCCGATGGCGGCGCGGCCCTCGGGACCCATGGCGCGGTGCGTGGTGGTGGCCGGATGCGTGATGAGGGACTTGGCGTCGCCCAGGTTGTTGGAGATGTCGATGATCCGCAAGGCGTCCAACAGCGCAAAGGCGGCGTCCTTGCCCGAGCGGTCAGCCGTCGTCGCAAGTTCCAGTGTGAGGACGGTGCCGCCGGCCTTCATCTGCTTGGCGGCGAGCTGGTACTGAGGGTGTGACTTGAGCAGCGGGTACTTGACCCAGCTGACGGCCGGCTGCTGTTCAAGCCATTGGGCCAGCCGCAGCGCAGAGGCGGAGGAATGGTTCACACGCAGCGCCATGGTCTCCAGGCCCTTGGTGAGCACCCAGGCGTTGAACGCGGAGAGCGCCGGGCCGGTGTGCCGCATGAGTTGCTTGACCGGACCGTCAATGAACTCCTTGGTGCCCAGGATGGCGCCGCCCAGGACGCGTCCCTGGCCGTCGATGTGCTTGGTGCCGGAGTACACAATCACGTCCGCGCCCAGCTGGCCGCAGCGCTGCAGCAGCGGAGTGGCAAAGACATTGTCGACGACGACGGTGGCCCCGGCGGCGTGCGCCAGCTCGCTGACCGCGGCGATGTCCACGATTTCCTGCATCGGGTTGGACGGCGATTCGAAGAACACTGCGGTGGTGGGCTCCGACAGTGCAGCAGCCCACTGCTCGAGGTCCGGGCCGTCAACAAACACGGTTTCCACGCCCCAGCGCGGCAGGATCTCGTTCAGGATCACAAAGCAGGAGCCGAACAGTGAGCGCGCGGCAACCACCCGGTCCCCGGCAGCCAGCAGGGCACCCAGGGCGGTGAAGACCGCTGACATGCCCGACGCCGTCGCAAAGCACGCCTCGGTGCCTTCGAGCAGGCGGAGGCGTTCCTGGAAAGTGGCCACGGACGGGTTGCCGTACCGGGAGTAAACGAAGCGTTCGTCCTCGCCGGTGAAGGCACGCTCGGCGGCGGCAGCGGACTCGTAGACGAAGCCCGAGTTCAGGAAGACCGGCTCGGTGGTTTCCTGGAAGTTGGTGCGGTCCAGCCCTCCGCGGACCGCCTGCGTCTCGGCGCTCCAGCCGGCGGCGTCTTCGTTGAAGGTCACTTGGCTATTCCCAGGTTGGTGGGCAGGCCGCGGTTTTTCCAGCCGTTGACAGTGCGCTCGCCGTAGCGGTCCGGCTCGCCCTCGAAACCCTCCAGGACGTTGTAGGAGGTGAAACCGGCCTGCGTCGCGGCGATGGCGGCGGCTGCAGAGCGCTGGCCCGAGCGGCAGAGGAATACCAGTTCCGTGCCGTCGTCCTCCGGCGCCTGCTGCGTCAGGTCGCTAAGGAAATCCGGGTTGGGGATGCCGCCGGGGAACGTCCACGGGATGAACAGGGGATCGTTTTCGGTGGCCTTGGTGTCAGGGATACCGATGTGGGCCCATTCGCCTTCGGTGCGGACGTCCACCAGAATGGCGCCCTGCTCGAGTTTGGCCCAAGCCTCCTGTGGCGTGAGGTCGCCGGCGTAGCTCACGCGTGGCCCTCGCCGTCGAAATCGAGGTCTTCCACGGCGGAGGCGACGGCGGCGTCAGCGGTGGCGATGGCCGACGGGAGGATGAGTGCCTGCGCAACAATCACAACGCCTCCGTTGAACGTTGCGGCCGGGCTGCCGTGCAGGACATACCCTTCGGCCAGGGCAGTGGAAATCCGTTCACAGAAAGACCTGTCATCCGGCCCGGTGACAAGCCGGTACGACAGTTTCTCTTCAGGGGCGGGTGCGTCAGACACGACGGAACTCCTTCTTTCACGCTTGCAGCTCGAGTGGGTCGATATGCCGAGTATTCACCTGAGGCACCCCGCCGCGAAAGGGAGGGTTGCCGACCGGCCAGTCAGGGCTTGGCGCCGGTTCTCATTACTCCCCAAAAACGTAACACTCGCCCCGCCCCGCCGCACCGCCGCCGTCGTCATCTTCCGTAACCAACGCGTGCTTCCGTAACCCCGCCGTGCTTCCGTAACCCCGGCGCTGACGGGACAATCGGGTCATGGGAAAATTCGGGGGCCTTCGCTGACGGGCGCCTGGGCGCGCGTTTTGGCCGTGGGGCTGTGTGCCATGCCGGTACTGGTGGGGGCGACAAGCTGCCGGAACATTTTCGCGCCGCCGCCCTGCATGCCACCTGAGTTTTCCGTCTCGCCTGCCGCCGCGAAACCCGGCGACCAGGTCACCGTCAGTGCCCCAGACGCCACCTGCGATGCCCGCTACGGCGCCGACTCACGGGTCCAAGTGACGGTCACGGACGCGGCCGGCATCGCGTTGCTGGAGGAACTGGCTCCCATGTCCGACGACGGCGCGTTCACTTTTGTATTCACGGTTCCGGCCGGGTGGGCGGCCGGGAATGTCGCTGTTTCCGCCTACCCATATGGCTTGGACTGGTGCGACGATACCGGAGTGAACAACAGGGTGGCGCACGGGCCGCCGGAACTGGTCCGGGTTTCGTGTGCGGAACGGGTGGCGCCGCTGGTGGTGCTTGGACCTGAGACTAAGCAGGGCTGATCCGGACCAAAGGCTGAGGCAGATAGAGTTGGCAGAGGCACCGGCCACCGTCTTTGAAGCAGCCGTTCTTGGGGGATTACACCAGTATGCCAACAGCCACTGCACCGACCCACAATGCCAGCCATGCCGGCTCTGCCGGGCGGACCCGGCTGCGGGCCGCCGCCGTGCTCCTGCTCGCCGTCCTGCTGGCTGTGCTGGCGATGGGACTTACCGCCGGTACCGCCCGCGCCGCCAGCACAGCTCCGGAGCCGGAAAAGCCGCTGCTGGGCGCGGTCCTTGAATGGGGCGAGGATTCGGCGGCCAGCTTTGCCGAGCGGCTGGGAGCGACGCCGGCCCTGTTGGGTCATGACATTTCCATCCCCTTCCGGTCCTCGGAATCCACCGCTATCCGGCAGTTCCTGGACCAAGCTGCGGCCTTGGGCTCCCATGCCATGCTCACCGTCAAACCCACAGTTCCGCTGGAGCAGATTGATGACGCCGCGGCCCGGTCTTTTGCCGCCGAGATCACCAGGATTTTGGTGGGCTTCCGGGGCCAGGTGCTGGTCCGCTTCGCCCCGGACATGAACGGGAGCTGGCTTGACTGGGGGCAACAGCCGGCAGCCTACCGGTCCGCCTTTAGGGCAGTGGCTGCGGAGTTTAAGGAAACGAACGACGCCGGCACCGTGATGGTGTGGGAACCCTACCTTGGGCGGGACTACCCCTTTGGCCGGAACCGCAATGCCCCCGCTGCCGGCAGCGACGGCTTTGCCCTGTTGGACACCAACGGCGACGGCACCTGGGACGGCACCGACGGGGCCTATGCGCCCTACTATCCCGGGGACGATGCCGTGGAATGGGTGGGGCTGTCCGCCTACCATGACGACACCGCCGGTACGGCCGCCGTCAATACCGTGGCTGCCCCCGGGGAACTGGCTGGGATGCTGACCGGAGCCGGCAACGAGGACTTCTACGCCACGTACGTGGAGCAACGGGACAAGCCGTTCCTCCTGCAGACCGCAGCCTTCTACAGCCCCGCTGCCGGCGGCGCCGCGGAGGCCGACATCAAACGGGCCTGGTGGGATCAGACGCTCGAAGCGGCGACGTCCGGGCGGTTCGGCAAGACCGCTGCCGTGGTCTGGGACGAACGGACCAGCACCCGGGACACCGGCGTGGCCAGCATCGACTGGACCATCACGGGAAACGCCGATTTGTCTGCAGCCGCACGTGCCCGGTTGAACGCGTCCGGCCTCGTCACGGGTCCGGTCACTGAAATCGTCTCCGGCCAGGAGTACGCCCAGGCCAACACCCTGACCGGCGCGGCCGCCTGGAGCGTGGGCGCGGCCCTGCTCATCCTCCTCATCGCCCTGTGGCAGGTCCCGCGGAGGGTGACGGCCGTGGCTGCCTGGGGTTACAACGACCCGTCAAACCGGGATTCCCGCGTGGACCTGCTGCGCGGGGCAGCCATCGTGTTTGTGGTGGTGAACCATCTGGGCCTGACGTCCCTCTTCCAGCTCCTGACCCAGGAAACGGTGGGTTTCGTCTCGGGCGCGGAGCTGTTTGTGCTGTTCTCCGGTCTGGTGGTGGGTATGGTCTACGGGCCGCGGGTCAAGGACGACTTCGGCACGGTGGTGGACCTGACGTCGCGGCGGGCGGGCAAGCTCTATGTCACCGCTTTAGTGGTACTGGTGGGCATTTTCCTGGTTTCCCTGTTACCCATCTTCCAGACGGATCCCCTCACCACCTACACCGACCAGGGAACAGGTGGGGCTGGCCATGCTGCGGCCGGCCGGACCTACAACCTGTATGCCGGCATGGAATCGCTCTTTCAGTTCCCCGTACCGCCCCAGGTCCTTCCGGCCATCCTGCTCCTGCAGTTCGGGCCGTGGCAGTTCAATGTGATGGGCCTGTACGTTGTCCTGCTGCTGGTCAGCCCGCTGATCCTCGCCGCCCTGAACCGCGGCTGGACTCTGTGGGTGCTGGCGGCAACCCTGGGCGTCTACGCAGTGGGCACAGCAACCCGGACCCGGCTGCTGCCTTCGCAGTTCGAGGATTCGTTTCCGCTGCTGGTGTGGCAGGTGCTTTTTGTGATCGGCCTGGTGGCTGGTTTCCACCGGCGGAAAATCGTCGTGTGGCTCTCGGCGCACACTTGGGCGGTGGCAGCCTGCTGCGGGGCTGCCATGGTTTTCGCGTTCCTGTCGTGGGGCAACCCCTACCTTGCCAACGGGTTTGACCTCCGGCTGGCCGTCATCCCGGATTCCCTGTACCGGACCATGTACGACTCCTTCTTTGCCCGCACGTACCTGGCGCCGGGACGGCTGCTGAACGTCCTGGTCCTGGTGGTAGCGGCCTATGCGTTCCTCACGGCCTACTGGAAGCCTGCCGAGCGTGCCCTCGGATGGTTCCTCATCCCGCTGGGCCGGGCCACGCTCTACGTCTTTGTTATCCACGTCGTCCTCATCGCCGTGGTCGCCAATATCCCGGCCCTGCAGCAGGGCGACATCCTTCTCAATACGGCCGCCTACGTCGTGATCCTGGGGCTCCTGTGGGTCATGGTCCGGACGCGCTTCCTGTTCCGCATCATTCCCACCTGATCACCCTGTTGGAGTATCGGCGGCGCTGTACCGGGCGGTGAGTTCGCGCTTGAGGACCTTGCCGCTGGGACCGGTGGGGAATTCGGTGACCAGGGTGATGATCCGCGGATACTTATAGGCCGCCAATTCCGCCGCGGCGAAGTCCCGCAGCTCATCAATGGTGGCGCTGCTGCCCGGATTGAGGACGACGGCGGCCGCCACCTCCTGCCCGTGCGTTTCGTCGGGGACGCCATAGACGGCAACGCTCAGGACAGCCTCGTGCCGGCTGAGGACTTCCTCCACCTCGCGCGGGTAGACGTTGAAGCCGTTCCGGATGATCATCTCCTTCTTCCGGTCCAGGATCCGGAGGTAGCCGTCTCCATCCTTGGTGCCCAGGTCGCCGGTCCGGAACCAGCCGTCCACCACAGCCTCGGCGGTGGCTTCGGGTCGGTTGAGGTAGCCCGTGAAGAGGTTGTGCCCCCGGACCACCAGCTCGCCTAACTCGCCCGTGGGCAGCAGTTCGATGGCATCTGGGACGTCCGCGCGGGCGATCTCCACCTGGACTCCCCAAATGGCCTGGCCCACCGTTCCGGGCTGCGGCGCTTTGCCTACATGATTGAAGGTGGCAACCGGGGACGTCTCGGTCAGGCCGTAGCCTTCGTAAATGTCCGAGCCGAATTCCGCCTTGAACCTGTCCATCACCGCCACCGGCAGCGACGCGCCGCCCGAGATGCAGTAGCGCAGGGCGTTGGACCGGCCGGTGTTGGTGCGGGCAGCTTCGAGCATGGCGATGTACATGGTGGGCACGCCGAAGAAGACGTTGATGTTGTGCCGGGCGAGGGCATCCAGGGCTGCGTCCCCGCTGAACTTGGGCAGCATCACGATGGTGGCCCCCGCCCGCAGCCCGGTGTTGAGGACGCACGTCTGGCCGAAGGTGTGGAACATCGGCAGTCCGCCGAAGATGACGTCACCGCGGCGGAGGTCAAACGTGCTGGTCAGCAGCGTATTGGTCTGTTCCACAAGGGCGAAGTGGCTGCCCAAGGCGCCCTTGGGCTGGCCGGTGGTCCCGGATGTGTACAGAATCGTGGCCGTCTCGAAGGGCGGCAGCGGCAGCCAGGTGCTGATGGGCTCGGCTCCTGCCGCTTCGGTCTCCAGCCGGGCGGCGCCTTCGGTCCCCTCCGGCACCAGGACGGTGACGACGTCGATGCCCGCGGCCGCGGCGCCTTTGGCACCTTCCTCAAGGAGCGGTCCGGCGCAGACGAGCAGCTGCGCGCCGCTGTCGCGCAGCATGTACTCGATCTCACTGCCCTTCAGCAGCGCATGCAACGGCACCACCACGCCGCCCAGCGCGAGGACCGCGTAGTAGACCCGGGCGAAATCAGCCACATTGGGCATCAGCAGGGCCACCCGGCTGGCGTGCCCCACGCCACGGTCCCGCAACGCACCGGCATACGCGCGCGTCTGTTCCCAGAGTTCGCTGTAGGTCACCCGCTCCTCGCCCACCACGAGGGCCGCGGAGTCCGGGAAGCGGGCGGCTGATTCAGCCAGGATTGCGGCAACGGAGATGGTCCCCAAACCCTCTTCGGCGGTAGGTGAAGTGTTCATGGTGTCCTGTCCGGCTGGTGGAGTGGTTGACAGCAACGCGGGGTCACTTAGCGCCCGTCCAAGGCCTCCGCATGGGCGTTAAATGACCCCGCGTTGCTTTGGAGGAGGGGTGTGGGTCAGGCTTTGAGGATCAGGGCGTCGCCCTGGCCACCGCCGCCGCACAAGGCAACCACGCCTGTGCCGCCGCCGCGCCGGTTCAGCGCCAGTGCCTGATGCAGGACCAGTCGGGCCCCGGATGCGCCCACCGGGTGGCCCAAGGCGATGGCGCCGCCTTCGGCGTTGATCCTGTCCGCGTCGATCCCCAGGTCTTTGGCGGACTGCAGCACCACCGAGGCGAAGGCTTCGTTGATCTCAATCAGGTCCACGTCGTCAATGGTCAGCCCTTCAAGTTTCAGGGCCCGCTCAATGGCTCGGGACGGCTGGGAATGCAGGGAACCGTCCGGTCCGGCAGTCTGGCCATGGCTGCCGATCTCCGCGATCCAGCTGAGGCCGGCCGCTTCCGCTGCTGACTTGCTGGCCACCACAACGGCGGCCGCGCCGTCGGACAGCGGGGAGGCAGAACCGGCGGTGATCGTTGCGGCCGGGTCCTTGGAGAAGGCCGGCTTCAGGGCCGCGAGCGTCTCGACGGTGGTTCCGGCGCGGATGCCCTCGTCGGCATCAATCACGACGGCGGGTCCCCGGCGCTGCGGGACCTCCACCGGAGCGATCTCTTCAGCCAGAATGCCGGCCGCCCGGGCGGCCTCCGCCCGCTGGTGGGAGAGGGCGGCGACGGCGTCCTGGTCCTCGCGGCTGATGCCCAGACGGGCGTTCCCGGCGTCGGTGGCGGACCCCATCAGTTCGCCTGAGACGGGGTCCTGCAGGCCGTCAAAGTTCAGGGAATCCAGCAGCGGCGCATCGCCGATCGCCACGCCGCCGCGAAGCCGGGGCAGCAGGTGCGGGGCGTTGGTCATGGATTCCTGGCCGGCCGCCACAATGAAATCAGCCTCGCCGGCGCGGACCATCCGGGCGGCATCGATCACGGCAGTCAGGCCGGACAGGCACAGTTTGTTGATGGTTACGGTGGGCACATCCCAGCCGATGCCGGCGGCAAGACTGGCCTGCCGGGCGGGTCCCTGGCCAGCGCCCGCCTGGATAACCTGGCCCACGATGACGGCCTGGATCTGTTCCGGCGCCACCCCGGACCGTTCCAGTGCGTTCCGGATGGCGTGGGCACCCAGTTCGCTGGAGGTGAGCCCGGAGAGGCCGCCGCGGAACTTGCCGAAAGGCGTGCGTGCGCCGCCCAGGATGACGGGGATGTGAGCGTCGTTGCTCATGGTGTGCCTTTCGATTGCGGTTTGAGGAGTGCCGGGGGCCAGCTTAGGCGACCGCGAATGCCGCCGAACTGCGCCGGGCGCTGTGGATTCGGCTGCGATGACGTCAGCCGTGGAGCAGCCGTTGGTGGAGCAGGTGGTCCTGCCAGCGGCCGGCGATCTTCAGGTACTGCGGTGCCACGCCGATTTCCTGAAAGCCGGCCCGCCTGAGGATCCTGCGGGAGGGCTCATTGTGGAGCAGCGTTGCCGCCTGGACCCGGTGGAGGCCCAGGTCTGTCCGGGCATGGTCCGTGGCGAAGCGGACCGCAGCAGATCCGATGCCCCGCCGGTTGAGGGTGGAATCAACCCAGTACCCGAGGTTGGCGTTGAGGAACGGCCCACGGACGATGCCGGTGAGCGTGACTGCGCCGACGATGTAACCATGATCCCCGTCGTCCACCAGCACCCACGGAACCTCCTGGCCCACGGAATGCTGGGCGAGCTTGGCCCGGATGATGTCCAGTTGATGCCGGGGAGTGAAGAAGGCTTCGTCCCGGTCCGGTTCCCAAGCCGCGAGGTGCTGGCGGTTCCGGAGGTAGGCCTCGCTCAGGCGGGCTGCGTCGCTACGCCGCAGCAGCCGGATCCGGACCCCCTGGACGAGCGGAGCCGGGGCTTCGCTCTCCACAAGGTCTCCCGCGCTACTCGAAGGAGGCACGACGGCGGTCCGACAACCGGGTGTTCCAGATGTCGGGCTTGGTGACCTGGAAGCGGCGGCCGGTCAGGGCGAGCGGGGTCAACCGGATGTAGTAGTCCTTGGGTCCGGGCTGCCAAGGCTCCAGGAGCAGGGCGTCGACGGCGTCCTTGTCGGCCTGGTCCTCGATCTCTTCGGTGTCTCCGCGCACCACCACACTCCAGGCCACCTCCGTGCGGGGATCGTATCCATCGATCTCCAGTGCGGCTGGCCGGTCCGCCTTGGCACCCCACAGTTTGGTGCCGCCGGCGCTGCGGAAGACGATACTCCTGCGGTCCAGGACGTAGTTGACGGGAAAGATCTCCGGATGGCCGTCCACTACAAGGGCCAAGCGCCCCACGGTGTCCTCGGCAAGCAATTCCCAGCATTCGTCAAACGTCAATTTATTGGTCGGCTGCGCGTGAGAGTCCATGCACCAAACCTTACGGACCTCGGCGGCGGATCAACAGGGGCGGAGCAACAGGGTAGTTTCACACGTCAGTGCCCGGCCCGGCTCTTGGGCAGTTCAATTAGGGCAGCTCGACGTGCTCCACCAGGGCGTCCAGGACCGGAAGCTGGCCCTTGACCAGCTTGCCGCGGGCATCGGTTTCCGTCACCCACCGGGCATCGTCCACCTCGGGAAAGTCGTGGATGATGCCGGATCCTCTGGGCCACTCCAGCGGAAACGTGTTGCTCACAATCCGTTCGGGCTGGAAGTCAGACTCCGCCGTGAACACCGTGATGATCTTTCCCGACGGTTGCCTGAAGACACCCAGCTCGAAATAGTCAACAGCTGGCGGCGGCGTGCCGATCTCTTCGGCAAACTCCCGCACCGCGGCCACCAGGGGTTCCTCGCCGGGAAGGTACTCGCCCTTGGGAACCGACCAGGACTGGGTTTGTTTACGAGCCCAGAACGGTCCGCCCATGTGCGCTATCCACACTTGCAGCCCGCCCGCTCCCCGCCGGTACAGCAGAATCCCTGCACTGCGAACCACCATGGCGTAGGGCCTCCCAGCCGAATCCCGAAAACCTACTGGATCCCGGCAAACAATGCGTTGAGTTCGGCCGTCAGCTGTTTCTGCAGGGCAGGCGTCCCCACGTCCTTGCCGTCAATGTGGTTCACCGGTGCGAGCAGCCTGATGCTGGAAATCAGCCACACGGCGTCCGCGTCCAGCAGGTCCTGCGGTTCCAGCGGCCCGTAGCCGAGCTCCCAGCCGGCTGCCTTGGCCGCCGCGAACAGGGCACCCTGGGAGGTTCCGGGGAGGATCCCGCTGTCCAGCTGCGGCGTGATGAGCCGGCGCACCGTGCGGGTGGCGCCGGCGCCGTCGTCGGAGGTTTCCAGATGTGCCAGCAGCACAGTGGACGTGGGGCCTTCCAGGACCCGGCCGTCGGAGGAGGTGAAGATGACGTCGTCGGCGCCCTGTTTGTGGGCGTACCGCAGGGCGGCCATGTTCGTGGCATAGGACAGGGTCTTGGCGCCGAGCAGCAGCCACGGGGCACGCTCAGCCACGTCGCTGTCGTAGCCGCGGTCCAGGAGGATGACATCGATCCCTGTTTCGCGCTGGCGGCGTCCGAGGGCGCCCACCGGGGAGACCTGAACCCAGCATGTGGGGGACTCTGCGCCTTCAGGGCCGCGGGTGACCACGAGTTTCACCACCAGCTCGTCCTCGGCGGGCGACGGCGCGGGGTGCTGCGTGCGGTGTTCCGCCACGCCCGTTGCGATGGCGGCCCGCCACGAATCCTGGGCCGGGATCACCAGGTCAAGGGCCTGGGCCGACCCGCCCAGCCGGTCCAGATGCGCCTGCAGCTTCCGGACTGCGCCGCCCACCGCGAGCATGGATTCGAACACACCGTCGCCGCGGGTGGCGCCCTGATCCGTGGCCATCAGCTGGGGCTGCGAAGCGTCGGAGGGCCGGCCGTCCGGGAACGCGGGGTCAAGGAAAACGAGCACCACGGGCGCAGGAGAAGTCATGGCTCCAGCTTAGTGGGGCCCGCCGCGGCTAAGCTGTGGTCATTGCCCCGCCGGAACCGGTCCGCGGGTGCGCGCAATCCGGGGGTATTCCAGTGCTGTGGCCAATTTCGCTTGCCGGTACCGCACCAACGTGGCTGGTGGTGGTGCTCAGCATTGCAGACCTGGTGATCCGGGTCCTGGCCATCGGCATCATCCCCGGCAACAGGCGCCCCACCACGGCTATGGCCTGGCTGCTGGGCATCTTCTTTGTGCCGTTCCTGGGCCTGATTCTGTTCCTGCTGTTCGGAAACTTCAAGCTCTCCAGCCGCCGCCGGCAGCAGCAGGAGATCATCAACACCCGGGTACGGTCCGGCATCTCGGCGCTCGCCGACGTCGTCAGTGAATACCCTGGGCCCGAATGGGTGAAGTCGGCCGGGGAATTGAACCGGCGGCTCGGCTCCCTCCCCATGGTGGACGGCAATTCGGTGGATCTCATTCCCGGCTATCCGGACTCGATCCTGGCGATGACCGAAGCCGTGCGCAAAGCCAAGAGGTTCGTTAACGCCGAGTTTTACATCATGAGCACGGACTACGTCACCGATGACCTGCTGACCGCCCTGGAAGAGGCCGCCGAGCGCGGAGTGGAAGTCAGAGTGCTGTTCGACCACATCGGCACACTTCGGGTCAAGGGTTACCGCAACTTCCTCAAACGGTTGCGGGCCGGGAAAATCCAGTGGAAGCGTATGCTCCCGCTGTTGCCGACGCACGGCCAGTGGCGCCGCCCGGACCTCCGCAACCACCGTAAGATCATGGTGATCGACGGCGAACTCGCGTTCACAGGCTCGCAGAACCTGATCGAGCCGTCCTACAACAACCCCAAACACCGCAAGGCCGGGCGCGAATGGGTGGAACTGATGGCCTGCCTGCGCGGACCGATCGTCACTACGTTCAACGTTGTGTTCGCTACGGACTGGCTGAGCGAAACCGACGAGTCCCTGGAACACCAGCTGCAGCTTCCGGCCAACCCCGAACCGAGCAACGTCACGGCCCAGGTGGTGCCCAGCGGTCCCGGGTTCATTACCGAAAACAACCTACGCCTCTTCAACACCCTGATCTACTCCGCCCAGCACCGGATCTCCATCTGCAGCCCGTATTTTGTTCCCGATGATTCCCTGCTTTACGCCATCACCACAGCGGCCCAGCGGGGCGTGGACGTGGAGCTGTTCGTCTCCGAAAAGGGCGATCAGTTCCTGGTCCACCACGCCCAGCGGTCCTATTACGAGGCGCTGCTGGAGGCCGGCGTCCGGATCTACCTCTACAAGGCGCCCTTTGTGCTCCACGCCAAACACTTCACCATCGACGACGAAGTGGCCGTCCTGGGCTCCAGCAACATGGACATGCGCTCCTTCTCGCTGAACATGGAGGTCTCGGTGATGCTGCTCGGCGCGGAAATCGTGAACAACATGCGCGCGGTCGAAGACACGTACCGCGACATTTCCAACGAACTTATGCTTGAGGACTGGCTGCAACGCCCCCTCGCGGCCCGGTACATCGACAACGTTGCCCGGCTGACGGCTACCGTCCAGTAAGGCCGCCAGTCCCGGCGTATGCGACTGATTGCGCGGATCAGCCGGGCCGCCACGATCGTGCCTCAAACGGATCTTGCCCAAAAATTGTGCCGATCCGGACTGGAGCGCCGCGGAGAGGGCGGCTACTCTTGGAGAACTGGTTCATGAATCTGGACCCGACCATCAGCGAACGCATCCCGCCTGTCTGTAGACAGCGCCGAGCTGACAGATATGCCACAGACCAAAACAGCGCGTTTCTGGTTTCGGATGACCGTAGTGTCCTTCAACCTGCTGACCACGGTCACCCTCATCCAGGTCTCCGCTTCTACCCAGGACCTCGATGGAACATGTGCGGCCGCTGGCCAGGAGCTGGACAACAACTACGGCCTTCGACATGAGCGCGACGGGACCCTGCACTTCCCGCTGCATAACAGATGCAACCACCTGTATGACACGGTTCCGGACTGGGTCAATCCTGTCCTGGCCATCCTCGCAGCAGCGCCGGCCATTGCCCTGACCGGTGCGCTGGTCACCTACGGCGGGAAGCCGTCGCCGTCATCAGGCCTGCCTAGCCGCCAGGAAAGTCCGCACCCAGCGCGGAAAGCACACCGTGCGCCTTCACGCGGATTTCGTCGTACTCCTCGTCAGGTACCGAGTCGGCAGTGATGGCTCCGCCGACGCCGAGGGTGAGTTTCGCCGTCGCCGCTTCTTCGCTGCCGTCCACGGCCTCCACCGTGGTCACCAGAGTACGGATCGCCACCGCCAGGTCCGTGGCCCCGTTGAGGGAAAAATAGCCGATCGCGCCGGAATACAGGCCGCGGGGGCCTTCCTCCAGCCGGTCCAGGATTGCCATGGTGCTGATTTTCGGGGCGCCGGTCATGGAGCCGGCCGGGAAGCATGCGGCCACCGCCTCGGCCCGCGGCGAGCCGGGCTGGAGCCGCGCGTCGATGGTGCTGACCATCTGGTGCACGGTGGCGTAGCTTTCGATCTCGCACAGCCTGCTGACCGTCACCGATCCGGGCTCCGCGAAGTGGCTGAGATCGTTCCGCAGCAGGTCCACAATCATGATGTTCTCCGCCCGGTCCTTCAGCGAGGCCGCCAGGTCCTCCCGCAGCTGCCTGTCACGCTCCGGATCAGCACCCCGGCGGCGGGTGCCCTTGATCGGTTCGGCGCGCATGCCGCCGTCGGACGTTATCCTCAGGAACCGCTCCGGCGACGTGCTGGCCACCGTCAGCCCGCCAAACCGCAGGTAGCTGGCGAACGGTGCCGGATTCTTCCGCCGCAGCGCGAGGTACGTGGGCCAGGGGGCCGCCTCGGCGGCAGGCAGGCGGGCCGTGAGCGTGGTGGTCAGGCACACCTCGTACGAGTTCCCCTCACGGATTTCGTGCTGGGCGGCCGCGATTTTGGCCAGGTAGGAGGGCTCCGTGTCGCGGCTGCTGAACGCGGGCCCAACGGGACGTACGACGCCGTTGCTAGCGCCGGCGTGCGTGGTTGTCTCACCGATGGTTTGTGAGCCGAAGCTTGGCGTGCTGTGGGTTGCCGCGGCGACGGCGGCACGGGCGTCGGTCAGCCAGATGTCGGCGTCGGGCGCTTCCAGGGCAAGGAGCCAGGCCGTTCCTTCAACGTGGTCCAAAACGACGGCTCGGCCCGCGAAGATCAGGGCCGCGTCGGGAGTCGGCGCCGCCACGTCCGTTCCGCCGGTTTCGCGCTTGAGCTCATAGCCCAGGCAGCCCAGCCAGCCCAGAGTGAAGTCGCCCGGGTAGCCGTGTGGCGTGCGGACCGCCCTGCGTCCCCAGACTGTGTCCAGCCAGCGGAAAAACGGTCCCGGCACGCGCGCCGTGGCGGAGCCTGCCGTGATGACGCTTTCGCCGGACCGGTGCGTGACCGCCTGGCCGTACGTCCCGCCGTCGTCCGCTAGGATGCTGAAGCGGCTTCGCTCGGCGCCTGGCGCCTGCGCGGGCGACGGCTCCGGGGGCGGCCCGGCGGGTGTTTTGGCGGGTGCGCCGGCGGCCGCGTCGGAGGAGCCTGAGCTGGCGATTTCTGCGTTGGAGGAGCCTGCGTTGGAGGAGTCCAGCCAGACGGAGTTCGCTGAGCCGCCATAGAGGTCCTCGAAGAGGGCGGCGGCGTCCGGCCTGGCGTCCAGCCGTTCAGCGCGCAGCCTGAGGCCGCGGCGGGCGGCGAGCTCGGGAACAAGCGCCGGGGCGAGGGCAGGCAAGTAGGCGAGGGCCTGCATGAGGTCGGCGGTGGCGGAACCGTCGGCATTATTCAGTACGCGGATGTCGGCTTTGCGGGGGACGTCGTCGGCGGCGAGCCACGCGTCTTCCTGCTCAGCCCACTGGTCCCAAAACGGCTCATACGTCCCGCCGTCGCGGTCCAACGCCCGCTTCCGGCGGATGTCGTCCGGAGAGTCGGCCCAGATGACAGCGCTGAGCAGGGGTCTGGCGTCGGCGGCGGCCGCCCCTACTCCCTCAATGATCACGATCTCGGCGGGCAGCGTGACCCGCGTGTCGCCGTCGTAATGCCTGTCCCAGTCCCAGCTGGTCCAGGTGGCGGGCTCGGCGCGGCTCAACGGCGTGAGCACGGTGGAAACGTAGCGCTCGATGCCAGCGGTGAGGCCGTTCCAGCCCGGGTAGATGTCCTCAAGGTGGAAAAGTGCGACTTTGTGATGGTTCCGCAGCAGCGCGGCAAGTTCGATGGCCAGAGTGGTTTTGCCTGCGCCGGATCGCCCGTCAATGGCGATGATCACAGGTGCGGGGGTCATGAAATAGAGCGTACCTGCTGGTGCATCAGCTGCTGACGCGGCGGCGCCTGGCCGAGGACGGTGCGGACATGCGCGACGATGCCGGGCACGGCGCCGCGGATCTGCTCCCAGGCGGCGTCAAAATCGGCATGGCCCCCGTACCAGGGATCCTCGATGCCCTGGTCCAGCAAGTCGCTGCCGGCAACGGCGCGGTCGAAGCTGCGGAGCATACGGACCTTGTTCATTGAGACCGCGTCCGGCGCGGCGTCTCGGAGCCAGGCGTAGTGGTCAACGTCCAGGGCCAGGATGAGATCGCGCTCGCGGAACCACGCGGCCTGCCAGGCGCGGGCAACATGGTGCTCTGAGCTCAGGCGCGTTGCCGCAAGCCGGCGGGCGGCGTGCGGATCGATGGGCCGCCCTGCCTCATAACCGGTAGTTCCCGCTGAATCCACTGTCACATCTGAGCCCAGGCCGTCGGCTTGGAAAGCCGCAGCCAGCATCATCTCGGCCATCGGTGACCGGCAGATATTTCCTGTGCACACAGTGATGATCCGGTATGGGCTCGACCATGAATTCATGGAGCTAAGCATGCGGGACCCGGGACATTCCTGGCCAGCTGGAAATTCACATGGCGTGACAGGCCCGTAAGAAATTTGACCGAACGAGTCAAAAATGCGTCGGTTCGGCAGCCTTCAAAAGAGGCCTTGCTAGTCGTCCCGCAGCGGGCGCCGCGCCAGCCACGCTGCCACAATTGCGCCGGAGATATTGTGCCAGAGCGAGAAAACAGCGGACGGCAGTGCGGCCAGCGGGGTGAAATGCGCGGTGGCCAGCGTGGCGGCCAGACCGGAGTTCTGCATGCCGACTTCGAAGGCGAGGGCCCTGCGTGCCTTGTCGTCCAGCCGGCCCAGTTTGCCGGCCAGGTAGCCCAGGCCCAGGCCGAAGCCGTTGTGGAGAACCACTGCGAGGAACACAATGCCGCCTGCGGCCACGATCTTGGAGGCGCTGCCCGCCACCACAATCGCAACAATGAAGGAAATTACGACGGCGGATGCCCAGGGAAGTACCGGCAGCAGCTTGGCGATGAGGTTCTTGAAGAACAGCCGCGCCAGCAACCCGGCGATGACAGGCAGGAGCACCGTCTTGACGATGTCCAGAACCATGCTCCCGGCGTCGATTTCCAGGAACGATCCGGCCAGGAAGAGGACCAGCAGCGGCGTAACCACCGGTGCGATCAGGGTGGATACCGAGGCCACGGCTACGGACAGCGCCACGTCCCCCTTGGCCAGGAATGCCATCACGTTGGAGGCTGTGCCGGATGGTGCGCAGCCCACCAGGATCAGGCCTACGGCAAGCTCCGGCGAAAGCTGGAGCGCCACGGCAATCAGCCATCCAGCGCTGGGCATGATCACATAGTGCGCCACGATGCCCAGAACCACTGCCCATGGGCGCTTCGCCACCGAGGCAAAATCCGGCGGGGTCAGGGTCAGGCCCATGCAGAACATGATGATGCCCAGCAGGTAGGGGACGCTGGGCCCCAGCGGCTGGAACGCTGCCGGCATAAGGAAGCCGGCGACGCCTGCCACAACCACCAGCGCCGGGAAGATCGTGACGGCAAGCCGCGCGATTTTCGCTTCGGCGGCCAGCGCCGGGTTGGTGGGTACCGGGGCGTGATCAGTGCCGGATTCTGTCGATGTGGGGGATTTGGTTGCCTCAAGCATTTATTGATCGTGGCATTGATGTCCGGCAGGTGGCCACTTCGTGACCATGTGCCGGGCAAAAATGTCAGACAGGTGAGGTGAGCAGTGCTTCCTGGCGGATCAGGCCCAGTAGGTCAGGCCCGGTGGATCAGGCTAGTGGATCAGCGCAAGGAGAATGCCCACCGCCACAAAGAGCACTCCGAAGATCCGGCTAAGGATCTTTTGGCCGCGGGCGTTGTGCGTGAAGCGCTGGAAGGACTTGGCGGCAAAGGCGAAGAAGAACCACATGACCAGGATGTCGATGACCACCACGGTAGCCGTGAGCACAAGGTACTGCGGCAGGAGCGGCTGTTCCGGGCGGATGAACTGTGGCATAAACGCGAGGAAGAAAACGATCGCCTTCGGATTGAGCAGGTTGACCCACAGGCCGCGCCGGAACATTGACCAGGCAGGCTCGTTCCGGAGGGCGGCGGCCTGTTCCTGGTCCGGCTCCGGTTTGCTCAGGAACTGGCGGATGCCCAGGTACACCAGGTAGGCGGCTCCGGCATAGCGGATCACGTTGAAGGCCACCGGAGAGCTTGCCACCAGGACGCCAACGCCCAACGCCACGATCACTACGTGGACAACCAGGGCTGCCTGCTGGCCAAGGATGCCCCAGATGGAGCGGCGGAACCCGGACGTCAGCGAGTTGCTCATGGTGTTGATGGCACCGGCGCCCGGCGTGAAACTGACCAGGACACCGGCGCCCGCGAGGGCGAGCCAAAGGGAGAATTGCACCTGCCAAGTTTAGTGCCGTCATCAAGGTGGTCGCTGGAATGGCCACGCGGTGGGTGGGACCAGCAAATACTTTAGTTCGCATCTCAACCTCGTCTTCAAACTAAAGGTCTCATTGAGTTTCGGGCATGTTGGCACACTTGCCGTACTTTGCATTCACCCAGTGGGACATGGTGGGTGGGAGATCCTCGCTGAGTCCGTACTGGTCGAAGTACGAGTGTGGCCCGTCAGACATATACCCGGTTTCGTCGAGGCCAAGATGCCCGATCATTCGGAGCCCGCGCTGAGCTGCAGCTGCTTTCAACGTTTTGGTCTCTTGGAGGATCGGAGACTCGGAGTAGTAGTCGTTTTCAGGCCAGATTCCTGCATGGGCAATAGCAAAATATCTGGTCCAGTCGAGATCCATCCAGTCCAGAATCGCATCGTGATGCGGTTCCAATGATCCTGCAAACTCGTCACTGACGACGTTGATGCCGTCCAGCTGCATGTCGGCATCGAGGCCGATCACCACAAGTTTGGGGAGGACCCTTCCCTCCTGAACAATGAGCGGGCGGACAAGAATCTGGAGGTCGAAGCCTGCTTGAATGATCATGGTTCGAGGCTATTTGCGGCTTGCTGCCGCCGGAACAGGGCAATTGCCGTATGTGGACAACGGCGGCCCATGCTCCTACGCCCGGGCGATGACCTCGCCGTTCGGGATCAGGAACCAGCCGTCGTCGGTGGATCCCCAGCGGTGCCAGCCTGCCGAAATCCGGGCCAGGTCCGCTGGATTTGCGAAGCCGTATTCAAGGGCCTGCTCCGCGAAGGCCGAGTGCAGCACCCGCTCACCCCAGACCCGGGCCTGCCATCTCCGTTGCTGCCCGGTGGCATACAGCCAGTTGCTGCTGGTGGGGGCCACGTCGCCGAAGCCTGCGGACTGGACCCAGGACACGAGCCGGCGGCCGGCGTCGGGCTCGGCTCCGTTGCGGCGGGCGATCCTCTGGTACAGGTCCATCCATTCGTCCAGCTCAGGGATGGCGGGGTACCAGCTCATGCCGTGGAAATCAGCGTCGCGCACTGCCACAATGCCGCCCGGCTTCGCCACCCGGCGCATCTCGCGCAACGCTTCCACCGGGTCGGTGAGGTGCTGGAGCACCTGGTGGGCATGGACGACGTCGAACGTTTCGTCCTCGAAGTCGAGGTCGTAGATGTTGCCGGCCAGGAACTCGGCATTGGCCACGCCGCGCTCGGCTGCCAGTGCCGTGGCCTGGGCGATGATGTCCGGTGACCGGTCCAGGCCGGTGACCTTTCCGGGCGACACCAGCCCCGCGAAATCGCAGGTGATGCTCCCAGGGCCGCAGCCGACGTCGAGCACTGAAACCCCGGGCGTGAGGTGGGGAATGACAAAGGCCGCGGAGTTCTCCGCGGTCCTGGAGGCGTGGGCGCGGACCACCGACTCGTGGTGGCCGTGCGTGTACACATCGTCGTCGTCAGGCTGCTGCGTACTCATAATGAAACGCTACCCCTCCGGAGCGAAAAACGGACGGAACCTTCCCCAAAGTAGGTCGCACGAACTGTCGTTATGAGCGCCCATAACGACAGTTAGTGCGACCTACTTGGGCGGGGCGGGGGAGGCAGGGCCGCCGTGGGACGCTTCCTCACGGGCCGCGACGGTGGCGTCCATCATGGCGGTCATAAACCGAGTGACGAGCTCCAGTTCGGCGGGGGAGAAGTCCGCCATGGCGGCACCCATGTGGCGCGAAAGCGGCATGAACATGGCGCTGCCGTCCTGGAACGCCTTGGGTGTCATGCGGAGCTGGACCTGCCGCCGGTCCGGGCCGAGACGCTCCCTGACCACGTGGCCGGACTGGTCCAGCCTGTCGATGAGGGCGGTGGTGGCGGGCGAGCTGAGGTTGAGTTCCTTGCGCAGGATGCCCGGCGTGACCACTAGGCCCTTGGCGGTGTGACGCATGATCACGGCGAGCGCATTGAGGTCCGTGCGGTGCATGTCGTTGCGGCCGCCGGCGGTGTCCACGTAGCGGTTGGCCTCCAGCGTGAAGTCCTGCAGGAGGCGGACCAGGGCAAAGGGTGCGGAGTCCGGTGGGCGCCGGAACGCTTCATCTGCCATGTCCGCTCCCTCCGCCCGCTTGCCTGGTGCCCTGACGGATATTACTGCAGCGATGCCGATTGTACGGATTCCGCACTCGAAACTCAGCCAAAGTATTTATCTCCATGGTGGAGATACTCTAGGATGGAAATAAGTGTACCGCGGCCACCCCAAGCGAAGCAGGAATCATGAAATCCAGTCCCCGACACAGCGCGAGGGTTCCGTTCTGGCTGCGCTGGCTCGTTCCTGTTTTGCTGGTACTCACGTGGCTTGCCATCGCCGGCGTGGGCGGACCCACGTTCGGCCGGCTCGACGAGGTCTCCTCGAATGACCAGACGTCCTTCCTTCCGGCCAGCGCCGAAGCCACGGCAGCGCAGGACTGGCAGGCGAAGTTCCGCGATTCAGACGAAGTGCCGGCGGTCATCGTCATCGAGAACCACGCCGCCATCAGCCCCGCGGAGCTTGGCGACCTGGCAGCCCTGAAGACCGGGCTGGAGGGCCTTGAGCCGGGCAGCACCGTGATCGGTCCCATCCCGTCGGAGGATGGGAAAGCGGTCCAGTTCATCGCCCCGATCGGGTCCTCCGATGGGCTGAAGGAATCCGTCCAGGAGTTGAGGAACTTCCTTAGCGAATCCGCACCCGAAGGTATGCAGACCTTCGTCACCGGACCTGCTGGCCTGACCGCAGACCTGGTCAGCGCCTTCGCCGGCATCGACGGCATCCTGCTACTGGTGGCCCTCGGCGCGGTCTTCCTGATCCTGCTGATCGTCTACCGTTCACTCCTCCTGCCCCTCGCCGTGCTGCTCACCTCGGTCTTTGCCCTCTGCGCCGCCATCCTGCTGGTATTCGGCATGGCCAAGCTCGGCTGGATCCAGCTGAGCGGCCAGAGCCAGGGCATCCTGTCCATCCTGGTGATCGGCGCGGCAACGGACTATGCCCTGCTGTACGTGGCGCGGTTCCGCGAAGCCCTGACCCACACGCGCAACCGGGCCGAAGCCGTGCTGACCGCGTGGAAAGCGTCTTTCGAACCCATCCTGGCGTCCGGCGCCACCGTCATCATCGCCTTGCTCTGCCTGCTGTTCTCCGACCTGAACTCCAACAGGGCTTTGGGTCCAGTTGCGGCGGCGGGCATTCTTTGCGCGCTCTTCGCTGCCCTGACCCTCCTGCCCGCCCTGATGGCCCTCTTGGGCAGGGCCGCGTTCTGGCCGTTCCGCCCCAAACTGGTTCCGGCAGGCGAGCGTGAGCCCGAGCTGGTCACCGGCATGGAGGGGCAGAAGGGCATCTGGCGGGCCACGTGTTCGCTGGTCTCCCGCCGTCCGCGCACGGTCTGGGTCGCGGCGGTCCTCCTCTTGCTGGTGGCTTCGGCCGGCGTGCTGCAGCTGAAGGCCAACGGCGTGCCGCAGACCGACGTCATCCTCACGGCCTCCAATGCGGTGGACGGCCAGGACGCGCTGGCGCGGCATTTCGACGCCGGCAGCGGCAGCCCCGCCGTCGTAATTGCGGACGAAAGCAAAGCCGATGAAGTGCTGGCAAAAGTCAAAGCGGCCGACGGCGTGGTGGACGCGTATCTCCTGGCTGAAGGCGGGGTGCCGCTAATTTCCAGCGGACCGGCAGCCCCCGGAGCATCCAGCACTCCCAGCGCGCCGGACGTCCACGACGGCAAAGTGCTGATCAACGCCACGCTCGACTACGCCGCAGATTCCATTGAGGCGGAGGATGCGGTCAAGGTGCTGCGCGAGGACGTAAAAACGGTCGACGCCGGCGCATTGGTAGGCGGGATGACCGCCACGGCCCTGGACACCAACACCACCGCCCAGCGCGACCTGGTGATCATCATCCCCATAGTCCTGGCGGTCATCCTGCTCATCCTGATGCTCCTGCTGCGCTCCGTGGTGGCCCCGGTCCTGCTGGTGCTCTCCGTGGTGTTGTCGTACGGCGCGGCCATGGGCGTCTCGGCCCTGGTCTTCAACAACCTGCTGGGTTTCCCGGGCGCTGACGCCACCGTGCCGTTGTTCGGGTTTGTGTTCCTGGTTGCCCTGGGCGTGGACTACAACATCTTCCTGATGAGCCGGGTGCGGGAGGAGTCGCTGAAGCACGGGACCCGGCCGGGCATCCTGCGCGGACTCGGCGTCACCGGCGGCGTTATCACTTCGGCCGGCGTGGTGCTCGCCGCCACGTTCGCCGCCCTGGGCGTCATCCCCATCATGTTCCTGGTGCAGCTCGCCTTCATTGTGGCATTCGGCGTGCTGCTGGACACCGTCCTGGTGCGCTCGCTGCTGGTCCCCGCACTGGCGTACGACATCGGCCCGCGCATCTGGTGGCCCGGAAGGCTGAGCCGGCCGGAGCTGGATGCAACGGTGCTGCAGGACTCCGGCGAAGCCCTTGTGTCCGAGACGGAGGGCGCCGGCCGCCGGTAGGCCGGCCTCACCCCTGCGCGCGCCACCAGGCCACCGTGGCCGCGGCCGCCTCGGGCAGGGGTGTCGGCCGTAGGCTAAACACGGCCTCACTGGCGGCGGAGTCCATGACAAACGGCTTCTCGAACTGATAGAGCATTTCTGTTATCTCCCGGACATCCTTCGAGAACACACCCATGGCCCGGAGCGCCCAGCCCGGCACGGCTCCCACCTTCGGCGCCTGTACTCCGCCTGCCTCGGTGAACGCTGTGGCCAGCTGCCGCTGCGTGACTGCCGGACCCGTTGGCGCGTGCCACACCTTGTTCCACAGCGACGGCGTCTTCGCGGCATGGATCATCGCCGCGGCCAGGTCCGGGACGTACGTGAAGGAATGGGGCTGGTCGGCGCTCCCGATGACCCACAATTTCTTGCCGGCCAGCACGGCGGGGACCACACGCTCGCCGGCATGCGAGGTTCGCACGCGTGGGCCAAAGAAATCGCCGGCAACCACGCTGACAGTGTTGGCAGGAGAGGCGTCCCGCGCCGCCAGGAGTTTGGTCCGGACACCCCGCTTGCCGCCCTCGGCAGCCCGCGGACCCGCCTCTGTCATAGCCCGGTGCGGTTCGCTGTACGAGTAAAGGCTTTCGGGGAAGACGACGACGGCGCCCGCCTCGCTTGCTGCGGCCAGCACCGTTTGCTCGGCCGCTGGCAGTTCCGCCTGCCATGCATCCACGGTGTAGGAGGAGCCGTGGATGCAGTGAAAGACGGCCGTGGCGCCCGCGAAGGCGTCCCGCAGTTGGGCGGTATCCTGGACGTCCGCTTTCACGCGCTCCACCAGCGGATGGTCGGGGCCGCTGCCGGAACGGGTGAGGATCCTGACGTTTTTCCCCTGCTCCGCGAGGCGCTCTGTGACCGTCCAACCCGCGGGGCCGGCCCCGGTAACAACGTAGACATCGTTCATGATTCTCCTCAAGGAATTCTACTAGAGAGCAGTGCTCTCTAGTAAGCGTGCGCCTCGGCCGAAGGCTTGTCAAGAGCAGTGCTCTCAATTGTTGACACTGCTCTGGCTTGTGCCATGCTGGACCAATGAATGACCCTGCCTCGGACGCGGAAACCACCCTTCGGACACCGCGGGAGCGCGCACGGGCCCAGACCATTGCTGACATCGTCCGGCTCGGCAGGGAGCACCTGGCAACGCAGGGCGCGGCAGCCCTGTCCCTCCGCGCCGTGGCAAGGGACCTCGGCGTGGTCTCCTCCGCCGTCTACCGTTACGTGGCCAACCGTGACGAGCTCCTCACGCTGCTCCTGGTGGACGCCTATGGCGAGCTTGGCGACGCCGTGGACGCCGCGGTGAAGGCGGTGCCGGAGCGAGATTTCGATGGCAGGTTCAAGGCGCTCGGCCGGGCCGTCAGGACGTGGGCGCTGCGGGAACCGGCGCGCTACGGACTCCTGTTTGGCAGTCCGGTGCCGGGTTACCGGGCCCCCGCGGGCCAGACCACACCCCCCGGAACGCGCGTGATCTACCGCCTGATCGGCATTCTTGACGGCGCCCACCGGGCAGGTGCGCTGACCGCGGCGGCGCGCACCGCCGTCGTACCTTCTGCCTTGTCCGCCGATCTGGAAGCGATCCGCAACGAACTCGGGCTTGCCATGCCGGACGAACTCCTGGCGAGCGGTGCCCTCGTGTGGACGTCGCTCTTCGGGGCCGTGAGCTTCGAGGTCTTTGGCCAATACGGAGCGGACACCTTCCTCGCCCGCGACGAACTCTTCGAGCACCATCTCGCCGTCCTGGCGGGAATGGCCGGGCTTGGCGCCTGACGGGTACCCGCAGAACACTCCGGCGCCTGCCGCGACCCCTGTTTCACACGCCTCCGACTGAGTAGACTCCAAATGCGCCCGGATGGACGCGGAACTCAAAGGAGAGATCACGTCATGAGTGAGAACACCGCACCTGAAGAAGACCGCCGCAAGGGAAGCACCGAACCCGGGCTGGAGGGTGAAGGTGGCCAGTATGAAGAAGGCGACTACGGCGAGGCCGGCATTGTGGGCGGCGCAGAGAACCAGCCCGAGGAAGGCGACTATCCGGAAGGCGACTACGGCGAGGCCGGCTCTGTGGACAGTGCGCGCGAGGTGGAAGTGGACGAAGACAAGAACCCGTAACGGCCGTTCACGCACAGCGAACTACTGCCGGGGAAGCGGAATTTCGGCATAAAAACCCCGGAAATCCGGGGGGTCTCCAGAGGGTACCGTGGCCTAAGAATCCAAAGTTGAGCGGACTCCGCTCAACTTTGGATTGACATCGCCTGCGCCCTGAGTAAAGTTGAGTGCAGAACGCTCAACACTCGAGCGCCAGCAAGTTTCCAAGGAAAAGAAGGAAGCAACACATGTCACGTGCAGTAGGTATCGACCTCGGAACCACCAACTCCGTCGTCTCCGTTCTCGAAGGTGGCGAGCCCGCCGTTATTGCCAACGCCGAGGGCGGCCGCACCACGCCGTCCGTCGTTGCATTCTCCAAGTCCGGCGAAGTCCTGGTTGGCGAGATCGCCAAGCGCCAGGCCGTCAACAACATCGACCGCACCATCGCCTCCGTCAAGCGCCACATGGGCACTGACTGGTCCGTTGGCATCGATGACAAGAAGTACACCGCGCAGGAAATCTCCGCCCGTGTGCTCATGAAGCTGAAGAACGACGCCGAGTCCTACCTCGGCGAGAAGGTCACCGACGCCGTGATCACCGTTCCGGCCTACTTCAACGACGCCGAGCGCCAGGCCACCAAGGAAGCCGGCGAAATCGCGGGCCTCAACGTCCTGCGCATTGTCAACGAGCCCACCGCGGCAGCACTGGCCTACGGCCTGGACAAGGGCAAGGAAGACGAACTCATCCTGGTCTTCGACCTCGGCGGCGGAACGTTCGACGTCTCCCTGCTCGAAGTCGGCAAGGACGAAGACAACTTCTCCACCATCCAGGTCCGCTCCACCGCAGGCGACAACCGCCTCGGCGGCGACGACTGGGACCAGCGCGTTGTGGATTACCTGCTGAACCAGCTCAAGGTCAAGGGCATCGACCTGTCCAAGGACAAGATCGCCCTGCAGCGCCTCCGTGAAGCCGCTGAGCAGGCCAAGAAGGAACTCTCTTCTTCCAGCAGCACCAACGTTTCGCTCCAGTACCTCTCCGTCACCCCCGACGGCCCGGTCCACCTGGACGAGCAGCTGACCCGCGCCAAGTTCCAGGACCTCACCAAGGACCTGCTGGAGCGCACCAAGAAGCCGTTCCACGATGTCATCAAGGAAGCCGGCATCAAGCTCTCCGAGATCGACCACATCGTCCTCGTCGGTGGATCCACCCGTATGCCCGCTGTCTACGACCTGGTCAAGGAACTGGCCGGCGGCAAGGAGCCGAACAAGGGCGTCAACCCGGATGAAGTTGTAGCCGTTGGCGCAGCACTCCAGGCCGGCGTTCTGAAGGGCGAGCGCAAGGACGTCCTGCTGATCGACGTCACCCCGCTGTCCCTGGGCATCGAAACCAAGGGTGGCGTGATGACGCACCTGATCGAGCGCAACACCGCCATCCCCACCAAGCGGTCCGAGACGTTCACCACGGCTGATGACAACCAGCCGTCCGTGGCCATCCAGGTCTTCCAGGGCGAGCGCGAGTTCACCCGCGACAACAAGCCGCTGGGCACGTTCGAGCTGACCGGCATCGCGCCGGCTCCGCGCGGCGTCCCGCAGGTCGAGGTCACTTTCGACATCGACGCCAACGGCATCGTCCACGTCTCCGCGAAGGACAAGGGCACCGGCAAGGAACAGTCCATGACCATCACCGGCGGCACCGCGCTCTCCAAGGAAGACATTGAGCGCATGGTCAAGGACGCCGAGGAGCACGCAGCCGAGGACAAGGCCCGCCGCGAGGCAACCGACACCCGCAACACCGCCGAGCAGCTCGCCTACTCCGTGGACAAGCTGATCGCCGACAACGCCGACAAGCTGCCTGAAGAGGTCAAGACCGAGGTCCAGGCCGACGTCGACGAGCTGAAGAAGGCCCTTGAAGGCACCGATGACGCAGCCGTGAAGACCGCGTTCGAGAAGCTCCAGGCTTCCCAGACCAAGCTCGGCGAGGCCATCTACGCCCAGGCCGGTTCGCCGGACGGTGCCACGGGTGCAGCAGGCGCTGAGGGTGCTCCCGCCGGTGGGGATAAGGCTGCTGATGAGGATATCGTCGACGCCGAGATCATCGACGAAGACGAAGCGAAGAAGTAGCCATGCCGCACCACGGTAACGAGGAAGAGCACAACTCATCCGCGAGCCAGGAGCCGGTTATCCGGGACAACCGCAAGGTTGATCCGGTGACCGGGCAGGCCCGGCACCCGGAGGGCGAGAAGCACGCTGACGCGCCGAAGGGCGAGTCCCCGGTGAGCGAGCCTGTGGACAGCGACGGCGATGCACTCGCCCAGGCCGAGGAAATCCTCAACGGCATCGAGGTGCCGGCTGAGGAATCGGTGGTACAGGGTGCAGGACAGGCTGAGGCCGCCGAGCTGAAGAACGATCTCCTTCGCCTCCAGGCTGAATATGTCAACTACCGCAAGCGCGTTGAGCGCGACCGGGCCGTGGCAGGGGAGATGGCCGTCATCGGCGTCCTGAACTCTGTGCTTCCGGTACTTGACGACGTCGACGCTGCCCGCCAGCACGGTGACCTGACCGACGGCCCGTTCGCCGCGATCGCCACGAAACTGGAGAACGCGCTGAAGACGTACGGCCTGGTCCGCATTGATGAGACCGGAGTGGAGTTCGATCCCACGATCCACGAGGCCCTCATCCAGCAGCCGGGCGAGGACATCGAGGTTGACACCGTCAGCCAGGTGCTCCGCTCCGGCTACCGGTCAGGGGACCGCGTGCTCCGCGCCGCACAGGTGATTGTGGCTGTCCCGGCCTAGCATTACCCCATCGAGATGGCAGTTCGCGGCAGTGTTTCGCAAGAACATTGCCGCGAACTGCCATCTCGGCACAGAGATTTGAAAGGAAACGCCATTGGCTAGCCAGGATTGGGTGGACAAGGACTTTTACGCGATCCTTGGTATCGCCAAGGACGCTTCCGACGCCGACATCAAGAAGGCGTACCGGAAACTTGCCCGCCAGCACCACCCGGACACAAACTCGGGGAACGTTGCGTCGGAGAAGAAATTCAAGGACATCTCCGAGGCCTATTCGGTGCTCTCGGATGCGGACGAGCGCCAGCAGTATGACGCCATCCGTGCCATGGGCGGCGGCGCCAGGTTCGCTCCCGGTGGGGCCGGCGGCGGCAACGGCGGCTTCGAGGACATGTTCGGCGGGCTGTTCACCGGCGGCGCAGGGCGTCAGCCCGGCGGGTTCAACACGTCCGGCGGTATCCCGCCCGAGTTCGCCGACCTCTTCGGCGGCGGCGGCTTCGGTGGACAGCCCGGCTTCCAGCGCGCACCCCAGAAGGGCGCCGACCGCACCGCCACAACCAGCATCTCCTTCTCCGGCTCGATCCGCGGCACCACCATCGGCCTGCGCGAACCCAGCGGCGACGTCATCGACGTCCGCGTACCCGCCGGCATCAAGGACGGCCAGAAGGTGCGCGTCCGCGGCAAGGGCCAGCCGTCCCCGGCGGGCAACGGCGACCTGATGGTGGCCGTGTCCGTCAAGCCCCACGAGTTTTACACGCGCGACGGCGACAACCTCCGGATCCATGTCCCGGTCACCTTCCCGGAAGCTGCATTGGGCGCCGACATCCAGGTCCCCACCATCGACGGCGAGACAGTCAAGGTCCGCGTTCCGGCCGGCACACCGTCGGGGCGCACACTCCGGGTCAAAGGCCACGGCGTGAAGACCTCCAAAGTCACCGGCGATCTCCTGGTGACCATCGACGTCGCGGTTCCGAAGAACCTGAACAAGGAAGCCGAAGCAGCCGTGAAGGCCTTTGCCGAAGCCACCGCTGACGCCGATGTCCGTGAAGGCCTGGCCGCCAAGGCCCGGCTCTAAGCAACGGAGCAGACCGTGGAAATCAGCGCCGACCAGCCGATCTTTGTGATCTCAGTCGCGGCTGAACTGGCGGATATGCACCCGCAGACGCTCCGGCAGTATGACCGGCTGGGCATTGTCTCGCCCAGCCGGGCGCCGGGTAAGTCGCGCCGCTACTCGCAGCGGGACATCAACATGCTGCGAGAAGTCCAGCGGCTGTCCCACGAAGGCGTGTCGCTCGAAGGCATCAAACGGATTCTTGAGCTTGGGAACCAGGTGGCCGCGCTGCAGCGCAGGGTGAGCGAGCTGACCGAGGAGCTGGGCCGCCGTCGTGATCCCCTTGATTCGCGGATCTTCGCGGCCGGTGCCGCCGGCGATGTGGTGAGCCTGGCCCGCGGCCAGCGCCCCCGCGCGCGGTCCCAGGCCGTGGTGGTCTGGCGCCCCCGGGCGCTGGGAAATTAGAGTACTCACTACTCGTGACCGGACCGCCTCCCCTGGCTTGAATGGAACTGCAGCTGGGTCTCACAGCGCAGGTTCGAGCCTCTGGGGGTTTTCGCGTGTTCGGTTCATCAGTCGTTATGTTCGCAGGGTCCAGCGTTGGGCTGATCCTGCTTGCCATCGGGCAGACCGTCGTGGTGGTTTGCGTGTGCTTTGACATGGTGCGGGCGCTGTCCGTGCCGAGGTCGCACCGGCGCTACGTGGCCAGCACGGTCTTCCGGACGCTGGCGGTGCCATCCATCATCGCCTCCGGAATGAGCGTGCTGATCGACGCGCTGGCCTGGTCCTGGATGGACGTAAGCATGTCGATGTTTGTGTTGGTGGCCATCATCTTCCGCCTGCACCATGACAAGGACGAAGACAACTGGTGGAAGGGCAAAGGCAAAAAACTCGCCCGCTGGGCCCGCCGCCAGTTCAGCTCCGGAACGTCGGTAGCGCCGGCGATGGGGTAGCGGCTCCGGTGATCGAGCCTGTCATCGAGATCCTTATACGCGACCGATTCTGCTCAATCATCCAGTCCTGACCGCTCGTCAGGGCCCGAGTTCCAAGGGTGTTCGCACGGCGCCGTCGAATGATGGAGCAGAATCCGACGGCGTCTGCCCCGGCGCGCGGTCCCAGGGGCTGGTTGTGGCTTGCATCACGGCCGCGTAGAATTCCACTTCAGGTTATGATTCATATATAGAACGTCAAGTTCTATTATCGAACTCAAATGCTGCCAGCCACACAACGAAGTGAGGAAAGCCCGTGCAGTTCCACCACCACGGTTACGTATCCGGTGACCCGCGGGTCCAGCCAGCCGCCGGCGTCGGTCTGGACCGGCCCGCCGAGCTTCCCGACGAAGTGGACGTGCTCATCGTGGGCACCGGCCCCGCGGGCATGCTCACCGCGGCCCAGCTTTCCCGGTTCCCCGCCGTCACCACGCGGATCGTGGAGCGCCGCGCCGGGAGGCTCGTCATCGGCCAGGCAGACGGCATCCAGGCCCGAAGCGTCGAGACTTTCCAGGCCTTCGGCTTCGCCGAGCGGATCATTGCCGAGGCCTACCACATCACCGAGATGGCGTTCTGGAAGCCTGACCCCGCAGACCACTCCCGCATCGCCCGCGCCGCCCGCACGCTGGACGACCCCACAGGCATCAGCGAGTTCCCGCACCTCATCGTCAACCAAGCCCGCGTGCTGGACTACTTCGCCGAGTACATGGCCAATGCGCCAGCGCGGATGTCGCCCGACTACGGGTATGAGTTCCGCAGCCTCGAGGTCGGCGACGGCGACTACCCCGTCACGGTGACGTTCGTTCACACCGCCGGCACAAACGAGGGCCAGGAGCGGGTTGTCCGGGCCAAGTACGTCGTCGGCGCGGACGGCGCACGCAGCAAGGTGCGCGAATCGATCGGCTGCACCATGGCCGGCGACCAGGCCCATCACGCGTGGGGCGTGATGGACGTCCTCGCTGTCACCGACTTCCCCGACATCCGCACAAAATGCGCCATCCAGTCCGGTGCGGGCGGCAGCATCCTGCTGATCCCGCGAGAAGGCGGCCACCTTTTCCGTATGTACGTTGACCTTGGCGAGGTCCCGGCGGACGACCACGGCGCCGTGCGCAGCACCACCGTCGAGCAGATCATCGGCCACGCGAACACCATCCTGCACCCCTATACCCTGGACGTCCGCAACGTCGCGTGGCACAGCGTGTATGAGGTGGCCCACCGCCTCACGGACAGGTTCGACGACGTCCTGCCGGACCAGCGCGGCACGCGCACACCGCGAGTGTTCATCACCGGCGACGCCTGCCACACGCACAGCGCCAAGGCCGGCCAGGGCATGAACGTCTCCCTGCAGGACGGCTTCAACCTGGGCTGGAAGCTTGGACATGTACTTGAGGGCCGTAGCCCCGCAAGCTTGCTGGCCACGTACTCGGCCGAGCGCCAGGTCGTCGCGAAGAACCTCATCGACTTCGACAAGGTGTGGTCCACCATGATGGCGAAGAAACCCGAAGAGTTCGAAAACCCCTCCGAACTCGAGGAGTTCTACGTGCGGACGGCCGAGTTTCCCGCCGGCTTCATGACCCAATACACGACGTCCATGGTCACCGCAGAACCGGTGCACCACGATCTGGCCGCCGGCTTCCCCATCGGGAAGCGGTTCAAGTCCGCGCCCGTGGTGCGGGTGTGCGACGCCAACCCGATGCATCTCGGCCACCACGCCACGGCGGACGGCCGGTGGCGCATCTACGTCTTCGCCGACGCGGCAGCACCCCAATCGGGACGGCCGACGGCGGGACGACAGGATGCAGGACCGCCGACGGTGGGACAACCAACGACAGAACAACCGACGGCGGGGCAGCAGGCGGCGCCGTCGTCCGTCGTCGACTTCGCCGAGTGGATCGCGAACTCGCCTGAATCGCCGCTTGCCGCGACGCCGTCGGGCGCTGACCGTGACACGTGGTTCGACGTGAAGATCATCTACCAGCAAGACCACACAAACGTTGATATCGGTGCCGTTCCGGCGGCGTTCAAGCCGTCAGTCGGGCCGTTCCAGCTGACGGACTACGAGAAGGTCTACGCCACCGATCCCGCAGCTGACATCTTCGAGCTCCGCGGCCTGGACCGCGGCGGCGTGGTGGTGGTGGTGCGGCCGGACCAGTACGTGGCCAACGTCCTGCCTTTGGGTGCGACGGCGGAACTCGCCGCGTTTTTCGCTCCCCTCCTGCCGGTCCGTGAGAAGGGGGAGCTGCCCAAGGAGGCATGACCGGCGGGGCATCGGTCCGCTGGCCCCATTTCGCTGACTCGGTTTCGGGCCGTGGACTAGCATGGGATTTCATGGCTGAACAAGAAGACGCGCGGCACGCTCCGGACGGACCACCGAAGAAAGCTGATCCCACGTACCCAGCTCGGCGGCAGAACGGCCCCGACTTCCAGAACCGCACTCCCGTCTCCAGCCAGGAACTCAGCAAGGCTCCCGCAGAACTAATCGAGGGCCACGGGTCCAGGGTTAACTGGCGCGTCTTCATTATCGCTTCAGCCTGCGGATGAAGGCGACAGCGCGGGCGGCCGCGCCAAGGAGTGATGCGGCCAGGGATCAGGCAGTGACTGTCTGCGCGGTCCGGAACTCGGCGGCGGCATAGACGCCCAGGATGCGTACTTCGGTGGTGAAGAAATCCAGCTCCTCAAGGGCAAGGCGCAACGGCAGGTCCTCGGGGTGTCCTTCGACGTCCACCATGAACATCGTGGCGGCGAATTCGTCGCCCACCATGTAGCTCTCCAGCCGCGTCATGTTCACGCCGTTCGTGGCGAACCCGCCCAGCGCCTTGAACAGTGCGGAAGGGACGTTCCGGACACGGAACACAAAGCTTGTCACCGCCGGTCCGGGCAGTTCTTCCCGGATGGGCAGTTCCTTTTCCCGCGCCAGCACCACAAAGCGCGTGGTGTTGGACGGGTCATCCTCGACCCGCGACGCCAGCACCTCGAGGCCGTAGATCTCGGCCGCTAGTGGGGGAGCGAGGGACAGCTTGGTGGGATCGTTCCACTCCCGGACCTCCCGGGCGGAGCCGGCGGTGTCCCCGGCAATGACTGGACGCAGCCCTGCCTCACGGATCAGGCGGCGGCACTGGCCCAGGGCGTGGATGTGGCTGTGGACCTCTGTAGCCGCCTCGATGGTGCTGCCCGGAATGCCCAGCAGGTCGAAGTGGATGGGCAGGAAAAACTCGCCCACGATCTGCAGGTGCGACTGGGGAAGCAGAATGTGGATGTCCGCCACCCGGCCAGCGATCGAGTTCTCAATCGGAATCATGGCCAGCTCCGCTTCACCGCTGGCGACCAGCTCGAAGGCGTCCTCAAAGCTGGCGCACGGAACGCTTTCCAGCTGGGGGAACATCTGCATGCACGCGATATTGGAGTTGGCGCCGGGCTCACCCTGGTACGCAATCTTCTGGGCCATGGTCCGTATGCTTTCACGTCAGGTGCCCACCCGCCCAACTGGGTAGCGCTATCTGTCGCTTTGAGGCGTCCAAAACGACAGATAGCGCTACCCAGTTGAGGAATCAGAGGGCGGGGTGACGCGGAGCCAGACGTATTGGTGCGGCGCAAGCGTCACGCCGTCGTCGAGCTTGAAAGCCACCTCCGTGAGGAGGCCGACGGCGGCGGGCGAGAATCCGGAGAACGTCACCGTCTGAAGGTGCTGGGAACATGCTGCCGGGCCGCTTCGTCCACATCGACGGACTCATGCATGGAGACAACCTATCGGGGGGACCAGCAGCAGTCTTGGCTTAGCCCACGCCCAGCCGCATGGACACCTGGTACCGGTCGGAGCGGTACGTTGAGACGGCGTATTCGATGGGCGTGCCAGGGTCCTCCTGGCCGGTGAACGAACGGCGCCGGAAGAGCAGGACGGGTGACCCGGGTTCGATGTCCAGCAACGCGGCGGTCTCGTCAGGGGCGGCGGCGGCCTCGACGGTCTGTTCCGCATGCTGCACCGGGTGCCCCGCGGCGCCAAGAGCCCGGTATAGGGATCCCGTCAGGTCTTCCGAGAGCAGCCCGGGGACCAGCGCGGGCGGCAGCCACGATTCGTCCACACTGACGGGCGCGCCGTTCGCGAGCCGCAGCCTGCGGACGCGATAGGCCGCTTCCCCGGGCGCCAGGCCGAGGTGATCGGCGGCCGCCGCCGGCGGCACTGCCGTGGAGGCGTTGATGACCCGTGTGCTGGGTTCGAATCCGGCTGCCCGCATGTCCTCGTTGAACGAGGCCAGGTGCAGGGTGGAACGCACCAGCCCGTGGGAGACGAACGTGCCCTTCCCCTTGATCCGCACCAGTGCGCCGTCCTGGACCAGGTCCGAGATCGCCCGGCGCACCGTGATGCGGGAGACGCCGAACTGCTCCTCCAGTTGCCGCTCACCCAGCAGGGCGTCCCCGGGCCGCATTGTGGTGGCGACCAGATGCTGGAGTTGCCTGCGGACCCAGACGTGTTTTAGTTCCCCTGCCGTTTCCATATCTCCTATTTTCCGGGAATTTTGAACAGGTGGCCGCCTGCTTCCACGCGGCCGCCGGAGGCCGGAGGCTCGATGGCGTCCGCCGAGCTGTCCAGGATCACCACGGGACTACACATGCTCAGGTCCTTTGAGCGGACCAATGTGACGTCCACGGTGATCATGGGATCACCGGCACGGACCTGGTCGCCCTTTTGCGCGATCACGGTGAAGCCTTCGCCCTTCAGCCCGACGGTGTCGATACCGACGTGGACCAGCAATGCGGGCCCGGACGCGTGCTGGACGATGTAGGCGTGCGGCATGACCTTGATGACCCGGCCGTCCAGCGGTGCGACGGCAGTGAGGACGCCGGCGTCATCGTCGGGAACTACGGCAACGCCGCCGCCTACAAGCCCCTTGGCGAACACGGGGTCCGGCACCTCGTTCAGGGGAATGAGCCGGCCCGGCAGGGGGGAGACAACGCTGATGAGCTGGGCCGGTGCTTCCGTGCTCACGTCAGGCGTGCTCACATCAGGTCCTGGATGTCTTCGGCGAGGCTTTCGGCTTCCGGACCCACAACCACCTGGACCACCGTGCCGGACATCATGACGCCGTGGGCACCCGCGGCCTTGAGGGCGGCCTCGTCAACGCGGGAGGAGTCCACCACCTCGGTGCGAAGGCGTGTGATGCACCCTTCGATTTCTTCCACGTTGTCGGCGCCGCCAAGGGCGGCGAGGATGATTTCTGCTTTGGACATGTCCACTCCTGGAGTTGGTTCGCGGTGAATGACGCCGAGTCCAGAAGCTTTTTACAGCTTGAGGTTGACAACTGAGGCCGGCGCCCTTCACAGTGATGGTTGTCACTGGTTATAACCAGTTAGCTAGACTCTACTGAATCAAGCATCCCCGCACAAGCACCGCCCTCTTCGAGACGAGGAACATCATGACCACGGAAAACCCATCAGCATCCGCCGGGACCGGCCCCCTGGCCGCCCCGGCCCCGGGCAAGGGCAAGGGCAGCGGAAAAGCGCTGCAGAACATGCAGCGCTTCGGCCGCAGCCTTATGCTCCCCATCGCCGCCCTCCCCGCGGCTGCGCTCCTTCTGCGCCTGGGCCAGGACGACCTGCTCGGCAGCTTCGAATCCTTGACCACCGTCGCCCAGGTCATCGGCGCCGCCGGCGGCGCCCTGTTCGAGAACCTGCCGCTGCTCTTCGCCGTCGGCATCTCCTTTGGTTTCGCCAAAAAGGGTGACGGATCCACGGCCCTTGCCGCCGTCGTCGGATACCTGGTCCTGACCAACGTCTTCAAGGTCATGGCCCCGCTGGTGTTGGGAGCCGCCCCGGAGGGCGGCAAGGATCCCGTCATCAATTACGGCGTGCTGGCCGGCATTGTGATGGGCCTGACGACGGCGTTGCTGTGGCAGCGTTTCCACCGCACCACCCTGCCGGACTGGCTGGGCTTCTTCGCGGGCCGCCGCCTTGTACCCATCCTGACGTCCTTCGCCGCGATCGTGATCGGCGTGGCCATGGCGCTGCTGTATCCGCTGTTCAACACCGGGCTGACTGCCGTGGGCAACACGGTTGCGGACAACACCGTGGTGGGCAGCGGGGTCTATGGCACCCTCAACCGGCTGCTCATTCCGCTGGGCCTGCACCACATCCTGAACTCCATCGTCTGGTTCATCATCGGCGACTACGACGGCGCCCACGGCGACCTGAACCGGTTCTTCGCCGGGGACCCCACCGCTGGGGTCTTTATGACCGGCTTCTTCCCCATTATGATGTTCGCTCTGCCGGCTGCCGCCCTCGCCATCTGGCAGGAAGCCAAGCCGTCGCAGAAGAAGATCGTGGGCGGCGTGATGCTCTCCACCGGACTCACGGCCTTCCTCACCGGGATCACCGAACCGCTCGAGTTCTCGTTTATGTTCGTCGCCTGGCCGCTGTACATCGTCCACGCCTTCCTGACCGGGACGTCCATGATGCTGGTCAACTTCCTGGGCATCCATCACGGGTTCGGGTTCTCAGCAGGAGCCATCGACTACGTCCTGAACTTCGGCATCGCACAGAATCCGCTGTGGCTGATCCCCATCGGTCTGGTCTACGCCGCCGTCTACTACGTGGTGTTCCGCTTTGTGATCCGTCGCTGGAACCTGCGCACCATGGGCCGCGAGGATGAAAACGACGAGAACGGCTCAATGGCCAAAGCCGATGTCAGCTGACCGGCCGGTGACCCTGGACGCCGACGGCGGGGTGGGGCTGCGGGGCCGCCTGGCTACCGGCCGCCCGGGTGACGAAGTTATCGACGACGGCACCGTGGTGATGGCCGGAGGGAACATCGTGTGGTGCGGCCCGACGGCGGACCTGCCGGCGGGTATCGGCATCGACATCCGGCGAGTGCCGCTCATCCTGCCCGGACTCGTGGACGTGCACTGCCACGGTGCCGTGGGGAGCACATTCTCCGCGGATGCGGACGGCGCGCGCCTGGCTGCCGGCCACCACGCAGCGCAGGGCACGACGTCGGTGCTCGCCTCGCTCGTCTCAGCGCCGTCGCAGGTGCTGCTCGAACAGATCGCTGTGCTGCGGGACCTGGTGCAGGACGGCACCCTGGCCGGCCTGCACCTGGAAGGGCCGTTCATCACCAAAAGCATGTGCGGGGCCCAGGACCCGGCAGCCATCATCGACGGCGACCCGGCGCTCCTGCAGCAGTGGCTTGAGGCGGGACGCGGGACCGTGCGGTCACTGACTCTTGCCCCCGAAACCCCGCACTTTGCCGAGCTGGTGCAGCTCTGCCGGGAACACGGCGTCGTGCCTTCCCTTGGCCACACCGCCGCTACGGCTTCCCGCACCCGGGAAGTCCTGGGCGGTGTACACGGTGGGGTTGGCGGCCCGTGGTCGGCCACGCACCTGTTCAACCGGATGCCCCCGCTCGGCCATCGCACGCCCGGACCCATCGCGGTCCTGCTGCAGGCGGCCGAGCAGTCACCCGGGCAGATGGTGCTGGAACTGATTGCCGACGGCGTGCACCTGGACCCGGAGATCGTCCGCATGGTCTTCGGGCTGGTGGGACCCCGCTCCATTGCGCTCATTACGGATGCGATGGCAGCGGCGGGCATGTCCGACGGCCACTACACTCTCGGCAGCCTGGACGTGCTGGTCCAGGACCGTGTGGCACGGCTGGCCGGCACCGCCGACGCCGGTCCCGGGGCGATCGCCGGCGCGACGAGCCACCTGCTGGAGAACGTCCGCCGCTGCGTTGAGTGGGGCGTTCCCCTGGCCGATGCCGTCATGGCGGCATCCTCCACTCCGGCGCGGCTGATGGGCCTGGATCGGCCTGGCCCCAACCGGGTGGGTGGCATTGCCCAGGGTTACCGGGCGGACGTGCTGGTGACCACCGAAGAACTTGAACTCGTGCAGGCCTACCGCGCCGGCACACCACAAACGCAGGAAAGGAATGACCGTGCAGATAGTTCTGTGTGAGTCCGTCGATCACGTAGGAGCCCGGGCGGCGGACATCATCGAGGCCAGGGTCCGCCAGGGTCCTGCCGTGCTGGGGCTGGCCACCGGCGGCTCCCCGCGATCCACCTACCAGGAGCTCATCCGGCGGCACCGCGGGGAACAACTCAGCTTCAGCCAGGTCACCGGCTTCACGCTGGACGAATACGCGGGTCTGCCGCCGGAACACGAGCAGTCGTACTACTCCACCATCCGTCGGGAGTTCGTTAACCACGTGGACCTGCCCCTGGAACGGCTCTTTACCCCGAAGGGAGACGCGCCGGACCTGGTGGCCGAGACTGACCGCTATGACGCAGCCATCACCGCTGCGGGGGGTGTGGACATCCAGATCCTGGGCATCGGCGCCAACGGCCACATCGGCTTCAACGAGCCGACGTCGTCACTGTCTTCCCGCACGAGGGTGAAGACCCTCGCCGGGGCCACGCGGGCCGACAACGCGCGGTTCTTTTCCGACGGCAATGTTCCGCGGCTCTGCCTGACGCAGGGTCTCGGGACCATCCGCGAAGCCAAACTGGCAGTGCTGGTGGCGATGGGGGAGAACAAGGCCGCCGCTGTCCAGACCATGGTGGAAGGGCCGGTCAGCGCCCACTGCCCCGCGTCGGTGCTGCAGCTGCTCCGCCGGGCAGTTGTCATCCTGGACCCCGGTGCCGCATCCCAGCTGAGCCTGCTGGATTACTACCGGGAAGCCCAGGAATTCAATGACAAGCTGGGCCAAACACCCACAAGGCCCTGGCTCCAGCAGCCGGTCAGCCGTTGATGACCTGCGGTACGCCCCGGGTCTTGAGGCCTTCGACGCCGAAATCCAGGCCGTAGCCGGACTGCTTGGCTCCGCCGAACGGGACGCGCGGGTCAACGGCGCCGTGCTTGTTGATCCAGACAGGCCGGCTTCGAGGCGTGAGGCCACTTCGCGTGCGGCGGGCAGGTCGGAGGAAAGCCGGATCGGTGTGGGACGTCGACTCAACGGTGGCGAGCCGTGCGCCACGCAGAACGAGCTCGACGTCGATGCTGCCGCGCGGTTGGTCCGCGACGGCCTGGTCGCCGTCGGCGAAGGCTCCAACATGCGCTCCACCCGTGACGCTGTCTCGGTGTTCCAGGATTCCGGTGTGCTGTTCGGGCCGGGCAAGGCCGCCAACGTAGGCGGCGTTGCGACGTCGGCGCTGGAGATGCAGCAGAACGCCAGCCGCGATTCCTGGTCCTTCGAGCACACCGAACAGCGGCTCACCGAGATCATGGTGGGAATCCACCACCGCTGCGCGTCAACGGCGGACGAGTACGGCGACCCCGGCAACTACGTGCTGGGCGCCAACATCGGTGCTTCGTCAAGGTTGCTGGCGCCATGCTTGCGCAGGGGCTTATCTAGCTAGGCAAGGGCTTGTCTATCTCCTGCACCACGACCGAACGCGTTTCAGTGCGACCACGGACCCAACAACGGTTCCGTGGTCGCACTGCGTTGTGGGGGCCTGGGTTTGTGGGGCGCCTGGATCAGGCGCTGACGACGAGTTGCCAGTTCGGGAACGGGTCTTCGGGCAACGGTCCGTCCGGGAGTGCGCCGTCTGGGAACAGTGCATAGTAGAGCAGCGCATTGTCGGGGAGGTCTTCGTCGGGCAGTTCATGATCGGGCAGTTGGAGGTCGACGAGGTGAAGCTCCGGATCCGGGTCCTCCGGCAGCGGATAGTCCGGAAGTGGATCTTCGGGGACGCCGTGCTCTTCGGGGACGCCGTGCTCTTCCGGTACGCCGGGATCTTCGAATCCGGCCCGATCAGCACGGAGGACGGCGTCTGGCCATGGCTGTGGCCAGTGGGGTGGTTCCCAGTCGGGGTGTTCGCTGCGTAGTGCCGGCGGGTGGGTGATATCCAGCCGGGTGGTTCGTTCTTGGTGGCGGTGGTGGGTTTCCAACCGGTGGTGTGGCGGAGCCGGTGGTGTTTGGGGCAGGGCTGGCCGAGATTTGATATCCCGGTGGCGCCGCCGTGAGCCCAGGCGAGGAGGTGGTCGGCTTCGTTGTCGAGGGAGTGGTTGCTGCAGCCGGGGAACGGGCATTTCCCGTCGCGAAGTCTGAGCCATTGGCGTTGGGCTTTCGTGACGCGGTAGCTGGTCCGCCCGATTTCCAGCGGCGCGCCGTCACGTGGGTCTGTCAGGACTCGGTGGAAGGACTCGGCACCTTCGGCGACGAGACGGCGGGCCATGGACGGCGGGATCGGCCTGTATCCGTCCAGGGTGGCCGGTTCATCAGTGACACCCAACAGCGAAAGCACCGGGACCGTGACCAACACCTGCGCCCTCGGGGACGGAACACCGCCGCCCACACCGACGGATTGCCCGCCAAGGATGGCACCGGTTCCGCCCGTGATGCCGATTGTTCCGCCGCTGATGCTGTCCGTGTTGCCGCCGAGGAGCCAGGTGGCGGCGGTGTCGGCGCGGAGTTGGCTGAGGGTCCGGTCCTCATCGGGTCCTTGGAGGGCTCTCGCGGCAGTGGTGGTGCGGTCCCAGATCCCCGAGGCCTGATGCGCTGGGAGGTAGGCGGAGAGCCAGGCCATGCCGTCCCGGTCCGGGGCATACTCCAGCCGCCGATCCTGCGCTCCCTTGGCGTGGCGTTTTTCGATGCTGACGGGGTGGTGCCGTTCCCGCCAAGTGCGGGCCTTGTGGCGGAACCGGGACGGCACGAGCTCCCCGGCCGGGCACCCACGGGCGGGATCCGGGGCGTCAGGGTCCAGGAAATGCGCCTCCAGAGCAGCCGCCCCGGCGGGGTCGAGGTTGGTGGTTTCGTCCACAACGATCCGGGCATGCTGCCAGGAAATCGTCCCGGCCTGCAGCGCGGACATCGTCAACGGCAGGCTGGTGGTGAGTTCGTGCGCCTCGGCCAGGAGCGCCCCGGCGGTGCGTTCGCTTACGGTCAGGACGCAGGCGACCTCAGCGATCACGGCCATTTCCTGGGCGCTGCTCTCCCGCGGCGCCACGGTCGGTGCAGCCAGGGCCTGTGCCGCGTCAGTGTATTCGGCGGCCAGCCTGACCTTCAACGCCGCGGTGGCGGCTTCCGTTCGGGAGACCTCAGCCAGTCCGTCCAGGCAGGCCTCGGCTCTGCGGCGCAGCGGATCAGGTTCGCACGCGTCAGAGTCGGACCCGCATCCGATCCGGCCGAGCACGGACACGGACGCGGCGACGGACTCGAAGGCGTCCCTGCACTCCGTACCCCAAGCTGCTCTACTTCCCATGCCCAAAGCATCGCAGGGGGCACTGACATTTAAGGCCGTGCCCGGAGTAGCTGCTGTGCTTTCCATAGTCCGAGCATCTCAGGAGGCACCGACATTTTGAGGTTCAAAGGGTTCGGCAATGAACGAGCCAGTTCGCGCATAGTTGTGAGGCACAGGGCGGCAGTGGCTTAAGTATCCGTTCGCGCAGGGCGTGGGACGTCCAGGCCCCCAAGTGTCCGTTCGCGCTCAGTCCTTAAAGAGCCCCGCGAGGTCCTCGGCCGTGATCGAACCGCTGGACAGGGCGTCGCCTTCCATCACATCCGCGAACAGTTGCGACTTCCGGGCCTTCAGGGCCATGACCTTTTCCTCGATCGTGTCCTTCGCCACCAGCCGGTACACCATCACGTTGCGCGCCTGCCCGATCCGGTGGGTCCGGTCCACGGCCTGTGCCTCGGACGCCGGGTTCCACCAGGGATCCAGCAGGAACACGTAGTCGGCCTCGGTCAGGTTCAGGCCAAATCCGCCGGCTTTCAGCGAAATCAGGAACACCGGCGCGCTGCCGTTCTTGAATTCGTTGACGACGTCGGTGCGGTTCCGGGTGCCGCCGTCGAGATAGCAGAACTCGATCTTCTCCTCCACAAGGCGTTCGCGGACCTTGCCCAGGAAGCCGGTGAACTGGCTGAAGATCAGCGCGCGGTGGCCCTCAGCAACCAGGTCCTCCAGCTGCTCGAACAGCACGTCCAGTTTGCTGGAGCGGACGCCGGACAGCGACGGATCCACCAACGACGCGTCAAGGCTGAGCTGACGCAGCAGGGTCAGCGACTGGAAAATGGTGAACCGGTTCTTGTTCACGTCCTCGATCAGGCCCAGGATCTTCTGCCGTTCACGCTGCAGGTGCGTCTGGTAGACCTTCTGGTGGCGCGGGTTCAGCACCACCTCCAGGATCTGCTCCTGCTTGGGCGGCAGGTCTTGGATGACCTGGTCCTTGGTACGGCGCATCATGAGCGGACGGACCCGGCGGCGGAGCTTGTCCAGCTGCCCCTTGTCGCCATTCTTTTCCACCGGCTTTTGGTAGTACTCGGCGAACCGCTTGGGGCTCGAAAACAGGCCCGGCGCCACGATGGACGTCAGCGCCCAGAACTCCATGAGGTTGTTCTCCAACGGCGTGCCCGTGATGGCCAGTTTGAACGCCGCGGGCAGCTTCCGCGCGCACTGGTAGGCCTTCGACTGGTGGTTCTTCACGAACTGGGCTTCATCCAGCACCAGACCCGCCCAGGTCTTGGAGGCATAGGAATCATAGTCGATCCGGAACAGCGCGTAGGACGTGATCACGATGTCCGCGCCGGCGAGTTCAACGGCCGCATCCTGGCTGTTCTTGGCAAAGGTTTCGCTCACGATGCGGACCGTCAGGCCGGGAGCGAAGCGTGCGGCTTCCGCCGCCCAGTTGCCCACGACGCTGGTGGGGGCCACCACCAAAAAGGGAGTCCCGCCGTCGGGCGCTGGAACGTCGGGCGCTGCTACTTGAGCCGGCGCACCGTCTGCTGTCCCCGAAGCGGTGCCAGCCGCCGCCAGCTCGGCAGCCTGCTCCTTCGCGGCGCACATCAGGGCGAGTGCCTGCACGGTCTTACCCAGGCCCATATCGTCCGCGAGGATCCCGCCCAGGCTGTGCCGGTACAGGAAGCTGAGCCAGTTGAAGCCCTCCAGCTGGTAGGGCCGCAGCTCCGCATTGAGCGAGGCAGGCAGCGGCAGCCCGTTGATCCCGCCTTCGAGCAGCCCGCCCACGGCCTCACGCCAGGCGGCGGCCTGCTCATCCACGATGCCCAGCTGCGCGAGCTCGTCCCAGAGCCCGGCCTGGAAACGGCTGATCTGCAGCGGGGCGTCCTTGTTGTCCTGCAGCGAGCGGGCCTCTTCGATGAGGGCGCGCAGCTGGTGCAGTTCGGGGAGGTCCAGCGAGAAGTACGCGCCGCTGGGCAGCAGCATTTTGGTCTGTCCCGCGGCCAGCGCGGAGAACACGGCCGCGAACGACACCGGCTGGCCCTCGAGCGAAATCTGGATGCCAAGGTCGAACCAGTCGCGCTGTTCCGTGGCCTTGGTGGAGATGGAAACGACAGGCGCTTCCTCGGCCTCCCGGTAGTCGGCAATGTCCCCGGCAGTATCCACTGAAACGTCCGGCGCGTTCCGGAGCTCGGGCAGGACGTCCTCGGTGAAGGCCAGCGTGTCCAGGCCGCTCAGTTCGGCGGACGCGGACAGGCGCGGCGTGCCCCAGCCGCCGGAGGCCGATTCGCCCAGGGCCGGAACAATGTTCCACGGCTGGCCGATGCCCTCCAGGATGCGGGCCTCGGCGGCGTCGTCACGGTAGCCGTGGTCGCCGGGGTGCCGCCACAGCGGCTGGGCCGTGACCAGGTGTCCGGACTTGTAATGCCATTCCCAATGCAGCCGGACCCGGTGGTCCGCGCCGTAGTTGGCCAGCAGGGAGAGGGTCGGGAGGGCCAGGGCGGGCAGCGCCACCGACTCATCCGTCGCCGTGACCCGGGCAGCCTGCTTCAGCTTCGGGTAGAAGCCGGTGAGGAAGCGCGTCTCGTCCTTCGCCGGAATGTGCAGGGTGCTGCCGGCGGTCGCGAAAGTCAGCAGTTCCTCGCTCAGCCCGTTTTCCAGCGGGGCCAGCGTGATCACATTATCCGCGGAAACGCCGGGCAGTGCCTCGCCCCCGGTGGTCATGAAGATGCCGTGCGCGGGGCGGCCGATGGTCCCCACCGATGCCGGATCAACGTCTTCCCCCTCAACGGTGATGGTGGGCGCGAGCTCCAGCCCGCCGTCGTCGGCTGTTTTCGCAGCAACGTCCGGGGCGGCCGCGGCAACATCGCCGGCGTCACCGGAAGGCGAACCGTAACGGCTCAAATTAAGCCCGACGGCGGCGGGGGACTCCGCGAGCCGCACCGGCTCAGTGCCGCGGCTGTGAACCAGGGAGAGGCCGATCTTTTTGGCGTCGGTGAGCAGGCTCCACATGTTCTTCCCGGCGAAGGTGTTCAGCCCCAGCCACAGCGCGGAGGAGTTATGAACCCGGTTGGCGGCGGCGGTGTGTGCGGCCAGGAACGCCTGCATCCACTCGATGTGCGCCTCGTTGCATTCGCGGCGGAAGTTCAGGTAGCTCAGGGTGTTCCAGGAGACGTCGCCGCGGATCCACTTGCCTTTGGCGCCCATGATCACGGGCCGGGCCTTGAGCTGGCGCACGCTGCGGAGCGGGTCGCGGCGGCCTGTGTAGGAGAAGTGCGGCGCCGGTTCCTCGATCTCGAACTGGAGGGCCAGCGGGATGCCGCTGATGGACTGGGTGATGCCCGGCTGCGAAATGAGCGGGCTCAGTGCCTGCTCCCAGTCGGCCAGGTCCAGGCTGACGGGTTGGCGGGAAAGCCGGGAAACTTCAGCGGGGGCCAGGAGCTGGACGCGGATGGCCGGGTTGTCCTCGGCGGCGAACAGCAGCGCGGCCACGTGCTTGCAGTCCTTGCGGACGGGGCAGCTGCAGACGCCCACGGTGCAGCTCCAGCCGCCCGTTTTCCGCACCAGTTTGGCCGTGGTGGAGTAGGGGACGTCGGCACCTCCCCGGACCTTGCCCAACATCAGCCCGGTGGCGGCGTCGAACGACATCCCGGAAACCCGGCTGCCCATGGCATACGCCAACCCGGCCGCGAGGGAGCGGTCGTTAATGGCGGGGGTCTGTATTGCCAGTGCCGCACTCTCGTCCGGTTGGGATGGCATGGTGCGCGCTACTTTCAGCTGGCCACGGGGGTGCCGTGTCCGATCGGAGGTTATCTGCTTCATCTTAGTTCGCCCGGCGGGAGCCTGAAACTTCGCCTGACGTTCACTTCCGCCTCAACACACCGCCGCTCCTGCCCACGTAGCGTGAAAGTGTCCTGAGCAGCACCGAAGCATTCAGCAGTGAGGAATCCCATGACCATGAGCCAGAACCCTGTCGTCCTGACCAAGGCCAGCATCGATGCAGGCAACGAGGAGGTTGTAGATGCCAACGTTTACGTGGTGAACGCCATGTACGGGAAACTGCTCGACGCCGGCGAGATCGCGCCCGCGGCGCTCGGCAGCTACTACGTGGACTTCTACGTCACGCAATCTTTGGAGGGCGGCTTCGCCCAGTACGTGTTCACCGCGGACCGTGACGAGGTGGACCCGCTCATCCGCGAGGGCCTCGCGGGCATGGGCGCAACCGCCCACCTTGAGCTCTTCAACCGCACCGTTGAAGCGTTTGATGGCTTGTCCGACGAGGACGAAGAGCGTTACCTTGACGGCGACCTAGACACCGAGGAAGAGTCCAACGAAGCCGTGCGCACCATCGAAGAGCTCGACGGCGAGTTCGAGGAACTGTTCGAAACCGAAAACATCACCGCCCTCAACGCCGCCTGGCTTCTGCGCCAGGAGGGCCTGCTGATGCTCGACGACGAGGAGCTCGACGCCTACATTGAGCGTCAGGTTGCGCTCATCCCCAACCTGGAGGAGCGTCAGGCCGCGGCCGACGAGGAAGCGCTGGAGGACGCTCCGGATTTTGAGGTCATCATCCGAGAACTGTGCGGCATCGCCGGCTACACGCTGCAGAAGATCACCATGGGTGACCCCAACTACATGCACGACGGCGAGAAGACCCTGGCCTGGCACTTCACCACGGACCACGGCGACTTCATCATGGTGGAGGACGACGAAGAGGCGTTCATGATCAACCCGGAGACCCAGGAAATCGTCGCCGCTGTTGAGTTCGAGGAAGCGGACGACGACGAGATGATCGACGCGTAGGACCCTCACCACGGTCCCGGACCGGGTTCGTCGGGGTCGGTTCGCCGGGTTCGCCCAGTTCGCGGGAAAGGTGCGGGGTCGCTGGAAATTCCCGGCGACCCGGCACCTTTCCGGCGACCCGGCCGCAGTTGTACTAGCTATTAGGTGTTCTGGTCCAGCGCCTTGGCCAGGATGTCCAGCAGTTCGTCATCCACCTGGTCCACAGACGTGAGCCGGACGCGGCGGTCAAAAGGATCATCAGACCGGGCCTTCAGGGGTTCCAAACGGCCTCCCGCTGCTGCGTCGAGGCGGAGGGCGACGTCCACGGCGGTGTTGGTGGTCCGGGTGACCTGGGCGAACTTCCGGCGCGGGCTATGGAGCGAGACGTAGCCCTTCCGCATCTGGATCTCCACGCCCTCGGTGGCCGCCGCCCACGCCAGGAGCGCATCGGCGATGGGCCGCAGCTCTGCGTGGTTGATGTACTGGCCATCGATAAGCTCGTCGGCGTCGCGCAGCATAAATTCCGGGTAGCCGAACAGCTCCCAGGAGACGGCGTACTGCGCGTAACCCGTGACGCCGTGCTCGTCGCGCATCCAGTGGCGGAGCTCGGCGTCGTTCTTCAGCCCGGCGGAGCGTGCCCGCTCGGCCCAGTAGGCGACGTCGTGCCCCGTCTTCCGCAGGAGCAGGGCTTTGTTGCTGTCCACCATGGTCTGCCAGGTCTTGGCCGTTCTCTGGTGTTCCGGAGTGATCGCCATGCCTCGATGCTAGTGCGGTCCATGGTCCGAAGCCGGGCCCTGGAAAGAAATTTAGGAGGCGCCGTAACTTTCCCGGTCCGGCCAGCGATGTAGGGGGTGATGGGTTCCTCACGGAGCCGGATCTGAATTGTTCTCTAGGTTTTGGAGTGTCATATGTCGTTGTTCACTGTTCTCGCCACCAGCAAAATCGCCGCCGGTGTTCTCGCCGCGGGCACCCTGGCCGTCGGTGGAACCGGCGTCGCAGCTGTTTCCGGCGCCCTCCCGACCGACGCACAGCAGACCGCCCACGAACTGCTCGGCGCCCCCGCCCCGAAGCTGGCCGCTGACGCCACCGAGTCGGCCTCCGCAAACGCTTCCGGCGATGCAGCAGTAACCGGCGAAGCAACCGTCTCCGGCGATGAGGTCGCAGCCGAGGCCAACGCCTCCGCCGCCGCCGGTACCGCAGTGGACGCAGCAGGTGCCGCAGCCTTTGGCCTCTGCACCGCCTTCACCAACGGTGGACTGAACGAAGCCTCCGAGGGCTTCTCGTCGCTGGTCATCGCCGCCGAGGGCGAAGGCAACGTTGACGCCTTCTGCACGGACGTCGTCGCGCAGGGTGCCGCTTCCGCTGACGCCGATGCGGCTGGCGAGGGTTCTGCCGCCGCCAAGGCCGAGCGCCCCGAGCTGCCCGCCGTTCCTGCTGTCCCCGCCGTACCGGCAGTTCCGGGTGTCGACGGCGTTCCTGCCGTTCCTGCTGTTCCCGCGGTGCCGGGCGACGTTGTAGACGTTCCGGCCGTTTCGGGCCGCTAGGACCTGCTCAGCTATTGTGGGCTGCGGGAACCCGCTCCGGACGGACCGGATTCCCGCAGCCCACATGGCAGCCAGATAGCTGACCGACAGCAGCGGAGCACACCGCGCCGAATACCGGGATGAGCGAGTCCGCTGCCCGGGATGGAGGAGCCACTGGTGCTAGACACTTTGGCCGAAGAAGACGTAGATACATTTGCAGACACCGCCGGCGCTGATCCGGCTGTGCTCTTCGGCGCTGTCTATCGAACCTTTTCCGGAGCAGTCCTGGGCTACCTCAAGGCCCGTGGCGTGGACGATCCCGAGGCTGTCACCCAGGACGTGTTCCTGGCGTTTTTCCCCAAGATTGGTGAGCTGACCGGCGGGCTGCAGGGTGCCAAGTCGTTGGTGTTTTCCATCGCCCACGCCCGGATGGTGGACTACTACCGGCGGGTTGAACGCCGGCCGGACTTCACTCCGTACGACCCCCTGCAGGACGGGCGCAGCACGGCGTCCGCCGAGGACCACGCCTTGGGCCACAGCGGCGGCGCGGCCCACCTGCTGGCGGGCCTGACCGATGAACACCGCGAGGTCCTGGCACTGCGGGTGGTGGCTGACCTCTCCATCGAACAAGTGGCCGGCATCATGGGCAAGTCCCACGGTGCCATCAAGCAGCTCCAACGCAGGGCGCTGCAAAACCTCAAGGACCAGACTCTTAGAAGAAACCAGGCAGATCATGAGTGACACCGCAGGCTCACGCAACGGTTTCCGCGACGACGTGTCTGGTGACCGGCTGCTGCTGGAGGCAGGGCTGGACGACGACGCCGGCCTCCGCCCCGTTCTGCTGGAGCTCCAAGCGCTCGCCGCCGAGCAGCCGGCGCCCTCCGATGCAGTCGCCGCGCTCATGAGGCCTGCGGTGAACCAGACGGTGATCCAGGCTGCGGACCAACCGGAAGCCACCCGCCATCGGGCGGTGGTTCCTGCAACGACGGTTATGCCTGCAACGACGGTTGTCCCGCAGCTCCCTGAAACCGTTGCTTCCCCTCAGTCAGAGCCCGCCGTCGCCCCCGCCGTGGCAACGGATGAGCTCACGGTGGCGACCGACGAGCTCGCCGCCCGCCGCCGTGCTAGGCGCCGGGTCACCCTCACCACGCTGTCCGTGGCCGTCTCGCTGGCGGCCGGCGGCGCCGTTGCCGTTGCCTCCGATCAGGGGATCAGGGATTCCATCGGCCAGGTTAACCACGCAGTGACATCGTTCGTGTCCACCGTTGGCGGGCCTGCCCCCGCGCCGGTGGAGACCCCGGTTCCGGGGCCGGTCCAGCCCGGTGTCCCTGCCGTAGGCCCCACCGGGCCGGCTGTCACTGTGCCGGTTCCGGCCGCTCCGGGATCCGGTTCGAGCCAGGCCACGCAGCACGCTCCCGTTCCATCGGGTTCAGCGCCGGCAGTTCCCCTGCCAGACCTTTCCCTACCTGAAAACGTCACGCCGGGTGTGCCGGGTGTGCCGGGTGGGCTGCTGAACGGCGAAGTGCCCAGCCTGCCGGGGCAACAGCCGATGCGGCCCCTCCCGGAATCGCCGCCCGTTTCGGCTGCCCCGGGACAATAGGCTCGGCCCCGACAGTGCGTTGATTTTCGGGATGTAGTCAGAACGCATTCACCACTCCGTCATGTGGGCTCCATGAGAGTGCTGCCGGGGGTTTCCAGCGAACGCCCAGACTGAGTGTGGCCCCATCAACGGGACGTCCAGATCGGCTCCGTGAGGTGATGGCCGAGTACTCGTTGAAGCTTCCAAACTGGTATCCCCTCGAACTGGGAGTTGCGGCGCTCTAGACGCTGCGCGGCTTCGAAAACAACCCCTGAAGCAAATTCTTGAGAGGCGCCCTAATGAACCCCATACGCAACCGTGGAATCCTTGCAGCAGCAGCTGCACTCATCATCGTTACCGCAGGTGGCGTCGTCACTGCAGGCAGCGGCGTGGCCGCGCAGGCAGGCACCCGAACCGGCAACATGGACCGCCATACGGCCGACACCGCCCTTGCCGACGGATTCAAGGCATTGGATCGCAACACCAACTGGGACCTGACGGGCAAGCTGAAGCTTGACTTCCCCACGCACCACCCCCAAGGCATTGCCTACACGGAGGATCACATTTTCCTTTCGTCCGTGGAAATCGTCGAACGCACCGTCAAGTACCCTGCGCCGGTTGACGGTTTTGACCGCACGGCCGGGAAGGGGGTGGGTCATCTATTCGTACTGGACTTGTCCGGAAATCTGCAGAAGGACATCATCCTGGGCGAAGGCGACATGTACCATCCCGGCGGATTGGACTTCGACGGGAAGAACATTTGGGTGAGCGTGGCGCAGTACCGGCCCAACAGCAGCTCCATCATTTACAGCGTGGACGCTACAACCCTTGAGGCGCACAAAGAATTCGAGGTCCCCGACCACTTCGGCGGCGTAGTGATGGACCGTCAGACCGGCCATCTGGTCGGGAACACGTGGGGGTCCCGGAGGTTCGCGGAGTGGAACCGCCAGGGCAAGCAGCTCTCTACCTGGCAGAACCCGAACCACTTCATCGATTACCAGGACTGCCAGTACGTGGCCAACTCCCAAGCCCTATGCGCCGGGGTCGCTAACTTGCCCCAGACACCTGCGGCGGGCGGTGCCACGGCGACTTATGAACTGGGCGGCATGGCCCTGATCGACCTTGTCGGAAAGACCATCCTGCACGACGTGCCGTTTCAAAAGTGGTCCACGGCGGGCCACGCCGCGACCCGGAACCCGTTCAAGCTCACTGCCGACGGCAACCACCTGACCATGCATGTCGCGCCGGATGATGCGGAAGAAGGCAACGGCACGGAAATTCTCACTTACGAAGCGACGGTCACACCCGCCAAGTAGCGTTCCCCGGGAGCGGCGGCTGAACGCATAAGGTTCGCCGCCGCGTCCCGAGTCGGGGTCAGTAGCCTGACGCCGCGGTCCGGATCATTTCCCCGGCCGGGGTGGCCAGATACCAGACGTCGTTGACGCCCTGCCCCAGGATGTCGCCGGGATTCTTGTCCTGCTGGTAGTAGTACAGCGGCAGTCCATTCAGGGTCACCTGCTTGGCCCCGTCCGGCGTCGTGATCGTCCCGAGCGTGCCGGTGACCCCTTCAGCGGCCGGCGTGGCTGCGGTGGTGAGGAGCGGCGGCCACGCGGTCAGGCACGCTCCAGTGCAGGCGCTGGTGCCGGAATCCTTCACGTCCTTGGTGAAGAAATAGAGACTCATGCCAGCGGAATCAACCACGATGTTGCCGGCGCTGGAGGATGAAGTCTTGAGGTCGACGGCGGCCGCCGCGGTTGGGGAGCCAGCGGTGGGGGATCCTGTGGTGGGGGAGCCAGCGGTCGGGGTGGCGGAGGTTGCCGCCGGAGTGGTGGGAGCGGCGGTGGTTGTGGTGGTTCCAGGGCTGCCGCCGCAGCCGGAAAGCGCCGCCGCGACGGCCAGCGCGGCAAGACCTGTGCCCAGATACTTTTTCATGGAATACTCCTCGGCTGGGGCCCGGTGTCGGATCACCGGACGCTAACCGGTACGACGCACCAAGGTTGAGAATGGTTCAAAGTGAACCGTTTTCCGTTCACGGACGTTATATCGCATGTATGCGCTTAGCTTCAGCGTTTCGCTGGGCAAGCACGCAACCATGGGCCCGCAGTTAAGGCCGCGGACTGGATCAGGGACAGGAGGGGGCGTCATGCCGCTGGACGAGGACGTGGTGGCCGCGATCTATCGCGAACACGGCGCCGCCCTGCGCCGCTTTGTCCTCAGCGCGTCCCGTGACCCCCAACTGGCCGAGGACGTGGTCCAGGAGACCGTCCTGCGTGTCTGGCAGCAGGCCCCGGACATCACCGGAAGCCTTCGCAGTTACCTGTTCCGGACTGCCCGAAACATCATGATCGACAACTACCGCAAAGCCCAGCGTCGCCCGGCCGAGGTGATGGAACGCGAACTCGCCGATCCCGCCGTGGCCGTGGAACGCGTGGATGAACTCCTCAACCGCGTCCTGATGGAGGAAGCGCTGCTCCGGCTCAGCACCGAACACCGCGATGTCCTCGTGGCACTCCACTACCGCCGTTTCACCGTCAACGAGGCCGCCGTGCAGCTGAACATCCCCAGCGGAACCGTGAAGTCCCGGGCCTACTACGCAGTCCGGGCGCTACGGACCATCCTGGACGAAATGGGGGTGGAGCGGTGAACGCCTCTGAGCTGCACCACCTGCTGGGCGCCTACGTGCTCGGTGGGCTTGACCCCGCGGATTCGCAACGTTTCGAAGCCCACCTCGAGGGCTGCGCGGACTGCCGGACCGAACTCGCCGAGCTCGAAAGCCTGCCGGCCCTGCTGGACGCGCTTCCCGTCCCGGACGCGGTGGCGCTGACCGGGAGCGCCCGCCCCGGGTTTGCCCCTGATCCAGCCAGTTCAGTGCCCCGCGCGGTCCTCGATGAACTGGCCGCCCGGCGTCGTAAATTACGACGGCGGTGGGCGGCGCTGGTGGGCGCCGTCGCCGCCGCGAGCCTCGCCTTGGGCCTGGCCGCGGGGCCGCTGCTCAGCCGACCGCCGGAGCCGGACGCCAGCTACTCGGTCCAGTCCGGCAACGGCCTGCAGTTCAGCATCGACCTTGCCCGGAAAACGTGGGGCACCGAGCTGGCCGTGAACGGCAGCAAACTGCCGCTGGACGGGACCCTCTCGCTCTGGATCCGGGACCGCGACGGCGGCGAGGACCGGGCGTGTGCCTGGACGGCCACGCCCAGCGGAAGGGTGAAGGTCATGGGCGCGACGCCGGTTCAGCTGGCCAGCATCGCCAGCCTGGAGCTGCGGGATGACACCCAACAGGCAGTTGCTGTAATCATGGTGCCGTGATCCCCGTGCGGGTGATCTATTTGCCGGTAATCACGGTGCTGTGATCACGGAGTTTGGAGGGCGCGGAACTCGGCCACCAGCCCGGGGTCCTCGCAGGCCCGGGCAAACGCTTCGATCCTCATGTTGATCTCACGGCCCAGGAGCCAGGCGCCCATCCGCTCCGCCACCGGCCGCAACCAGGCCGGGCGGCACGAAAAGGTGTACTTCCACACGGCGCGGGTGCCGCCGTCGTCCGCGGTGAAACGCCAGCCGCCGCCGAAATTCGTGAAGAACCACGGTCCGGACACCATGGTCATGCCCACGTTCCTGGGTGGCGCATACGAAACGTATTCGCTCACCATCACCAGGCCCAGGCGGGACACGGTCCGTGTCCGGACGCCCTTTCCGGCGGACGTTGCGCTGTTCAGGAAACCTTGGGCAGAGATGAACGGGTCCCATTTGAGCCGGAACGCACCGGTGGTCTGGGAGAGGGCAAAGACTGTCTCCGGATCGAGGCGGATGAGTCGTTCGGCGCGTACCTGAGGCATGGACCCACCCTAACCGGAGGCCGGGTATTCCGGACCGGCCCCGGAGAAGGTGCCAGCCCTACATCTTGGCCAGGCGAGCCCGCACCACCATGAACACGCCGTAGCAGATGAGACCGGCGCCCACTGCGGCCAGCAGGTACACGCCGAAGGGCTGGTCGCGCAGGGCCCTGAGTCCACCGTCGAGGCCCGTGGATTCATCCGGATGGGCCTGCAGGGTGGCGATGGTGATGAGCATCCCGGTCAGCAGCAGGACTATGCCCTTGGCGACGTAGCCGGTCACGCCCAGGACTGTGACGGCTGTCCGGGCGGTGGGGGAAGAGGGCATCGTGAGCTGTTTCTTGAAGGTCTTCTGGATGCCGCGGATGCCGTAGATGATCCCGGTGATGGCCACGCCCAGTCCCACCAGGACCAGCAGTGCCACGCCGCCGGGGGCCTTCATAACGGCGACGGTGAGGTCGCTCGCGGATTGCTGGTTGTCTCCTCCGGACCCGGTGCCCATGGCGAAGCTGGCCAGGGTCACGGCGAGCCCGGCAAACACCACGGCCTGGGCTGCCGCTTTGGCCTTCTTACCGGCCTTTTCCTTGGTGGGCAGCCGGTTGTAGTCGAAGACGGCATCGCTGGCCTGCCAGACGGCAAGGGCCGCGCAGGCGGCGAAGCTTGCCCACAGGAGGAACGGCCCGGCGGGCTGGCTGGCAAGTTCGGAGACAGCGCCGCTGAAGTCAGCGTTTCCCGAGCCGCCCATGGCGAGGCGGATGGCGATGGCGCCCACAAGAAAGTGCAATAGGCCGCTTACCGCGAAACCGGCCCTGGCCATCAGCTCCAGTGCGCGTGAGTTGGTGACGTCCTCCGCCGCGTCTGCGGCGTCTTCTAGTTCTCTTTTGATGACGGTTCCTTCGGGCCAGCGCCTGAGGGGCGCAGATTTGCGTGCCCCCGCACAATCCCCATGGTGCCACGCCAAGCGAGCCGCGAACAGTCCTCGGGGTCCCGATCTGCGCGCCCCGTAGCATCCGAACCTGGCGGCCCGGAGCTCCCGCGATGGGGAGTGTTCCCCATCGCGGCAGACTTGCCGCCGTGCGACGATATGTCCAGCGATAGATCTAACTCCTATTACTCTCCGGGGGAGACACCATGACTTTTTACGGCGCGGACGTCAGTCAGCTGCGGGAGCTGGCGAAGGCCGTTGACAAAGCGGCAGCGCTGCTCAGCAGCCGGGCAAGCTCCCTGCAGGGCCAGATCCAGTCCGCGCCATGGAAAGGCACCGACGGCGAACTGTTCCGGCAGGACTGGTCCGGCAGCCACCGTCCCAGCCTGGAGCGGGTGGCATCCAGCCTCCGCCATAACTCCAAGCTGCTCCTGCAGCACGCCAACGAGCAGGAACAGTCTTCCGCCGAGACCGGCGGCGGCAGCGGGGGCTCCAGCGTGCTGGACAAGCTCAAGGACCTCGGCAGCCGCGCGAAGTACTGGCTGGAGGAACAGGCAGAGAAGGCAGCAGCGGCCGCGGCCCACCGCCAGGAGCTGAAGCAGGGCCTGGATGACATGCTCAAGGCCAGCCCGGAAGAACAGGCCAAGTGGTGGGCCAGCCTGTCCGAGGCGGACCGGAAGTACCTGATCGAAGGCGAAGACGAGAACGGCCCCTTTGCCGAGGACCTCATGAGGATGGATGGCGGCATTCCCGAGTCCGCCCAGGACCAGGCGAGTGCCCACCTCCGGGAACTCGCCAAGACGGAAACTCCCGTATACACGGAGACCGGCAAGGCCTCCCTTGACGCCCGGGTTGCCTGGTTCCACGCCGGCGCGGAGGTGGGCACCGTGGTGGTGGAGAATGCTGACGGTTCGGCCACCTTGAAGGTCTACGGAAACGTGGGCGTGGGAGTGAACGACACCACCGGCACGGCCGGGGTCACGCTCAACGGGGAGGCGTCGCGTGAGTACAAATTCGGCAGCGTGGAAGAGGCCATGGCCGCCCGCAACCAGATTTACACGGACCTCCCGCCGGACAGCGCAGGTGAGATCCAGGATGTGGCCGGCAACCCGCCTGGCTACATCCTGGACACCATCAACGATGCTGCGGACGACAACGGCTCCACCGGCCACGACGACAAAGCCAAGGGAACCCTCTCCCTGGAAGCCGAGCCCGAAGCCGGCCCCGCTTCGGGCTCGGCGAAGCTGGATCTCGCCTACGAGCGGAACCTGACGGACGGCACGGCAACCGCCAGCGCCGAGGTGTCGGCCCAGGGCAAGCTGAACCTCGACGGCAGGGTATTCGAGGCCTCGGGCAAGGGCGGCCTGGAAGTGAACCTGGATAAGAACGGAAACATGGAATCGATCGCCGTATCCATGGAGGGCACGGTTGCGGCGGGCGCCACCGCGGGTCCCGACCTCCAGGGCGCCAAGGCTGAGTCCAGCGTGACAGTAGGCACGCAGGGCACCGTGAAGATCGAGGTTGAGTACTCGCCGGAGAACGCGGCCGTGATCGACAGCTACATGCGCAATGTGGCGTTGGGAGACACTGTTGCGGCCGGCCATGACGCCGCCAAGCTCTACGAGGCAGGGTCTGCCACCGTCCAGGAGAACAGCGTGGTGACAGCGTCCAACGAGTTCGGTGTTGACCTCAAGGCCGGCGAGGTGGAGGTCAAGACCGAGAACAAGGCAACCACCAACGTGTCCACGTACTATAAAGTCCCGAACGACACGAAGCTCGAGAAGCTCTGACGTCCCGTGCCGAGTCCACTCCGGAGACCTTTTCCCGCAGTTCTTCCTGCACCATTTTGGGCATTACCGCCAGCCAGCCCGGCCAAGACTTACCGCTAAGGAGCAACCATGTCAGTGCATATCGAGTCCCCGCTGGGGTTCACGGCAGACTTCCCCGAGCACACCCAGGTTCTGGAGGACTCCGCCGCCGGGCCAAACACCGAGCAGTATGGCCTGCTGGGCGGCGTCCTGGTGACGGTCATCAAGGACGACACCTCCGTGACGGGCGCCGCGCAGGCCAACGGCTGGGCACACCTGATGTCAGGCTTCTACGTTGAAGACCGGGCAGGGACCATCCTCACCGAAGGTGAACTGAACGTCCCCGGCAAGTCCTCGTACGCCGTCGTGGTTGGATACACGGATCCGGCCGGCGAGGCGAGGGTAGCGGCCACTGTGGGTGTCTGGGAGAACAACCGTTTCATCGGTGTTGTGGTGATCTGGCCTTACGTGAACCCGGAGATCGAGCCGCGGCTGGGGATGCTCAAGGAGATCGTCGCCGCCATCAGCGTGAGCTGACCCGGTTTCCGAGGCTCAGCGCCGGCGGTAGCAGAGGTCGAAGATCAGCCGGCCGGCCTCGTGGGCTTTCGCCTCGAAACTCGTGCGGATCCGGCCTTCGAAGCGTGGCGCCCAGCCGCCCGTTTCATCCACGCCCCCGTTGGGGCCGGTGTGTGCGGTGCTCACCGGCGCCCGGCCTTCGCGGACGGGCGCGCCGCCCACCAAAGTTTCGACGCCGGATTGCCACACCTGGGTGAGCGGGCTTTCGGGTCCGTGGCGCTCGCCGGTGTGGAGGTTTTCGAAGTCCGGCGAGTCCGCCAGAACATCGCGGACATGGACGGCGTAGTTGGACCAGTCCGTGGCGACCCGCCACAAGCCGCCCTTCGTGAGTGCCCGTGCTGCCAGTTCGGCAAACTCCGGCTGGATGAGGCGGCGTTTGTGGTGCCGTGACTTGTGCCAGGGATCGGGGAAGAACACCCACAGTTCGCTGACTGAACCAGCAGGCAGCATGGTGGCGAGGACCTCCGGCGCGTTGGCTTCCACCACCCGGACGTTGTTCAGCCCGCGGCTATTGATCTTGATGATGGTGTTGGCCAGCCCCGGCGTGTACACCTCCACCGCCAGGAAGTCCGTGTCCGGGTTCTCCTCGGCGGCGTGGCAGATAGCATCGCCCAGTCCAGAACCGATCTCCACAATAAGCGGTGCCTTGCGGCCGAACTCGGCTTCGGCGTCGAACGTGTAGTCCGGGTGGACCGACGTGTTCGCAATGTGCCGGGGAACGTCCAGCGCCCACCGGTCCGAGTGCTCTTCCCACGCGGTCTGGCGGCGCCCCTGGAGACGGGTTCCGCGGCGCACAAAGCTCACCGGCCTGCCGCCGTAAGTGCCGAAGGACGCCTGCGTTCCGGGCGTCACCGGGCGCGGGACATGCGGAGGCTGGGGAGATTCTGGGGATTCGCTCATCCCTTCCAGAATAGAGGAGTCAGGCCCGGGCTGGCTTGCCCGCAGCCAGGGAGCGCAGTTCCCGCAGGATCTCCAACTGTTCGTCGTTGATGGCGGTAAGCCGCTCGATCTCCGCCTTGGCCTTCACGTTCGTGTCGTAGTCATGCTGCGCCATGGCCGCAGCGATGGCATCCTGGCGCTTGGCTGCGATGAGGAGAATTGCCCCTTGGAGTCCGGCCAGCATGGACAGGAACAGGTTCAAGAGGATGTACGGATACGCGTCCCACGCCTGGGACGCCAGAATCCAGGAGTTCAGGCCAGCCCACACCATCATGAAAGCGATGAATCCCGCGACGAACCGCCAACTGCCCATGCTGTTGCGCATTACATCGGCGGCGCGTTCGCCCCTGCTCAGGGTTGCCTTGTGTGCGGCATGCCAAGTCTCTCGCTGTTCGCTCATGCGCCAAGCGTAGGCTCTTCTGTGTTTCCCGCAGCCCCGACAGATGCGCCGCCGGCCCGACCGGTCGGGATGAAACATGCCACGAGCGCGCGCAATGACAGAATGGGTCCCGTGACCCGTGCTGACAACGTTGAAGTGCCTGGACTGCTGATCGACGCCGAAATCGACGACATCCCCCCAGCAGCCCCAACGCGCCTTCCGGGCCAGTCGGGCGGCGGCCCGGAAAGCCCGCAAAGCAGCCGGCGGGCCCTGGCCTACCTGGGACTCTGCCTGGTGCTTATCGGGCTGAACCTCCGCACGGTTTTCTCCAGTTTCGCCGCGGTTCTTCCGGAGATCACGTCCGACGCCGGCCTGCCGGGCTGGGCCGTTGTGGTGCTCACCACCGTGCCCGTCACGCTCCTGGGTGTCTTCGCGCCGCTGGCGCCCGTCCTGGCGCGGCGGTTTGGCGCCGAACGCGTCCTGCTCGGCGCCATGGCCGTACTCACGGCAGGGCTGCTGCTGCGCCCCGCAGACATCGGCGGCCTGGTGCCCGGTGCCGGTCACCTCCCAACCTTGCTGGCGGGAACTGCTGCCTGCGGTGCGGCCATCGCGCTGTGCAACGTGCTGCTGCCAGGCCTCGTGAAGCGCGATTTCCCGCACCGGCTGGGCCTCATGGGCGGGCTGTACACCACGGCGATCTGCGCCTCGGCCGCCCTCGGTGCCGGCTTTACCTACCCCGTCTTCACCGCGACGGGGGAGTGGACCGCGGCGCTGTGGTTCTGGGCGGTTCCTGCCGCCGTCGTACTTTTGCTGTTCCTTCCGGTGGCACTTCGCCAGCATCCTGTCCGGCACCAGGCCGGCAACCTCGGCGTCAATGTGTGGCGTTCGGCGGTGGCGTGGCAGGTGACCATCTTTATGGTGCTGCAGGCCATGATGTCCTTCAGCGTCTTTGCGTGGCTGGCGCCGATCCTGCGCGAACGCGGTGTTGACGGCGGCACCGCAGGCCTGATGGTGTCTGTTTCGATCGTGCTCCAGATGCTGGGCTCGCTGTTTGCCCCGGCACTGGCGGCGAGGTTCCGTGACCAGCGCGGCATCGCTGTGGTGGTGGCGCTGATGACCGGCGGCGGGTTTGCGCTGAGCATTTTCGGACCCCTGGAACTCATCTGGGTGTGGACCGGGCTGCTGGGCCTGGGGCAGGGAAGCCTCACCGCGGTGGCCCTGACCATGATCATGCTGCGGACCCGCGACGGGCACACCGCCGCGCACCTGTCCGGGATGATGCAGGGCGTGGGCTACGGGCTGGGTTCCACCGGCACGCTGATGGTGGGCCAGCTGCACCAGGCCACGGGATCGTTCACGGCCGCCGGGGTGCTGTTCCTGGTAGTGGGCTCGCTGGCCGCTGTGTTCGGCTACCGCGCGGGTCGGAACCGCTACATCGGCGACGCCAACCAGCCGCGCCGATAACATGCACGATTCGGCCCGGCCGGCTACGCATCCCGCCCCCACGGCCGGGATCCTGCAGCGGCCCTACCTGTGGGTGACCATCGGCGCGTGTGCCCTGGTGTTCCTGGCGGCCTTCGAATCCCTCGCGGTGACCACCATCATGCCCGTCGTCAGCCGCGAGCTCGACGGCGCCAGCCTGTACGCGCTGGCCTTCGCCGGTCCGCTGGCCACCGGCGTGATCGGCATGGTGGCGGCCGGAAACTGGTCGGACCGCCGCGGACCAACCGTCCCGCTCTATGCCTCCGTTGCCTTGTTTGTGCTGGGCCTGATCATCGCGGGCACAGCCGTGTCGATGCCCATGATGGTTGCCGGCCGCTTGGTGCAGGGACTCGGGGGCGGTGCGCTGACGGTTTCGCTCTACGTGGTGGTGGCCCGCGTCTACCCGGCCGTCCTGCACCCCGGAATCTTCGCTGCATTCTCCGCCGCGTGGGTCATCCCGTCCCTGGTGGGCCCGTTCGCGGCCGGCATCGTGGCGGAGGTCCTGAGCTGGCACTGGGTGTTCCTGGGCGTGGTGGGGCTGGTGGTTCCCGCCGTGGTGATGATTGTTCCGGTGCTCCGCAGCATGGAGGGGCACCCCGCGCAGACCGCCGTCCCGCCTTGGGCGGTGGGCCGGCTGGCCTGGGCGGCGCTCGCCGCGCTCGCTGTGCTGGGGCTGAATCTCTCCGCCGGAGTCACCATCGATGGTGTTCCCGCGGCCCCGGCACTGCTCGCAGCGGCCGCGGTCGTGATTGCCCTCGTAGCCGTGCGGCCGCTGGTACCGCGCGGAACACTGCTCGCGCGCCGCGGCCTGCCCAGCGTGATCCTGACCCGCGGCCTGGCGTCTGCCGCGTTTTTCGGTGCCGAGGTCTACCTGCCGTACCTGCTGATCGAGGAGTACAAGTTCCCGCCGACGTTCGCCGGCCTGGCGCTCACCGGAGGCGCGTTGTCCTGGGCAGCCGCTGCCGCCATCCAGGGCCGCCTCGGCGCCAGGCTGCAGCACCGGGCAGCGGTGCGCATCGGCTCAGCGCTGGTGCTCGGAGCCATCATCCTCACATTGGCGACGTCGGCGCTCCACTGGCCAGCCGCCGTCGCGATTGCCGGCTGGCTCTTCGCCGGCGGCGGGATGGGGCTGCTGTATCCGCGGCTCAGCGTGATGACGCTCGCCATGTCCACCAAGGAAAACGAAGGCTTCAACAGCTCGGCGATGTCCATTTCGGACTCGCTGGGCGGGGCGCTGGCGCTCGCCGCCACGGGCATCGTCTTCGCGGCATTTACGACGACGACGGAATCGTTCGCGGGGGTTTTCGCACTGACGGCGGTGGTGGCCGTCGCCGCGGTTGCGGTGGCGCCACGGGTTTCGCGCTGACCCCGGAGTTTTTGTCCAGATAATGCCGTCGAATGCCTGCCCACGAAGTCCCTTTATCTGGACAAAAAATCACGCCAGGCGGGTGGCGCGGAGAACGGTGTCGCCAATGATGGCCTCCTCGCCGTCCGGACCTGACGCCGGGCGCTCGCGGGTGGTGTTGACCTCCAGCTGCCATTGCGGCGAGTCCAGGCCGAGCTCCGCCACGAGCTGCGCCGGGGTGTAGAACATCTCCGGCCTGGTGTGGTTTCCCCACGGCGGCAGGCGGTCCGGATGATGGCCCACGATCAGCAGGGTTCCGCCTGGCTTGACCGCCAAAGCCGCCGTCCGCAGGGGGCCCTGCCACGCCAGATGCGGGGAATGCAGGAACTGGGAGGACACCAGATCGAAGGTTGCCGGGGGTTGCCACGCCTCTAGGTCGCACTGTTCCCAGTGGATGCGGCTGGGAATTTCACCGGCCCCCTCGGCGTGCACGCTCTCCCGGTCCAGGGCAGCTTTTTCGTGGACGAAGGCCCGTTCCAGTGCGACCGCGGAAACGTCGACGGCGGTGACGGTCCAGCCCTGCTGGGCGAGCCAGATGGCGTCGGCACCCTCGCCGCAGCCCAGGTCCAGGGCCTTGCCCGGCCTCAGTCCCGCGCCTTCGCGCAGCAGCTGGGGATTTGGCTTGCCGCTCCAGAATTTCGGCTTGCTCCGGTACCTTTCGTCCCACGCCTCGGCGGCACTGCGCTGCGGTGCGTCCCCAGGCCGGGTGCCGCCGTCGTCCGTTGTGTGGTGGTGGTCCGCACCCTGTTCAGTCATGCCTCAAGCCTGCGCCTGCCTGGTCCCCAAAGGCAACGTCCGCACCGTGCTCCCCACCCCAACTAAGTAGCGCTAACTGTCCTTTTGAGACCCCATAACGACAGTTAGCGCTACTCAGTTGGGAGGGGGCTGGCGTGGGGATGGTACGCTTATGGGACTTGATGTGCAGTGATGCCCGCTCGTCCCTTTATTTGGGAAGCGGGTTTTTTCATGTGAGAGGCACATCCTGCGTCGATGAACGCGTTCCATTTGGTCCCAGCCGCCGCCCTGAATTGGGCAGCAGCACGGTTGATCACCTGACTTTTCTTCGGCGAAACCCTTGAGCCAACCGGCATCGGGGGCCGATATCCGCATGGATACCGCCTGAAAGACCTTGAATATATGACTACTTTTGCTGCCCTCGGCACGCCCAAAGAACTTGCCGACACCCTCACAGCCCAGGGAATTGTTGAGCCGTTCCCCATCCAGGTCAAGACCCTCCCGGACACCCTGGCCGGACGCGACGTCCTGGGCCGCGGCCGCACCGGCTCCGGCAAGACCATCGCTTTCGCCATCCCGCTTGTAGCACGACTCGCTGAGCGGGAAGCCAAGCACTTCCGCAAGCCCGGCCGCCCCATGGGCCTGGTCCTCGCACCGACCCGCGAGCTCGCCACCCAGATCAATGCCACCATCGAGCCGATGGCCAAGGCCATGGGCCTGACCACCACCGTGATCTACGGCGGCATCTCCCAGGCACGCCAGGAAAAGGCCCTGCGCGCCGGCGTCGACATCGTCATCGCCTGCCCGGGCCGCCTGGAGGACCTGATCCGCCAGCGCATCCTGACCCTCGAAGGTGTCGAGATCACCGTCCTGGACGAGGCCGACCACATGGCCGACCTCGGCTTCCTCCCGGTGGTCAAGAAGCTGATGGACATGACCCCGAGCCAGGGCCAGCGCCTGCTGTTCTCCGCCACCCTGGACAACGGCGTGGACAAGATCGTCCAGCGTTACCTGTCCAACCCGCTGACCCACGCCGTGGATGAATCACAGGCCGCCGTGACCACCATGGAGCACCACGTTCTGGTGGTCAACGACCAGACCGTCAAGAAGCAGCTGATCTTCGAGCTCGCTTCCGGAGCCGGCCGCCGCGTCCTCTTCATGCGGACCAAGCACCACGCCCGCAAGCTGGCCAAGACCCTGACCGACGCCGGGATCCCCGCCGTCGATCTGCACGGCAACCTCTCGCAGAACGCCCGTGACCGCAACCTGGCCGAGTTTTCCTCCGGTGACGTCCGCGTCCTGGTGGCCACCGACGTCGCAGCCCGCGGCGTCCACGTGGACGACGTCGAACTGGTGATCCACGTGGATCCGCCCACAGAGCACAAGGCATACCTCCACCGCTCAGGCCGTACGGCCCGCGCAGGTTCGGACGGCACTGTTGTCACGCTGACCCTCCCGGAGCAGCAGTCCGACGTCAAGAAGCTCATGAAGGCTGCCGGCGTCGAGGTTAACTTCGAGCGCGTCACCGCCAACTCCCCGCTGGTTGCTGAACTTGTGGGCGAAATGGCCGACAAGATCGATCCGCGCACCCGCGCCGCTCTTCTGGCCAAGAAGTCCGCACAGCAGGGTGGCGGCACCTCCACGGGTGCCAACGCCGAGCGCAAGCGCGCCCGCCGCAGCCAGGAAGGCCCCACCGCCGGTGGCCGTGGCGGCCGTGGTGGACGTGGACGCGTCTCCGCTGAGCCGACCCGCACCGATCTTCCCCGCGCCGAGCGCCGCGCTGTTGCCTACGAAGGGCGCACCGAGGCACGGGCAGCATTTGACCGTGTAGCCGAGCAGAACGAGGACCGCGCCATTGCAGCAGCTGCTGCTCGCCGCAATTCCCGCGGCGTCACAACCTCCACGCACCGCAACGACGTCCCCGCAGCAGGTGGCCGTGCAGCGGCCGGCCGCGGTTCAGACGGCCGTTCTGATTCACGCGTTACCCGCAGCGATGCTCCCCGTGGCGGCACGGGCCGTCCGGCTACCACCGGCGGACAGCGTGGCGGACGTCCGGCAACGGGCCAGCGCGCGGCCGGAGCCCGCACTGCCGGCGCCGGTGCAGGTGCCCGCACGGGTGGATCCGGCCAGCGCGCCGGAGCCTCCACGGGTAACTCGGGCAACGGCGGCAACGCTGGCAACAAGGCTGTTTGGTCCTCCAACACCGGCGGCACGTCCGGTGGCTCGTACGCCGGTAACGGTGGCGGCAACGCTGGCGGCAGTGGCCGTCCGGCACGCAGCGGTCCCCGCCGCGCGTCGGCTCCGGCCTCGAACGAACGCCGCAGCCGCTAATCCCCAACCGCTCCCTGACCTCGCAAGCTCGGTCAGGGAACCCGGCGGTCGTGGCCCCGCCTTAACCACCATCGAGTGCTCCGTAACCGCCGTTTAGAAGGTTCATAACGGCAGTAACGGAAGCACTCGATGAGTTAAGCGTTACCAGCCGCGGGCGCGCCACTCCTCGAGATGCGGGCGTTCTGCGCCCAGGGTGGTGGGGCTGCCGTGGCCCGGGTGCACCACGGTTTCATCCGGGTAGGCCTCGAACAATCGCGCGGTGACGTCGTCCAGCAGGGACGTGAACCGCGCCGGATCTTTCTGGGTGTTGCCCACGCCGCCCGGAAACAACGAGTCGCCGCTGAAAATATGGGCAGGCCCGTCCGGGTCCTGGTACACAAATGCGATGGATCCCGGGGTGTGGCCGCGCAAATGTAGGGAGGTCACGTCGAAGCCGTCGAAGTTGCCGATGTCGCCGTGGTCCAGCAGTACGTCCACCTTCACCGGCAGCGCCTCGGCGTCGTCCGTTCCGGCCGCCGTCCTGGCTCCGGTCGCTTCCACCAACGCCGGCAGTGCGCGGACATGGTCCCAGTGCTGGTGCGTGGTGGCGATGAGTGCCAGCTTGGGTTCAGCCGCAGTATCCGCGGCCGAGTCCGCCAGCATCGCCTGGATGGCCGGAAGATCGTCCGCGGCATCGATCAGCAACTGTGCACCGCTGGCCTTCGCGGTCAGCAGATACACGTTGTTGTTCATCTCGCTGACGGAGATGCTGCGGATGGTGATGTCGCGTAGGTCGTGAATGAGCGTGTCCATGGGCTTCAGTCTATTCACGGCCCTGGTTGTTCACGGCCTTGGGACACCCAGCTGGGGTCCGCCGAGCGGGAGCCGACGACGGCGTCCGCGGCCTGGTCCAGCGCCTCCAGTTGCGCCGGGGTCAGGTCCAGGGACAGTGCGCCCAGGTTTTCGTCGATCCGGTGCGTTTTGCGCGTGCCGGGGATGGGGACCACAGCCAGTCCCAGCCGTTTGCCCTGCTCCAGCAGCCACGCCAGTGCAACCTGGGCGGGCGTAGCGGACAGCTCGGCGGCGACCGACCGCACGGTGGCCACGACTCCCTGGTTCGCGTCAAAGGCGTCCGCGGCGAACCGCGGGATCCGGCGTCGGAAGTCGTTGGCTCCCAGGCTTGAAGCGTCCACCGTGCCGGTGAGGAATCCCCGGCCCAGTGGCGAATACGGCACAAAGCCCACGCCCAGGCTGGCCGCGGCCGGAACCACGTTGCGTTCCACGTCGCGGCTCCAGATGGACCATTCGCTTTGGACCGCGGCGATGGGGTGCACGGAGTGGGCTTCGGCCAGCTCCTGCGCGGTCACCTCTGACAGGCCAAGGTGTTTGACCTTGCCCTGCTGCACCAGCCCCGCCATGGCCTCCACGGTTTCCACAATCGGAACGCGGAGGTCACGGCGGTGCATGTAGTAGAGGTCGATCACGTCCGTGCCAAGCCGCTTCAGGCTGGCGTCGACGGCCTGCCGGACGTAGGCGGCATCTCCCCGGATGTCCGTGTAGCCGTCAGCCGGAGAGCCCACCAGGGAAAACTTGGTGGCGAGCTGCACTTCGCCCCGGCGTTCTTTGAGCAGTTGGGCGATGAGTTGCTCGTTGCTGCCTCCGCCGTAGATGTCCGCGGTGTCAATGAAGCTGACGCCGGCATCCACCGCATGATGCAGGGTTTTGAGGGCTTCGTGCGGGTCAACCTCGCCGTAGACCGGGGTGAGGGCCATGCCGCCGAAGCCCAAGGGGCTGACGTTGAGGCCGTCGCCGAGGTGTACCGATGGTGCAGTCATGAGCGCTCTCCATTCGTTGTGGACTCTCGTCCCAGCCAAGAACCCTGACCCTTGCCCCAGTATTCCTGGCCGGCGTCCTAGCCCCACGGGATGATCCGGTCGGCGCCCTGGCGCGTGGCCGCGATCATCACAGCGTTGGCCTCATCCGGGCCGGTCGCCCAGGCTTCGGCCGCGGTCCGTTCCATGCCGAACTCCACGTGCCGGCCCACCAGCCGGGCCAGCCGCAGCGCGGCCGGGGTGTCCATGAACCAGACCTCATCCAGCTGCGCCCGGACGTCTTTCCACTCGCGTGCCTCCGCCAGCAGGTAGTTTCCTTCGGTGATCACCAGCGGCAAGGAGGCCGGAACCGCGATGGACGCGGCCACCGGCTCGTCCAAAGTCCGCCGGAACTCCGGTGCGTACACCACTGACTCGTCCCGGCGTACCAGGCGCTGCAACAGCGAGAGGTAGCCGCCGACGTCGAACGTGTCCATTGCGCCCTTGCGGTGCCGCAGTGGTGTGCCGTTGATGATCGCATTGCCCAGGTGGAAGCCGTCCATGGGAACCACCACGGCGAGGTCGGGGCCGAACTCCCGCTGCAGCCGGCCCGCGAACGTGGATTTGCCGGAGCCGGGCGCTCCCGTAATGCCCAGAACAATCCGCCGGCCGCCGTCGAGTCTGTGCCGCAGGGCAGCGATGGCCTGCTGCATTTCGGGGGAGTCCATGGCAAAAGCCTAAACCGGCCGCTGGTTCTCCCCGGCTTTCGCACGCGCCGACGGGACGGCAGCAGGTGAAGCCGGCAGCGCCTTCAACCCGGCCGCGCAGCCCACAATCCCCGCGATGAACAGCACCTTCAACACGCTGAAGGGTTCGACGCCGGTGGCCATCGCCCAGCCCACCGTCAAGGCAGCCCCGATCCCCACCCAGACGGCGTAGGCCGTGCCGAGGGGGATGCTGCGGATGGCCAGGCCGAGGCCGATCATGCTCAGGGTGGCCGTCACGCCGAAAACAAGAGTGGGCAGCAGTTGGGTGAAGCCGTCCGAGAGGCCCAGGGCGGTGGCCCACACGGCTTCCAGCACGGCGGAGGCCAGCAGCATCAGCCAGGCAGCGGAACGCTTATTCATTACGCCACCACCTTCAGGCCAACCACGCACGCGGCGATACCGGTCAGCAGCAGGAGACGCGCCGTCGTCGGACGTTCAGCCTTGGTGATGATCGCGTAGGCGGACGTCAGCACCACGCCCACGCCCACCCACACGGCGTACGCGGTGCCGGTGGGGATGGACTGCATGGCGATCGCGAGGCCAGCCATACTGGCGAGGACGGAGACCAGGAAGAGGAGGGCGGGCGCGAGCCGGCGCCGGCCGGAGGCTTGGAATGTCCGGTGCAGGGCTGCGGCCCAGACGGCTTCCAGCGCTCCGGAAAGAATGAGAATTAACCACGACATGACAGATCCTTTGGCCAGTCTTGTCGCGTGCCGGGTACTGAACCGTCGTCCGGAGGGTCCTGTGCGGAGCCTTGATCCCAGCATAGCAACGCCCGACGGCGGGTGGCCGGGTTGGTGGCCAACCTCACCGCCGCGGGCCCCGCCCAACTAGGTAGCGCTAACTGTCGTTTTGAGGCTCCAAAACGACAGTTAGCGCTACCTAGTTGGGGAAGCGCGGAACCTTAGAGAGCGCCGCCGGCAGCTTCCGGAGCGGAGGAGTCGCGGCCCCCGTTGCCAACGGTTTCGCGGGCGATGAAGTTCTCGATGTCGAACAGGTTGTCCGCGCGCTCGGCGATGTTCAGGAGGGTGGTCATGGAGGCGACCTCCTCCACCTGCTCCTTGAGGAACCAGAGCATAAACTGCTCGCCCAGGGCGTCATCCTCGCTGCGGGCCGCACGGAACAGTGCCTCGATTGCAGCCGTCACTTCCTTCTCCTGCTCGAGCGCCAGGGCCAGCGGCTCGGTCACGGTGGAGAAGTCGTTGCGCACGGTGGGGACGCCCGGGATGGTGAACTCAATGTCGCGGTCCAGCATGTACTGCACCATCATCATGGCGTGGTTCCGCTCTTCCACCGACTGCCGGTAGAAGTAGCGGGCAAGCTGCGGGAGGTCCTGGTTGGCGAACCAGGTGGCCACGGCAATGTACTGCTGCGAGGCCGCGAACTCGTTGCCGATCTGGGTGGACAGGAGCGCATTAAAGGGTGTGGAAGTCATAGCCAGAGTCTAGGAGCGACGCCCGCGGCTGACCAGTGTGGAAAGGCTCAGATAACGAAGGCGAGGCTGGCCTGCCGGGCTGGATCAGGCAGTCACGCGGTCGACCGAAACCACGGCCAGGAAGCCGCGGCCCAGGATCTCGGGGGTCCCGGCATCGGAGCCGACGACGGCGTCATACCGGTTCAGTGCCTCGGGTTCCCCGGGTGCCGGGGCGGCTTCGTCGCCGTCGGCTTCCGCGGCGGTTGCAGATTCCGCGGCGCCCGCGGATTCCGCAGGGACCGCAGCTTCTGCACTGACGCTGAGGTTGCCGGCGCTGACGGTGGCCTGGCCCTGCAGCAGCACAGCGAGCTGGCCCTCAAAAACCGGGTGCGCGCGCTTCTTGGAGAGCTCGATGATGGATGTGAAGCCCTTGAACGAACCCGTCCGGGTGATGACATTCAGGTCGCGGATGTCCCCGGTGGGCAGGGCCCCGTGCGCGGCAGCTTCGCCGGAGAACCTGAACGGCCGGTACTTTTCCAGCGGGTGCTCGGCGCCGTCCACGGTGAGCAGGAGGAGTTCGCCGTCGATCACGGTCAGCACACGCTCCATGCCCGGGAACGCCGAGAAATCACCGGCCTTGCTGACATCGGCGATGCTGACGCGCCAGTCCCAGGCGCCGTCCTGCGCCGAGGCGGCCTTCGGGTGGCTGGCAAGCTCCCGGGTCACCCCGCCGCCGTTGCGCCACGGTTCGGACCTGAGTTCTGCGAAGCGGATGATCTCCATCGGACCAGCCTAGTTTGTTTGGGCGTCCCCGCTTTTGTTTGGGCGTCCCCGCGACGCGTGGCATGCTGGGCGAATGCGCCAGGGGATCACCGACGAACAGAGCCGGCTGCTGACATTATGGCTTGGGGAATTCAGTGTGGTGCAGGATTACTCCTGGCCACTGCAAGACACCAACGTCCTCCACGTTGCCACGCCGCCGGGCGAAGAATTCATCGTCAAGGCGAGCACCACAAGCCACCATATCCACCGCGAGATCGCCGCCCATGCCGGCGGGTTCGAAGGGCTCCACGGCCGGGTCCCGGCGTTGCGGCATGCCTCGGCGAAGGCCGGAATCCTGGTGACGGAGTTCCTGCCGGGGATCCTGGTGGAGGGGACACCGGCCGAGGATGATCCGGAAACGTACCGCCAGGCGGGGGAGCTGCTGGCGAGGATTCATCGGCCCGCCGGGGACTCGTCCACCTACGCAAGAGCCCTTACGGCAAAGACCCGCGCGTGGATGGACCGCGCCCACGGGCTGCTGCCGGAAAAGCAACTCGACAGCTTTGAACAGGAGCTGGATGCCCTCCGCCCGGGCGTGATGCAGCGGTGGCAACGCACGGCGATTTCCAGCCGAGGAACTGGCTTCAGGACAACGGGCAGATCAAAGTCATCGACTTTGGCCGGGCCGAACCGCGCCCGTGGATGCACGATCTGGTGTGGCTCAGCCATCAGCGGTTCGTACGCAGGCCCGACCTGGCGGACGCGTTCCATGCGGGCCTGGGCAAAACGGTGGGCCCGGCGGACGAGGACGTGTGGCGGCTGGAGAACCTCAACCAGGCCATCGGCACGGTGGTGTGGGCCAACCAGGTGGGCGACACAGCGTTTGAGCAGACCGGGCGGGAAATGGTGGAGCGCGTTCTGTCCGGCCGCTGAAAGACCGGCGTCACATCAGCGCACGGGACTCTTCCCTGCTAATCTCCTCCCGGGGGACATCACGAAGACAGCCTGAAGGAGCCGGGAATGTTCGTCAAAGTCTGTGGTCTTAGTACGCCTGAATCCGTCCGTGAAGCCGTGAAGGCCAATGCGGACGCCGTCGGCTTTGTCCTCACCGCGAGCCCGCGCGGGGTCTCGCCGTCGCAGGTTTCCACTCTTCTGGACGATGTGCCGGAAGGCGTAATTGCCGTCGGCGTTTTCCGGCACGAACCTGTCGCCGATGCCATTGCCATCGCCCGATCCGCCGGACTCGAGTGGGTCCAACTCCACGGGGACCTCACCCCGGAGGACGTCACAACAGTGCACGACGCCGGCATGAAGCTGATCAGGGCCGTCACCATGGCAGCCACTGCGGACGCGTTCGCCGACTGGGGCGAGGAAATCCTGTTGATTGATGCCGCCGTGCCCGGGTCCGGACAGGCCTGGGACTACGCCTCCATGGTGGACGTGACGGCGCTCCAGGACCGCAAGTGGCTGCTGGCCGGCGGGCTGGATCCTGAGAACGTTGACCAGGCTGCCGCAGCAGCAGGCGCGTGGGGCGTGGACGTCTCCTCCGGCGTCGAGGTTTCCCGTGGCGTGAAGGACCTGGAGAAGATCCGGGCCTTTGTGAAGGCCGCCAAAGGCTCGTAGCAGGTCCAAGTTCAGGGGCCAATCAGGGCAGACCCCTACGTTTTTGTCAGACCCCGCGGGGCACAATGGATAGATGAAGACACTGCTCAACATCATCTGGCTGGTATTCGGCGGACTATGGCTCGCCCTGGGCTACTTCCTGGCCGGCATCATCTGCTGCCTGCTGATCGTCACCATCCCATGGGGCATCGCGTCGTTCCGCATTGCCGCATACACGCTCTGGCCGTTCGGGCGCATGGTGGTGGACAAGCCGGGCGGAACGGGCGTGTTCTCGCTGCTGGGAAATGTCATCTGGCTCGTGGTGGCGGGCATCTGGATAGCGATCGGCCACTTGGTCACAGCTTTTGCCATGGCGGTCACCATCATCGGCATCCCGCTGGCCATCGCCAACCTCAAGCTCATCCCGGTGAGCCTGATGCCGCTGGGCAAGCAGATCGTTCCCACCAACAGCCCGTTCGTTACCGCGTACCGTTAGCCAGCGGCCTTCCCAGGGGCTTCGCTAATTCCGGGGACCAGTCCCTGGGCTTCGAGTTCTTCTGACCGCAGCGCGCGCAGCACACAGAACTCGTTGCCGTCCGGGTCAGCCATGACCACCCAGGTCACCTCAGGCCCCTGCCCGACAGAAATGCGCAACGCGCCAAGGGCTTCCAGCCGCTGTACTTCCTCGGCCTGGTCTTCTGGGCGGAGGTCAAGGTGCAGCCTGTTCTTGAGCTCTTTCCGCTCGGGTACCTTCAGGAACAGCAGGTCCGGGCTGACGCCGTCGGCCGGACTGCCTGCGGCCGCCTCCAGCACGATTTCGTCCTCCGCCTCATAGGTGCGGCGCCACCCCAGGGCCTTCTCCCAGAAATCGGCGGGCACTTTGGGGTCGGTTGAATCGATGCTGACGGCTTGGATGCGCAGGTTCATCCGAGCAGTCTTGCACCGGCCGGGGCGCCCGTAAAGGCTCCCTGCGGTTGCGCGGAGAGTCAGGCCAGCTCGCCCTGCAGGTTCCGGTGGGCGGCATCGAGCCACAGTTCCCGTGCGCGGTCGCTGTGGAAGAGAGGGTCCAGTTCCAGCAGGTGACGGACGACGGCGGCGCGCCCGGCTGCGAAGTCGGCGTCGCCGATGTGCGCGTAGTCTTCCCGGACGGCGGCCACATACCGGGCGTACGGCTCAGGTTCGCCGCCGAGGACTGACAGGTCCGCGTCGCAGAGGAGGGCGCCGTCGTCGTCCCTTGGCTCCGGGCGGTGGTCCGATGTCAGCCTGACCAGCCGCGCTACCTCCTCGACATCCGAAGCAGGGAGCCCCGCGTCCGTGAGGCGCTCCTCTGCGAGCCGGGCCGATTCCTCCTCGTCCTGGCCGGCGACCCCGCGGTATACGGCATCGTGGAACCAGGCTGCGAGCAGCACTGTCCGCGGCGGATCGGCGGGGTCGGCGAGCAGGTCCAAAGCCTCCAGAACTGCCAGCAGGTGCGTGCAGCCGTGATACCGGCGGTGGTCCTCGCTCCAGCGGTCCAGCAGGTCAAGGAAGAGGGCGTCGTGGCCGGGCATGATGGTTTCCCAACGGTTCAGCAGCGGGACCTTGAGTGACTTATTGCGCCGCCGGGCCGGGATGCGCAGCCCGCTGGCGATGAGCTTGCGGACCAGGATCCGGGCCTCCACCGGGATGGCGCCCGCGGTCACCAGGTCGTCGAACCGGCGCTCGGCGACGTCGTAGTGGTCGCAGTCGAACGCCCGGTCCGGGATGCCGGTCGCAGCGGCGAAGGCGTGCAGCTCCGCCAGTGAGGCGTCCGAGATGAGGTGGGAAAAATGCGTGCCGTGGGCTGGCCACAGCGGCGGATCCAGGTAAATCGCCATGGGGGAAGTCTAGTGCGGCGCTCCGCGGAGCCGGTCAAAAGCCGGCCGGCAGGATGTTCTGGTTTCCCTGGAAGACGTTCCGCGGGTCGAAGTCCCGCTTGACCCTTGCCAGCCGCGCGTAGTTCCCGTTGCCGAACGCGGCACGGATGCGCTCCTGGCCTTCGTTGCCAATGAAATTGAGCCAGACCCCGCCCGTGGCATACGGCGCAATCTTGCCGCGGAAGTCCTTCACCCAGGCCTTGGCCAGCTGGCCTTCCTCGGGTGTTGGCGAGATGCCGTACGGGTGGCTCACCCAGGCCGCATTCCGGTTGATCAACGGAGTGGCCGCCGCCTTGCCGCCGACGGCGCCGCCCCAGCGGGCGATGAGCTGCATGGATGTGGCATCGGGGAGGTTCCGGGCCGATTCCAAAAACACGTCCAGGGCTTCGTCGGGCAGTTCGTTGTGATAATCCGCGCTCCAGTAGTTGTAGTGGTCCGGCGGATCATCCAGGGAGGACTGGAAATCGGCGTACGGGGTGTCTCCCACCAGGTCCACTGCCGGACCGAGCTCGCGGAACGGCCTGGCGTGTTCGGAGCCCTCCTCGGGCTCGCCCGCGTAGAGGTAGGCGATGATGGTCGCCATTTTTCCCACCAGATGCTCCGGCACAAAAGGCTCCGGGGGCGCCGTCAAATAGAGGAGCGCCAAGCCAACACCGTCAGGGGCTGCCAGGGCCAGGTCCCGGAACGCCCGGGAAACATCCGAGGCCGCCTCCCCGGGCCACAGCCACATCCCGGCATGCACCACGGGACCGAGCCGATGCGCCTGGAACGTGAACGACGTGGCCACGCCGAAATTGCCGCCGCCGCCGTGGAGCGCCCAGAAGAGCTCGGGGTTTTCCCGGGCGCTCGCGGTGACGCGCCCGCCGTCGGCCGTTACCAGGTTCACCGAGACGAGACTGTCGCACGCGAACCCGAAGGAGCGCTCCAGCCAGCCGGATCCCCCGCCCAGGGTGAAGCCGGCGACGCCGGTGGTGGAGGCCCGCCCGCCGGTGACGGCCAGGGCATGTTCCTGGGTGGCGCGGTCGAACTCGCCCCATGTGACGCCTGCCCCGGCGGTGACGATGCCGGATTCGGGGTCCACATCGATCGACTTCATGGGCCGGACATCGATCACCAGGCCGTCGTTGTTCATCGACATTCCGGCCACTGAGTGTCCGCCGGCGCGGACGGCAATGGCGAGGGAATTTCCCGTCCATAGCGGAGGGCTTCGGCCACGTCCGCGTCGTTTGAACACTGGGCAATCACCGCCGGACGCCGGTCAATCGAAACCAGCACTGACGTCATCTTCGGATAAGCGGAGAAAACTCATAAAAAGACCCGCAAATGCGGACTAGAATCATAAAATGCCCACTATTCGCGTATCCGAGGCCGCCCGGTTCCTCGGCGTCAGTGACGACACCGTCCGGCGCTGGACAGAGAACGGCAGCCTCACCCCGGTAAGGGACGACGCCGGCCGGCTGGCAGTCGACGGCCTGGAACTGGCAAGGCACGCCCAGAAGCTCGCGCAGCTTCCCGAGGACCCGCACCGTGCCGGGAGTTCGGCGCGCAACCGGTTCGTCGGCCTGGTCACGGGCATCACTGCGGACAAGGTCATGGCCCAGGTGGAACTCCAGTGCGGGCCGTTCCGGGTGGTGTCGCTGATGAGCAGCGAAGCCGTCCGCGACCTGGGCCTGGAACTCGGCTCCGTGGCTACTGCGGTGGTCAAAGCAACCACAGTCATCATCGAAACCCCGCACGGAAAGAGCATCATTTGAGCACCCGCAAACACGGCACCGCCGCCCTCATCGCAGCCCTTATGCTTGGCCTTGCCGCGTGCGCGCCGGCGTCCACGACGCCCACTGCCACGCAGCCTGCCACCTTGCAGTCCCCGGACGCCACCGGACAAGTGTCCGGGACCATCACGGTCTTCGCGGCCGCGTCGCTCAAGGCCACGTTCACCCAGCTGGCCAGTGACTTCGAGGCGAACAACCCGGGCGCCAAGGTCATGCTGAGCTTCGCCGGGTCCTCGGACCTGGTCACCCAGATCACCCAGGGCGCACCGGCGGATGTCTTCGCGTCCGCGGACACCAAGAACATGATTAAGCTGGCCGATGCCAAGCTCCTGGAGGGGACCGCGAAGAACTTCGCCACCAACGTCCTGGAGATCGCCGTCCCGCCGTCCAATCCGGCGTCGATCGCGTCCTTCGCGGACCTGGCCAAACCCGGTGTCAAGGTGGTTGTCTGTGCCAGCCAGGTTCCGTGCGGGGCCGCAGCGGACACCGTGGAAAAGGCCGCGGGCGTGACCCTCGCTCCGGTCAGCGAGGAATCATCGGTGACGGATGTTTTGGGCAAGGTCACCTCGGGCGAGGCCGACGCCGGCCTGGTGTACGTCACCGATGTCAAAGGAGCCGGAGAGAAGGTCAAGGGAATCCCGTTCGACGAATCCGGCAAGGCAGTCAATTCCTATCCCATAGCCACAGTAGGCTCGAGCCGGAACAAGGAATTGGCGGCAGCCTTCATCGCCATGGTGACCGGAGCCGACGGGCAGAAAACCCTCAGCGAGGCCGGCTTCGGCGCCCCGTAGCACCCGCCGCGTAGGCAGGTCCGCACCGTAAGCAAGCCGCCCACAAGGAGACCATGAAACAGGCCAGGAACGGCGGGTACGGCGGCGTCCCGCGCTGGATTTACGTCCTTGCGGCTGCCGGTGGACTGTTCGTTGTGCTGCCGCTGGCGGCCATGGTGGCCAAGGTCAACTGGGCCCAGTCCATCCCGCTGATCACGTCGGAAGCGTCGCTGCAGGCCCTTGGGCTGAGCCTGCGCACGTCGGCGGCCAGCACCGTCCTGTGCATCGTGCTGGGTGTGCCGCTCGCCCTGGTCCTGGCCCGCGGCAGCTTCCCCGGCCAGCGCATCCTCCGCTCACTGGTCCTGCTCCCGCTGGTCCTTCCGCCGGTGGTCGGCGGCATAGCCCTGCTGTACACCTTCGGCCGGCAGGGGCTCCTGGGCAGGACGCTGGAAGTGGCAGGCCTGCAGATCGCATTTTCGACGACGGCGGTCATCCTGGCCCAGACGTTTGTGGCCCTTCCCTTCCTGGTGGTCAGCCTCGAGGGCGCCTTGCGGACCGCCGGGAACCGGTACGAAGCGGTGGCCGCGACGCTCGGCGCCGGGCCCACTACCGTGCTCCGCAGGGTCACCCTTCCGCTCGTGCTGCCGGGGCTCGCCTCAGGCGCGGTGCTGTCCTTCGCCCGCAGCCTGGGCGAATTCGGAGCCACCCTCACCTTCGCCGGCAGCCTCCAGGGCGTGACCCGGACCCTGCCGCTGGAAATCTACCTGCAGCGGGAAACGGACGCGGACGCCGCCGTCGCGCTTTCCCTGGTCCTCGTGGCGGTGGCGGTTGCCGTGGTGGCACTCGCGTACCGCAGTCCCCGCGCCGCTGAGCGGGTCCCCATACACAGCGGGGAACGTACGACGCCGGCGCCCGCCCCGGGAGGTGCGGTCCGGTGACGTTCTCGGTTCAGGCAGTCGTGGCTGGCCGCGGGTTCGACGTCTCCCTCGCTGTGGGCCCGGCCGAAACGGTGGCCGTTATGGGAGCCAACGGCGCGGGCAAATCGACCCTGCTGAACGTCATCGCGGGCCTGCTGCATCCGGACTCAGGCACGGCCGAACTGGACGGCAGGACCCTGTTCCACCTCACCGCAGGCCGCGGCCAGTGGACGGCTCCGCACCGGCGCGGCACGGCGCTCCTGGCCCAGGAACCGCTGCTGTTCCCGCACCTGAGCGTGCTGGAGAACGTGGCCTTCGGGCCCCGGAGTGCGGGGGCTTCAAAGCAGGCCGCCCGCGAATCCGCCCTGCGGTGGCTAGCGGAAGTCGAGGCGACCGAGCTGCAGTCCCGCCGCCCGGCCGAGCTCTCCGGCGGCCAGGCGCAGCGCGTTGCGGTGGCCCGGGCGCTCGCCGCCGACCCCGGCCTCCTACTCCTGGATGAACCGATGGCCGCGCTGGATATCCATGCCGCGCCGCTGCTCCGCCGCCTGCTCAAACGGGTGCTGGCCGGCCGCCGCGCCATCATCATCACGCACGACGTCCTCGATGCCCTGATGCTGGCCGACCGTGTGGTCATCCTCGAAAACGGGCGGATCAGCGAAGAAGGCCCAACCCGCGAAGTCCTCCAGCGCCCGCGCAGCCGGTTCGCAGCCGGGCTCGCCGGGCTCAACTTTGTAGCCGGCCACATCACCGAACATGGTCTGCGGGCAGGCGCCCTCAACCTCTATGGCCACCACGACGTAGCCGCCCCGTTCCCCGCCGGACAGCCGGGCATGGCTGTCTTCCCGCCGTCGGCCGTTTCCGTTTTCCCCAGCGAAGCGCATGGCAGCCCGCGGAACTCCTTCGCCGTGACCATCACCGACCTCGAACCGCACGGTGACGGAATCCGGGTCCGCGCCGGGGAGGGCGGGCAGCTGAGCGCGGACATCACCCCGGCGGCGTCTGTTGATCTCGGGTTGGCGCCGGGCATGCAGGTGTATTTCGTGATCAAGGCCGGCGCCGTCGCCATCTACCCGGGCTGACCGGGCGGGGTGAGCACGCGGGTAGGCTGGTCAGCGTCGTCCGGACGCGGCGGCGGTATTGGGGGAAAAGCATGAAGAAAATTACGACGGCGGCCGCCGCGGTTGCGCTACTGGCGGGACTGGCCGGGTGCAGCTTGTTTCCGTCCCCTCCGCCACCGCCGGACATCGCCCCGGCTACGCCCATGTCCCTGCTGCCGCCGGAGTGCCCCTTTGTGGGCCGGGATGATGTGTCGCCGGTCCGGATCCCCAAGGGCACGCCGCGCGAGACGATTGGCAGCGTCTTGAATGCGTACAGCGGCTGGCTCAACGCAGGTTCCGAGCTGGTCACCGCCTGGAGCCCGGGCAAGGCCGTCCCGGAAAACTGCGTCGCCGACCTCGCTGCCAGAAACTCCGAGGCCTACTCAAGCACCCTGTTCACCACCCACAGCGACGTCGCGTGGCAGGAATACTTTGCGGCGGTGAAGGTGATGAACCAGCAGAACCTGGCGGCGGTCCGCGTTGCCGAGGCGGGCGCGGGCGGGCGCGGCACGTTTGAGCTGATGCAGGAGATTGATTCGAGCGCCACGGACAGCGGCACGTTCCTGAAGTTCGACGCCGTCTACCGGCCTACCGTTGCCGGGCAGGGCAGCTGGGAGGACTGGGACAAGCCGACCCGCTGGTATGTGGAACTCGTCCCGGCCGGGGACTTCCTGGTCATCAACTACGTGGAACAGACCCCGGCCGCAGGCTAGCCCTGAGGTCGGTTGGGCTGCTTTGAAAACGTAGTTGACTGATTTTGTCATTTAACGTGACAAGCTTCACATCTGGCAGTAATGTCGCCTGTGGATCGCCCGCACCGATGGCCGGTCCACCCACTGGAACCGACCCGGCTGACGGCCGACCGCTGATGCCCGCGGGTCCACTTGCGAAGGAGCTACCCGCTTTGAAGATCGCCCGAATGCTGGCCACGGCCGCAGCTACCGCTGCCCTGCTGACCCCCTTGACTGCCCACGCCGCACCCGCCACCGGCGGTGACTCGGCCAGCCCGGACATCGCCGGCGGCACCACCACCACGATTTCCGCGGCCCCGTACGCCGCCCAGATTTCCTTCGACTCCACCGGGACCAGCGTGGGCTGCACCGGCAGCCAGATCTCCGCGGACTGGGTCATCACGGCCAAGCACTGCAACTCAACATCGCTGAAGTCCGTCCGGCTGGGCACCACGTACCTGGAAACCGGTGGAACGGTGAAAACGGTGGCCGCCCGCTATGCCTCCAGCACCGGCGATGTCCTGCTCCTGAAGCTTTCAACCCCGCACTACGGCTCGTACGTGGGGCTCTCCAGTTCGTTCCCCGCCACGGGCGCCTCGGCCAAGGTCTACGGCTGGGGTGACCAGACCGAAGGTGCGGGCACCATGTCCTACTACCTCAAAACGGCCAATGTCGCCGCTGCCGGACAGGGGGCGGACACCTACGGAGGGCCTTCCGTTCGAACGCAGTCACAGACCGGCCACACGCTGGGCGGCGACTCCGGCGGGCCGCTGATCGTGAACGGCAAACTGGTTGGAGTGCTCTCCACCTCCAGCATTCTGCCGCCGCAGAACCCGTCCGACTACACGCGCTACTACAACGACCACGCCTCGATCGCCAGCAATCTGTCCTGGATCACCAGCGTCTCAGGGGTTGCCGGCTCCTGATCTGGTCGGCCTAAACAGACCGCCGGGCGGGTGGCTCGTTGCGGGAGCCGCCCGCCCGGAATGCTTAAGCCCGGCGCGCTACATTCCCGGAAAGTCGAGTGTCTCGTGGATCTGAATCGTGGCGCCTTCGCCGGACATAAAGTGCGGATGACCTTCCATCAGGGCAACGGCGGCGTCCAGATCGTCGGCCTGGATGATGCTGTAGCCGCCAAGCGTTGCCTCCGCATCGGCGATGGAGGAGCCGTCCAAGACCTTGGTGCCGCCCAGCGGTGTGCCGAGGTCAACGATGCCGTCGCCGGCCTTCGCCGCCCAGTCCATCCACATTTTCATGCCGGCCTCGGCGGCTTCGGGGCTCGCTTCGGCCAGGGCTTCTTCGGCCGGCTTGGGCGAGGTGTACAGGACCATAAATTTCTTCACGGGACGTCCTTGTCTTGTTGCGCCGAAGGGATCGTCCCCTGCGGTCACAGCATGATCCTAGAACTTTGCGGGCAGCTGCGGCAGGGTGCCGGGATCGAATTTTCCCGCGGGGCAGCGCGCGGCGCTGGACAGGCAGTTCGCCGTCGGCAAACATGACCATGGAGGGGGTATCCTCAAAGTTGAGCGTTATAGACTCAAGTTAGCGAAAAATGCACATCCCGGAAGGAGCTCTCTTTGGACGTCAAATTCACCACCAAGAGCCAGGAGGCTCTTTCGGCAGGAGCCATGAACGCCTCCACGGCAGGAAATCCCCAGGTGGAACCTGCCCATTTGCTTAAGGCGCTGATGGATCAGCGGGAGGGCGTCGCCGTCGCGCTTCTCCGCGCCACGGGCGCAGACCCGGATGCCGTCAGTGTGCAGGCGAGTGGCGCCATCAAGGCGCTGCCGGCAACGTCGGGCGGCTCCACGCAGCAGGCGCAGTTGTCCCGGCCCGCGCTGCAGGCCATCCAGAACGCCAAGAATGAAGCCGACCGGCTGGGCGATACCTATGTCTCCACCGAGGTCCTGCTGCTGGGGCTCTCTGCCGGGAGTGACGCCGTCGGGCGGTTAATGCGCGACGCCGGTGCCTCCCATGAAGCGCTGCTCGCCGCCCTGCCGGGTGTCCGCGGCGACCGTAAGGTCACCACGCCGGACCCGGAAAACACGTTCCAGTCGCTGGAGAAGTTCGGCACGGACCTCACCGCGATGGCGCGTGCGGGCAAGCTGGACCCGGTGATCGGCCGCGATACCGAGATCCGGCGCATCATCCAGGTGCTGAGCCGCCGCACCAAGAACAACCCCGTGATCATCGGCGAGCCCGGGGTGGGCAAGACCGCAGTGGTTGAGGGTCTGGCGCAGCGGATCGTTGCCGGTGACGTCCCCGAAAGCCTGCGGGGCAAGACGCTGATCGCCCTGGACCTTGCCTCCATGGTGGCCGGCGCGAAGTACCGCGGCGAGTTCGAGGAGCGCCTCAAGGCGGTCCTCGAGGAGATCAAGAATTCGGACGGGCAGATCGTCACGTTTATCGACGAGATCCACACGGTGGTGGGCGCCGGTGCCACGGGGGAGTCCTCGATGGATGCCGGCAACATGCTCAAGCCCATGCTGGCCCGCGGTGAGCTGCGGCTGATCGGTGCCACCACGCTGGACGAGTACCGCGAGAACATCGAGAAGGACCCCGCCCTGGAGCGCCGGTTCCAGCAGGTGTACGTGGGTGAGCCGAGCGTGGAGGACACCATTGGGATCCTCCGCGGCCTCAAGGAACGCTACGAGGCCCACCATAAAGTCACCATCGCCGACTCCGCGCTGGTGGCCGCCGCGACCCTGTCCAACCGCTACATTTCCGGCCGCCAGTTGCCGGACAAGGCCATCGACCTGATGGATGAGGCCGCCTCCCGGCTGCGGATGGAAATCGACTCCGCGCCGGAGGAGATCGACCAGCTGCGCCGCTCCGTCGACCGGCTCACCATGGAGGAGCTGGCCCTCGCGAACGAGAAGGATGCCGCCTCGGTGGAGCGCCTCGCGGCCCTCCGCGCGGACAAGGCGGACAAGAGCGAAGAGCTGGACGGACTCAACGCCCGCTGGGAATCCGAGAAGGCCGGGCTCAACCGGGTGGGTGACCTGAAGGCGAAGCTGGATGAACTCCGGTCCACCGCGGACAAAGCCCAGCGCGAAGGCGACCTGGAAACCGCGTCGCGGGTGCTGTACGGCGAGATCCCGGCCTTGGAACGCGAACTCAACGCCGCAGCGGCCGCTGAGGAAGCGAACACGGACAAGTCGGGCCAGATGGTGGCCGAACAGGTCACCGCGGACGACATCGCAGAAGTCATCTCCGCCTGGACCGGGATCCCGGCCGGGCGCATGCTGCAGGGCGAAAGCCAGAAGCTGCTGCACATGGAAGAAGAGCTCGGCAAGCGGCTCATCGGCCAGGCGAAGGCTGTCACGGCGGTTGCCGACGCCGTCCGTCGTGCGCGGGCCGGCATCAGCGACCCCAACCGGCCCACGGGTTCGTTCCTGTTCCTGGGGCCCACGGGCGTGGGCAAGACTGAGCTGGCCAAGGCGCTCGCGGGTTTCCTGTTCGACGACGAACGCGCCATGGTGCGGATCGACATGTCAGAGTACGGCGAGAAGCACTCCGTGGCCCGGCTCGTGGGTGCCCCTCCCGGCTACGTGGGCTACGAGGAAGGCGGCCAGTTGACTGAAGCCGTCCGCCGTCGGCCGTACTCGGTGATCCTGCTGGACGAGGTGGAGAAGGCCCACCCCGAAGTCTTCGACATCCTCCTGCAGGTGCTCGACGACGGCCGCCTCACCGATGGGCAGGGCCGCACCGTGGACTTCCGCAACGCGATCCTGGTGCTGACATCCAACCTGGGCAGCCAGTTCCTGGTGGACCAGTCTCTGGACCCGCAGGCCAAGCGCAACGCCGTGATGGCCACGGTGAATGCGTCATTCAAACCGGAGTTCCTGAACCGGCTGGACGAGGTGGTGCTGTTCGACGCCCTGTCCGTGGACGAGCTGGCACGCATTGTGGAACTGCAGGTGGCCGAGCTCGGCAGGAGGCTGACCGGCCGGCGGCTTACCCTGGAAGTGTCCGAGGGCGCCCGCGCCTGGCTGGCCATGTCCGGCTTCGATCCCGCCTACGGTGCCCGGCCGCTGCGCCGGCTGGTGCAACGCGAGATCGGCGACCGCCTGGCCAAGGCCATCCTGTCCGGTGGGATCGCTGACGGGGACACCGTGCTGGTGGATACAGCGGCCGACGTCGACGAACTCACCATCGAAGGACTGGAGGCTCTGACAGGGCCCGACGGCGGTGCTCCCGCCGGCACCGGCCTAGTGGTGCGGCGGAAGGAGTAGGCGGGTCCTGCGAGGCTCGGGCGGCACCTATTTCAGGGCAGCCGATTCCCGTATTTCATAGCTGAGGTTTTGGAGGTCCGCATCGATTTCGTTGACTTGGATGAGGTATCCGTCGGGGTGGTTGACGGTGATGAAACGGCCGAACGTTTCGTCCATGATGTCTGAGGGGGCATATCCGGCAGCCCTGAGTCGCTCTGCGGTGAGTTCCAGCTTTTCGTCAGTGGAGAAGTGCAGCCCTACCGCTCCGGCATCCGAGTGTGTAGGTCCCGTTTGGGCAATGTGGAGCCCAAGTTGACCGGCGTTTCCGTGCAGGTCCGCCCAGGTTCCGCTCGTTGCTGCAGAGTTCTCGTTCAGCCCAAGGGTGGAATAGAACTTGTTGGCGAGCTCGATGTTCCGCACGAAGCGGATTGGAGTGACTCTCATGTGGTTGAACCTTCCTTGTTGAGGGCCTGGGTAAGCGTTTCTTCGACGAACGACGACAGAGATAGTCCGCGTTCGATTGCCGCGTGTTTGACCTGTTTGACCAGATCAGTCGGCAGGTAGATGTTGAACTGCGTTTTTCGGCCATGGCTAGAATGCTGGCAATCTAGCCACCGGTGCGCAGGGGTGCGCGATGCTCCTATTGAGTGTCAACCCGGAACGAGGGCCGGGGCCGGGGAAATGTGGCGGATGAGCGTTCGATGGATTTCGCGGACGACGTAGCGTTTGAGGCACCGGATGATTTCCCGTTTGCTGAGGCCTTCCTTGGTGCGTTTGAGGACGTAGGCGCGGGTGGCGTCGTGGTGCCGCATGCGGACGAGGACGATGCGGTGGATGGCCGAGTTAGCGGCGCGGTCTCCGCCACGGCTGAGGCGGTGCCTGTTGGTCTTCCCGGACGAGGCAGGCAGCGGTGCCGTTCCGGTGAGGGCGGCGAGGGCCGCTTCGGTGCGGATTCGTTCGGGGTTGTCCCCGGCGGTTATCAGCAGTTGGCCGGCGACTTCGGTCCCGACCCCGAAGACCGCGAGGAGATCAGGAGCATGGGCCTTGAGCAGGTCCGCCAGGTGCCCGTCTATCTGGAGAATCTCCATGGTCAGCATTTCGTAGCGGGAGCCCAACAGGCGCAGTGCGTAGCGGGTCGCCGTGCCAGGATCCGACAGGTTCGTCCCCGGCCTGGAACCCATGAGCGCGCGGGCCAGTTTCCTGCCATGCAGGGACCGGTACTTCGACCGGATTTCCTCGGTTGCGCTGGTCAGCAGCCCGGTGATCTGGTTGATCGTCTGGGTCCGGGATTTCACGGCCGAGGACCGGACGACCCTCAGGGCACGGACGGATTCCACAAAGTTGTCCCGGTGCTTCGGTCCGGCGGTGGCCCTGTCCGAGAGAACAGCCTCGGCCGCCGAATAGGCATCGTGGGGATCGGATTTTCCCTGCTGTCTACGGTTTTTCCGGTTCGGACGGTTGACCTCGATGACGGTAATGCCGGCCTTGACGAGCCACCGTGTGATTTCGGCTCCGTAGCAGCCTGTCCCCTCAATGCCGACTGCGGCGAGGGGGCCGAACTGTTGAATGAACTCGATGATTTTCCGGTATCCGGAGGCGACGGCGAGAAATTCCTTGTCGGCCAATCGCTTGCCGTACTGGTTGATGACGGCAACATGGTGGGTATCGGAGTGTGTATCGATCCCGGCGGTGACAATCTCCTCGGTGGTTGTCATGATGGAATTGCCTTCCTGACGCGCCTGTTGGGGTGGCTGCGTGCCGGGCGGTCGGGCAGACAGAACAGTGACGGGACTTGCGTGAATTCAGGCTCCTATGAAGTCATGTCCGCCCGTCCAGCAGCGCTTTGGTGCGGTTACCCTACGGGCCGACAGATCGCGAGAATGACAACTGCGGACAGCGTCTGTTGACTCAAGGGTCAGACCCGTAAAGCAACCTCCTCCATCATCACTGCATGCTGGGGCGCCTGTAGGCTTCGTAGGTGATTCCTGGAAAGACGTCCCGGCTTCGATTCCGTCAGATGGCTTCAGCGGACCTGGATAACATGACTGCGCTTCTGAGTAATCCTGCTGTCATGACTTATTACCCTGCGCCCAAGACGCGGGATGAGGCTGCTCGATGGATCGCTTGGAATAAAGCGAACTACGCCACGCACGGTTACGGCCTTTGGATCGTGGAAACCCTCGATGGCGAGTTTCTGGGCGACTGCGGACTTACCTGGCAGCAGGTTGATGGTCGCACCGAGTTGGAGGTCGGATTTCACATCCGAGCGGACTTGTGGGGCCGGGGGTACGCGACCGAAGCGGCGGCGGCGTGCAAGGAATTCGCACGCGACGAACTCGATGTCGTGCAGCTCGTCGCCATTATCCATCCAGAAAACATGGCTTCTCGTCGGGTGGCGGAGAAAATTGGCATGAGTTACATCGAGAACGATCATGGCGGCACCATCGCGACTCGGATGGTTCTCGGAGTTCAGCTGGCGGCCGGTAGGGGTTCCACGTGAACGGTGCGGTGCCCGGGGGTCGACAGCCAGTCCCGGCGTAGGGGCGCTAGGCTGCTGGGAAGTACCATCGTGCTTACACAAGAGCCTGAGGGGGCAGCGCCATCACCAGCGTTAAGTTCTTACTCTTAATCGCCATGCTCACATCGGGATTGCTCCTCAGCGGCTCCTCAGATGCCTCTGGCCTCCAAGCACTGGAACGCCCAGCCACGCCCAATGATGCGCTTCCTGAAGGTGTTAACTTCGGCCCGGAAACGAACGTCGACAAGGTACTCCTCGTCGCCGAAGCAAACGGCAAAAATACTTCCTTGGACAGGAAGCCCAGGAGCTAACTGCATGCCTCGCCACCTTTCCCGTTGACAACCCAACAGGCTGGCACACCGTATGCACAACCGGTGGAACACGTGAGGGAGAGCTCGTGAAAACCGGTGGACCAGACCAAGAATCGTCCATTCTTGTTTCCGACGGATATGACACCAGAGAGCTTGAAGCATCCGGCTGGACAAGAATTCACGACAACATCCTCGTCTCCGACGGTTAGTGCCGCTCAACCATTTTCGCGGGCACCAGGCTGCTATTCGCGACTTTCCTCCCTTAGCGGTTTGAGGTGCGCCGGGATCGCTGTGCCGGGAAGGGGCGGATACGTGCAGGTGAACTCGCCCCGGTATCCGAAGAGAAACCCGACGACGGGGTTCCGCACCTGCATCTGAATCGTGAACACCCCACGAATGTCATCGAAGCTCTCGTACAGGTCTGCAGTACCTGTGCAGACGGCGGGAAACGTGAATCCTGCGAAGCCTTCGTAGAACCGCTGAGCCCCTGACTGCAGGTGCAGCGATCCATCGGCCAAGACCTCCAGCTCGAGGTCTGTGGCCAGGTGCTGGTGGGTGCCGAGGTAGTCGACAATCCCGCCAGTTCGTTTCCAATGTCCTGACGAACGTGACGGTAGGGCGGCCAAACCCGTCAATGTAGGGATAGTTCTCGATCGTGAACGGTATGTCATCGCCCTGGTCCGGGAAGAGAATATTGCGGTAGGCACCAAGTCGCAGAAACGGGACCGTCCACCACGCACCCCGGCGGACTTCTGAGAAGACCCCCTGTCCGACGCATCCGTAGCCTGCCTCGGTTTCAACGCCGAAGCGTTTCTGCAGCATGGGGTGAAGCCTTTGGAAGTCTGGCCCCAACGCCACCTCAAAGATCGAAGCCACGGCTACTCGCCTCCCTCAGTCTGACGGCCGAAACCACCTGTGGCGGGTGCAGCCAACCCTGCCAAGGCAGATGGGGCACGGCCCGAGCGTGCGTCCGGGGCCTGCCGCAGGCACCGCCCGGCCCTCGGCACAGTCCAATGGGACGGGAACATCCAGGTCGCCAGAGCTACCGTCACCCCCAGGGCCGCCGGGCCAGCGGTTCGACTTGTGAAGGCTCTGCGGAGCAGGACGCCGGCTGCCAGAATGCCGCTGGCTCTCGCTCCGGCGTCGACAAACCACCGGTTGCGGGAGTCTCTTGGATCCAGATCTGACTCCGCCCACATTCTCAGGCGGTCGAAGCTTATTGCTGTTGCCCAACCCAGAGCGGGCCGGAACACCTGCGAGTCCAGGACTCTTCCGAGAGCCCCCATTCCCGGCTGATAGTTGTACCCCGTGATGAATCGAAGACCATCCGCTGTCGGCACATACCGCCAATACCCCGAACCAGGTCCAATGGGAGACAACGGGTCGGCAGTAGCGAACTTCAGCACCGATGTGGCCCGCCCATCGGATCGATGCCTGTGCCCCAGCGATGTTCCGTTCCCCCGGATGATGTGTACTGGAAGGCGGAACTCGTAACGAAAATGGAGAAGTCCCTGATCATCTCCCCCGGTGGGGATTATTCGGGAGAACCTCAGATCCCACCGGGCGTGCAGAGCCGGGTCCTGGCTAAGAGTCCATACGCGCTCCCAGGGGGCACGAATGCTGGTCTCAACGTAGATCGGCTTGTGTTTCCCAGGCTCATTCCCGCTAAAGTTTTCCCCCATTCCAGCATCATAAAGTGCATCTTGAGATCATTCCCCCTCATGGGGCGCGACAATTATCTGGACGTCGTCTTCGTACAACAGCTTTCCTGGATCGTTTGAATGGTGCACCTGCCACTCAACGTCATACCGGCTTAGAAGATCCGTGTAGAACTCAACGCCCACGAGCAAATGCCCGGCTGTGCACTTGAACCAAGCCTCCGCTGTCGGGTTGATTGCATGGTCGTAAATCGATTTGTCCACCGTCGACGGGTTCAAGTATGCGGAGTCGTAATGGTCATTTGAGCGCCGCCAGGAAGCCCAGTCGTGGCTGCTGAGCCTGCCGTCGTTTGCTAAACCGTTGGCGAGAGCAAAGATGCCTGGGTGGCGTCCACGGCCATTGGGGATGCCTGCCTGGTAGCGCACATACTTTGATTCCATGGTTCCCAGCTAGTCACTTGTCCGATATTTCGTAGGCGCTGGTCTATCTTCCGGCTTGGCGTGCATCGGCCTCAATCCGGGATCGATAGGCAGTCCATTCTTCCGACGTGCGGCTTGGCACGTTCGGATCCTGCGGTCCATTGCCCGCTGCGCCGTCGATCAACTCGCGCAAAATGTCGGCATGCCCTGCATGCCGGGCTGTCTCGACGCACACGTGGACCAGGATCTGATGGAGGGTTACGCATCGGCGGTCGGGCGTCCACCAAGGTACTTCACCTGAAGAATCGAGGCTGAGTGACTCTATCGTCGCGTCGCTATGTCGAGCGGAGAAATGGTAGAAGTCAATGATGTCTGCCCGGCTCTCGTCGGCCGTTGCCCACATGTCATCGTCGACCCCCCCAGCATCAGACAACCAGGGCACTTCCCGGCCGTGGGGTCTGCTGAAGACTTCGCTGAAGTATTCCAATTGCACGCCACCGACGTGCTTGACCAGGCCAAGGAGGTTTGTACCCGTGGGGGTCATCGGACGACGAATGTCGTACTCGCCGACGCCGTCGAGTTTCGCGAGAAGATCTGCCCTTCGAATGCGAAGGTACCCAAGTAAGTCAGCCTTTTGATCCATATCCCTCACTCTGCCTTAGAGTGTCGCCTACTCCCGCATACAGTTGGTGGCAAAATGACGGACATTTGATTATGGCAGTTTGAGTGGGGACCGGTTTTGCAGTTTGGTTGGGGCCCACTTCGCGGCTCGCCGGTTGATGAATGGGCCTGCCCCGGGTTTGCTTGACTCCTGACTTGTGAGAATGCACTCCTTGCAGCAAGGATGTTCAACATACCCAAGCCTTTCCCCGCTGAGTTCCGCCGCGACGTGGTCGCGGTTGCACGCAAGCACGAAGCGCCGATCTCGCAGATCGCCAAAGACTTCGGAATTTCCGAAGCAACCCTGCATAACTGGCTCAAGAAAGCCGACATCGAGGACGGCGTTAAAGCTGAAGGGACAGAAGATCCGCGCGGCGTGCGGCCCGCATGGGTCCGAGGTCGGTGACTGCTTCGCCTGTGCGGCGGCGCAGCCACCAGGCCAAGACGTGGTTGGCGCTACGGGCATGAAAAGGCCATGAACCGCGCTGCGGCTGGCGGCTGCCCAGCACGAGATCGGCGGTGCCGGCCATGACAGGCGCCAGCAGGGCAGGCAGGTCGGACGGATCCAGGGAGCCATCGCAGTCACAGAAGGCCACGAAGTCCGCCGTAGCGGCGAGCAGGCCGGCATGGGCTGCCGCCCCGAATCCTCGCCGGTTTTCCCGGATCACCGTCGCGCCAAACTCCGCCGCAAGTTCCGCCGAACCGTCGGTGGAGCCATTGTCCACCACGATGGCCCGGTACCCGTGAGGCATCCTGGCCAGGACCCATTGCAACGCCCCGAATTCATTCAGACACGGCAAAACAACACCCACAGTGGGCCCGGTCATGTTGCTCACCCCGCCACGCCATGGGTTCAGGCACGCGGATGCGGCCTTGTCCCTGGCCGCTTCACCGCATCGTGGGACTCGCATCGGGGCAGGATAGGCTCGCCGGCCACAGCTATTAGTCCGGTCCGGTGGGCGTGGTTCGCCGTTCAGGTGTTGGTTGGGCACCGACGAGCATGATTCCGATGAAGGCCATGCCGAGTCCGGTCAGCAGCGCTGCCGTTCCGACGCTGCCGGCGATCAACCCGAACCCCTGTCCGTAGGTGGCAAGGCGGATGAGGCCCAGGACGATCATCCCTGCCCCGACACCGAACAGTATCGGGCGCGATCCGAGCATGGTCCCGGCGAAGCCGATCAGGGCAAGAACGAGAAGAATCACTGCCTGTGCCGGATTGACCGGCACCAGCTTGAGCGGGTCATAGTCGATGAGTCCGAAGAGGGCGGTTGCCCCTGTGACGGCACTGAGCGTGAGCGCCTGGCGCCGGGTGCCCCGATCCAGCCTGCTACGAAAGGCGCCACGGGGACGGGTCATGATGCCCTCAGCGCCAACCAGGCCAGGCGGTTCGAGGAGGTCAGCCAGCGGGGACGGAGCAGGCCGTCGAGCCCCGCGGATCTGCCGGCGGCCGTCGCGATCAGCACCGCGTGCACGGCGAGCATGAGGTAGTAGGACCAGTGCCACTCGTTGGGTGCGTTCAGGACCGACATGGTGATCGCCAGGGTTTGGATGATGCCGATCGCGGCCCAGAACCGGGTGAGCAGGCCGGCGAGCAGGAACGCGCCGAGGCTGAATTCGACCAGCAGTGTGGCGTAGCCGAACAGTGTGAAGTTCGGTAATACGACGTTCTGGACCAGCCAGGAGAACGGCGGGACGACCGGATGCTCAACAGCGTAACTGGTGAACTGGAAGAGTCCTGTGCCCTGTTCGCGGCCGAAGTCGGGGGGGCTCTTCCAGCCGACGTTCTGGATCCACATCAAGGCCACGGTAATTCGCAGGCCGGCGATGACGGCTCGGGCGGTCCGCCCGGAGTCGAGTTCTTCGGCGGCGGTCCTGCCGCCCGGCGTCGTGGTCGCGGCCAGATCAGACACGGTCGGAGACCTTGCTGTTTTCCTTCATGAGGGTGTCGTTGAAGGGAACAGTGCCGGCCGGCAATTCCACACGCCCGCCGTATGTTTGTACGACAAGCACCTCGTCGTTGGGGGTCATGGCTTCATGCTAGCCCCAAGGCGTGTCCTGGGCGACCCGCAAAGCCTTACGGTTGGCGTACATCGGGTGCGTTGTGAAATGCACGCACGCTCCTCGGATTTCGCCCGGTCCGCCGAGCCGGTCAGGACACTCTAAGCCCGGCTACGCGCAGGGGAAAAGTTTGGCGGCGGCGCCGGCTGCAGCCCATTGTTCGGCGAACAGCCGGTAGACCTCGCTGAGCGCCGGTCCCAGGGGTTCGATCTGCGTGCTGACCAGGGCCTGGTCATCTGTCGCGGCTACGGGGTGCCAGTACACCCCGTCGGCGGTGACGGTGACTTCGGGGACCAGTGTTTCGCGGGTGAACTGGACTCCGGTGCTGGCGGCTCCCTGCTGCGCGACCGGGCGGATGACCTGATCGGTCCGCGGGATGCCCAGCCCGTCGAGAAATTCGTGCAGTGCGGCCAGATCGGTCGCGTGGGGCGATGCGATCGTGGCAGCCACCCGGACCCGGAAACCCTCGCCCAGTGCAACCTGGATCCCGGCCACCGCCCGGGCCCAGCTGCCGGCACCGCGGTGCCCGTCGTGGATCTCGGGGGTCGGGGAGTCCAGGCTGATCTGCAGGGCGAAGCCCTCGCGCGGCATCGCCTGCAAGGAACGAAGCCCGGGCCCCCGGAACAGCATGCCGTTGGTCAGCAGGGTGGTTGGCAGCAGCCGGACACAGTCTGTGACAATCCGGGTAATGTCCGGCAGCAGAAACGGCTCGCCGCCGGTGAGATAAACCTCCTGGACGCCCCAGTCGGCGCCCGCCCGGACCAGGCGGGCGATCCGTTCGACGCCGAGCTCCCGGCGCTCGGCTCTGGGTGAGGAGGCGACACAGCAGTAGTCACAGGCCAGGTTGCAGTGGAAGTTCGTGTATAGCCAGAGCCGGGCCCCGGGCAGGCGGTCCGGTCCCAGCGTCACTGCCGGGTCGGGCAGGCGGCCGCGACGTACGACGACGGCGCCGGGACCGACGTCGGTCCATGACTTGGTGATGAGGGTGTTGCCCGTTCGTTCACACCAGCGTTGGACCAGGTCAAACTCGGTCGCGGAGCCAATAGTCACCGCACCGGTGGTGCCCTCGGCCAGGGTCCCCACCATGCGTACCAGGTCCAGGATCACCACCACTTGGTCACCCCCTGTTCCTCGACGGCGGCGAACAGCCCGGCGTAGCCGTCCAGTTCGGGCCGGACCCAGCGCCGCAGTCCCTCGAGCTCCAGGATCCGGCGGTGCTCGGGCCGTTCCCAGTCCATGGCCAGGAGCGTGCTGACCCACGGCTCGTAGCGTTCGGCGGGCAGGGTGTCCAGGGCGGTGAACATGCAATGGCAGTACGGTTCGGTCTGCCACACTGCCTCCAGTGCCTCCGGCATCAGCTCCCCGCCGCCGATGCCTTCCCAGGTGGTGATTCCGATGGCCGCGACGTCGGCCTCGCCGGCGAGTACCGCGTCGATGGCGTCCAGCTCGCTGCGCCCGGTGTCACCGTGCTTGCCGATGTCACTATCGAACCGCGTCACCTCCAGCAAGGTGAGGTCCAGGCCGGCCCGGGCCAGGTAGTACAGCGGCAGGATGGCGGCCTGGGCTGAGTCCGCGGACCCCAGGGCCAGCCGCTGTCCGGCGAGGGCGCCCGGGCCGGAGAACCCGCTACCGGTGCGGGCGACGAACACGGTCGCGAACCTGGTGTCGGTGTCGCGCATCGCCAGTGCCCGGGCCCGGCCCCCGGTCTGCATGACCGTGCGCACGTAGGCCAGGTTGGTGTTCCAGATGATGTCGACCTGTCCGGCCCGAAGCGCCTCGACCTGGCGTCCATAGTTGGAGAACAGGACAAAGTCCATCGGCGCCGGCGACTGCGCGAAGTACTCGCGGATGCCTTCCCAGATGGGCACCACATTTGGGGTGTAGGCCACGGCCCCGACCAGCAGCTGCTCGGACATGATCCGGCCTCCTCAGAACAGCGGCAGGCCGGTGACGGCCCGGCCGTAGAAGTCGTACAGCGCATCCGCCGTCGGCGCCATTACCGAGCCCGCCCGCGCATCACGGAAGGCCCGCTCGATGGGCAGGTGCTTGGAGAACGCCGCGCCACCGCAGACCCGCATGGCCGCATCGGTGATCTCAAGTGCCGCGTCATTGGCCGAGGCCTTAACCCCGAGCACATGCAGCATCGTGTCTTCCCCGGGAGCCGCGACGCTGCCCGCGGCATGGGCCAGGTAAGCACGCTGCGCCGCCAGGCTGATGCCCATCCGGGCGATCTGGGCCCGGATCGTAGGCAACCCAGCCAGTGACTGGCCCAGGTGTTCGAGCCGGGCAGCTCCAACGTGTTCGACAGCGGCCCGGGTAGCGGCAGATGCCAGACCCAGCGAGACCGCCGCGTTGCCGAGATTAAACCACGGCAGCACCGTCTCCATCATCAGCGCGAAGCCCGCAGCCGGCCCACCCAGCCGGTACCCGACCGCAATTTCAGCGTCGACAGTCATCGGTGCGGAGTCGTTGCCGCGCAGCCCGAGCCCCCGCCAGGGACCGGCCACGTTCAAACCCGGCGTACCGGCGGGAACGGCATACAGGTCCACTTCACCGGGCACCCCCGAGGGCGCACCGGTCGAGACCACATAGACATCGGCGTGAGCGGCCGACGTCACCCAACTCTTATCCGCGCGCAACCGGACAGACGTCCCGCTGGCGGTCGCGATCGAGACGGGCGCCCAGAAATGCGACCGGGATCCCCGCTCACTGAAGGCCAGCGTGCCCAGCGTTGTCCCGCGCGCCATCCCTGCAAGCAGGTTCGGCAGATCCGGGGGCGGCGCGGCAGCAATCGTGACTGCGGCGGCGGCATGCATCAGATAGATCATCGCCGTTGAACCGCACGCCTCCGCCAGCGCACTGACCGTCTCGGTGAATACCTCCGGCCCGGCACCGGCACCGCCGGCCTCGACGGGAAGCACCAGCCCCAGCAGCCCGCCGGCCCGCAACTCCGCGACCGCCTCAAGAGGGTATACCCCGTCGGTGTCCACCCTCTCGGCGTGCTCCCGCGCGACCTTGACCACATCGTCTAGTGCCTGGCTCGTTGACAATCCACTCATCCGTCCGCCCAAATCGCCCTCGCGTGCCTGCATCGCATGCTGACGAGGGTCACGGCCAGCACGTGACGATTATGCACTCCGCCCGGCCTCCACGCCAGAGACCAGATCTTACGGTCCCGTAACCTTCGGGCAGGCAACACCTTTTTCTCGAGGGAAGTGGAGCGCCAGATTAGGTACCCAGTCAAAACGGGACGATTAATCCGCCATTTGAAGCTGCGATTTGGAAGCCGAACGAAGTTGACAGTCACACAGGATGTGGGCGGGGTTTGGACGTTTGTAGGAATGCGACGACGTCAAAGCCGGCGTGTCCGGCGTCCCAACGCCGGACCTCAACAGGGCACCCCCCGGGCGGGAATTTCTGGACGGCTCGATGACGGGCGAACGAGGGATCTCAAATCCAAGGGGTATTCCCTGCGGCGCCTCTGTAGTCTGTGGAAATGTCGACTGAATTTGTGGTGATTCTAGCCGTCGTTGCTTTGCTGTTGCTGCTCTCGCGGTTTTTAGTTCCTGGGCTGCCACTGAAAGGGCTGTCAGCCAGACTGACTACCTTGGACTTTTCCCTTGCCGCGGCTGGTCTCTTTGGGTTGATTCTTCATTGCGCGTCGATGTTCTATCAGCCATTAGTTGCCTCAATTCCAGGCAGCACAGCCGTCATCAGCCAGATCAATTCGATGGGTACGGCAAGCGTTATCTGGTATGTCGTTCCATCACTTCTGCTTCTTATTGGCCTTCGGCGACAAAACTTTGTGGTGTTGACTGTTTTAGCCGCGGCACTGGCTGCAGTCGGAGTGACCATGTACAACGGCGCGGCACTCTCGACTCACCTCAACACCGTCTTTGCGGCCGGCGTCGTGATCGCGGCAATCATGTTCCTTCTTGTCGTGCCACCCTGGCAAATCAAACCGGAGCTTCTCCAGAGTTGACAATGTTGCGGCGCGCGGAGTCAGCATGGCAGGGACGTTTGAAACCATCCGGGAAGGAGAGGGAACATTTCACTTCCGGCAGACGGCAGGCGACGGAACGGTCGTGTCTCTCGCCGAGGTATACGACGATTGAGGCAGTGGTGGAGGGCACCGCGGCGGTGCGTGAAAGCGGGGTGAGGGCGTTGCCCGTCATGGCCTGATGGGCTCTGCGGCCCTCGGCTGGCTGGTCGTGCCGGGCGTGCTGCGTGGGACGGGTCAGGCTGCCAGGCCCACCCCGGCGGTGGTAAAGGCATCCCCGGGCGCCAGAATGCGGAGCCGGCAGTCGGCTTGGAACGGATCAATTTTCGCGGGCAGGTGATGGGACTGCGAGCAGGCGCGCAGCTGCTCCAGAGCGTCCGGGTCGACCCTGGCCCGGGTTACGTCGATTTCCAGGGCGAGGCCTTTCATCAGGTCGTTGGCGCGTTTCACGACCACATAGAGGGCCTGGATGCTTTGCGCCGTCACATGGCCCTGGGCCGCGACCATGGCCTGGGCGCCATCGAGGTCCACGCGAACCAGAATGCTGAGCTTGTCATTCATCATGCCCCTACCCTCTGTGTGTGGGGGGTGTCCCTATGTTCTTCGTCAAGCGGTGGGGCGATTTTTCTCTCGAATTAGTGGAGGCCCGATTTCGGGCAGGAACCAGCGGCTGACCGTGCGTGTCCGCCAGC